>CAYLZR010000362.1:0-2509 GCA_964388145.1 uncultured Gemmatimonadaceae bacterium | reverse complement strand
GTACGAGCCGGACCCACCCACGTCGAGCGCGTGTCGTACGAGCGAACTACGCACACTTGCCGACAGCGGCGGGCGAGTTCTTTGAATCCGACCTTCGGCTCGTAGGAACGTCGCACAGGCTTCATCGTCACTGCTATCGACGCAGTCGTCGTACCTTGCGGCTTGGATCGGATACAGGCGATCCGATGACCGCTGGCGTTCCAGCACGAGCGTACGGCGGTCGTCGGCGGTGTACCAGGTGTTGAGATAATCGTCCGTTGGGATCATTCCGAGGGCTTTGCGGCATTCGGCCAGGTGTCCTAGCATGCACCCGCTGGTGGAGGTGAACGGCGCCGTAACAAGTTCGGTGTACGCTTGGCGCAAATCCAGATCGTCCGAAACCGTGGGCGTTTGTACGCCGAGCCAATCACGAAACGGACGGTTGTATACGAGATCCAGAGCGTTGTACGCTTCGTTGACGATTACCTCCGCCAAACGACGATAGGGCACGTCCACGAGTAGAGCCCGTGATGTGGGCTTGATTCGCACGGTGCCGTCTGTCATCTGAGTAACCAGGAGTTGGACGTTCTCGAGGACGTCCACGTTTTCTCCGAGCTCTCTCTCGAGCTGCTCTTGGGCCAGTGCAGCGGCTTCTCGAATGGGTCTAGAGTCAAAGGTTTCTGTTATCACGACGAGGCGTCCCGCGTGGATCGTGTCTGTCGTGAGAATGGATTGGCTGTGTCGTTCCAACTCTTGCGCGAGCGCATCGGCTTCTTGCCAGAGGCGCTCCAAGTTGGTGACGCGGCCTTGCAATTCGTCGACGGTTTGCGCGGATCCGGTCTCGACAAACGCCGTCGCGATCAAGAGAGCGAGCAAAGCTCGCAACAGTACGTTCATGAGAATGTTCATACGTCTATGAGCATCCAGCGGCCGCCAAAGATGCCAAGCGGCGCGCGCCAGTCGTTGATGCGCTCCATAATCGGAATGAAAACACCGTCAAAGTTGCCCGATCCCCACGAGGCGATCACGACGATGGCAAGGACGGCGAGAATAATCCCCGCGGTGCGAGGACTTCCAGCGGCGATAGCAAAGAAAATCGTGTACGACATCGCAGCGGCCAATCCGAAGCGTATGGCGAGCGCCAACGGGTACGCCGTCAAACCGGCTGGAATGGAAGCCGCCGCCACCGCCACGGAGCTTCCGATCGCAATGCCGATCACCGGTCCGGCCAGCAGGACGAATCCCGCTCCCAATCGCAGCAACGAGTATCGCCACCTCGGGATTGGCAACGACAACGCGTAGTAGTGCCCTTGGCGATGGTCGGACCCCCAGGCCGTGAGCGCTAGCAGCAACCCAACCGCCGCGGCTATCAACGGATACGCAATCGCCACGCCTTCCATCTCGGACATTGCGTTGATAGCGGCGATCCCGCTTGACACGCCTTCTCCCAATCCCCGAACGGAAATCATGGGAACAGTGAACGCCGTCACCGTAGCGAGGAGCAGCGGCATCCGCGCCCACTTCCACTGCGTTTCGAGTATCACTTTGAACATCGTCTATCCCTCCGTTGCTTCTGTGCGAAACGCGCGGAGCAGTTCCACGAATCCCTCTTCCAGGTCCAAGTCCACCACCTCGCGCAACGACGCCCCCACGCGGCCGAAGTACTCGGCCATATCGGCGTGCCAGCCCTGCACGAGAATCATCTCGCCGGGCACGCCGCCGTTGACCGGCTCGCGTGACAAGATCTCAAATGGGGAGTTGTCGTAGCGATTGGGTGGATCGATGATGCGCAGTCGTTTGATGCCGTTCTTGAACTGCTCCATCGGCATCTCGGAGATGAGCCGGCCTTGGTCCATCAGGCCGACCCAATTGCAAAACCGCTCCAACTCGTGCACCAGGTGGCTCGAGATGAGCACCGTGGCGCCCTGCTCGGCCACGTAATCGAGCAAGGCGCTCATGACGTCGCGGCGCACGACCGGATCGAGTCCCTCGGTAGGCTCGTCCAACACCAGCAACCGCGGGCGCTGCGCAAGTGCGAGCAACATCATCAGCTTCCCGGTTTCACCTTTCGAGAGCTTGCTGATGCGCTGGTGCGGTGCGAGTGAGAAACGGTCGAACAGTTCGTCCGTCCATCTCTCATCCCACTGTTTGTAAAACGCCCCGTGATACCGCACCGCTTCCGACACGGTGAGTGACGGATAGAGGTGAGGCCGCTCGGGTACGTATCCCGTGTGCTGCAAGATGTCGGGCATGTCCTTAGGGACTTCCCGGTCGAGTACCGAGATGTCTCCCTGATCGACCCGGTGGAACCCGAGCAACAACCGGATCGTCGTGGTCTTGCCCGAACCGTTGGCGCCGAGGAAACCGTACACGCATCCTTCCGGTACGGTCATCGACACGTCGTGGAGTTGGAAATCCGGTCCGGCGCGATACCACACCCCGGATGTTTTGATGGCATCAGTCATGGGATTTTCTCCCCAGTTCGCGATCCAGCGCGGTGCGAAGGTCTTGTCCGTTGACGCCGAGCCGC
>CAYLZR010000361.1:0-2517 GCA_964388145.1 uncultured Gemmatimonadaceae bacterium | reverse complement strand
CGTGCAGCCTAGCTAACAAGGAGCAGCCGACGCCGGTCTGAGTGTGTGGAGGTCGGTGAATCGGTCACGGCGCCGGGCAGGCTTGGTCACAGTTTCAGTCGAGGCTATACCTTGGAAGCGCCGCATTGCATCTCCATTCTGAAGTGGTATAAATCCGTCAGGGTGCGCACACAGCCCGCTATGTGCTCCTCGACGGAATAGCGTGTGCCTGAAGCGACGGAACACGCCGGGAATGGCATTGGGACAACCGACTTGGGAAGCAAACACGTGAAGCCGGTCGGAAAACGCTGCGAGCGAAGAATGTAAGGACCATGCCCGTAGCCAGCGACATCATCCTCAATTGGATGCACGAAGACGGCTACTCGCTATCCGAGACCGGCTGGGTTCGTCCTCAGGTCCGCAAGTTCTACTTCGAGGTCACGGCAGAGAAGGACGGCCATCGGCACATCGCACCTCATCATGTAACCTATGGTCACCAAACGAATTATGTCGGCCTCCAAGAAGATGATTGAATCGCCTCGGGTTCGGTGGTATACTGAGCAGTAGAACTCAAATTTAGTGGGGTTTAGGTCTGGCCCATCCAGACTGACAGAACGGAATCTTGCACATCTATGTGGCCAGCCGAGCCTGATTTGCCTACTGCGAAGGGCTGGGCAGAGTGATGGTGCACTTGGAAGCGCAGAGAGAGATTCCCTCCAATTTGTTCAAGAGCACAAATCCGCTTTCAGGAATTGTACTCGAGAACCGCCGACTCACGCCTCCGAATCGACCGCCTCCCAATGACGTCCGCCACGTCGTGCTGAGCGCTCCTGGGTTGTCGTACCTGCCGGGCCAGAGCATCGGAGTGGTGCCGGAAGGGTTCGACCTGCAAACCGGCAAGCCGCACGCGTTGCGGTTGTACTCGGTCTCGTCGGAATCCAGGGGCGATCGTGGGGATGGGAAAACCGTTTCGACCGTCGTTGTTCGCCATTTCTGGGATAACCAGAAGACAGGCGAGACAGACATCCCAGGCGTCTGCTCGAAATACCTCTGCGACTGCGAGATCGGTGACAAAGTCAAGATCACCGGGCCGGTCGGCAAACGGTTCCTCTTGCCGACAGACTTCCACCAACGAGATCTGATCTTTATTGCGACGGGAACCGGTATCGCGCCTTACCGGGGAATGCTCAAGGAGATGTTCGACCAGGACTACCAGCGCAAAGTCTTCCTCATCTTCGGAGTGCAATACGCGGACACGGCTCTCTACGATGATGAATTTCGGTCGTATCTCGACCGGCCCAACTTTCGATACAGCACCGCCTTGAGTCGCGAGCCGGAGAAGAACCCCTTCCCCGATGCCGTGCCGACGCGCGACAACAAAATATACGTGCAGGTTCGATTGTGGCAGTACCGCGACGAAATTCGCCAATCGCTGGAAAAACCCACCACACTTGTGTACCAGTGTGGGCTCAAGGGTATGGAGAAGGGGTGTATCCAGGTCATTGACAAGATTGGAGAGCAGATGGGAAACTCGAGCCTGTCGGAGCGGATGAAGAACGAGGGGCGGATGTTGATGGAGGTTTACTAATCATGTATCGCGTCCAGCACATCCTAGACAAGAAGAACAGAGCTCCGGTCGTCACCATTGATCCCGACGCCAGCGTCTTCGACGCCGCTAAGCTCATGAATGAGCGTCATATTGGGGCCCTGGTGGTCACGCGTCGCGAAAAAGTGGTCGGCATCTTTACCGAGCGTGACATCCTTAACCGGGTTATCGCAGTGCGGGGCTCGCCCGACGAAATAGTGGTCAGAGACGTCATGACCACGCCGGTCGCCTGTTGCCGTCCGAGTACCAAGGAGGCTGAGTGCCGGTCGGTGATGCGTAAGAAAAGGATCCGACACCTGCCGGTCGTGGAAGACGAAAGCCTGGTCGGAATCATTTCCATCGGCGACGTCATCGAAGATGAGAACGCCGACAAGGACGAAACGATTCATTATCTGCACGAATACCTTTACGGGAACTATCGCTGACTCAACTTCCAAGAAGGATTTGTCGTACAGGGTTGGGCATGTCGTTCAATCCTGACAAGCTCAAGCCCCGCGAGGGAAAGGTCCTCAGACAAGGGCTGATGAGACGTTCTGCTAACCGATCTTCGCAACCACAAGCGTGATGTCGTCCGCCTGGTCGGCCAGGCCGACAAACCGCCGAACATCCCAGATGATATTTTGGGCGATTTGATCCGCGGTCCCCTCGGCGTATTTCGTCAGGGCTCCGGAGAGCCTCTCGCGACCGAAGTTGTCGCCAGCGAAATTGCTCGCATCCACGATGCCATCAGTGTAGAACACAATCACGTCGTCTTTCTTCAACGGCAGGCTCTTTTTCGAGAACGACTCATTCGGATCGACGCCGATCACGAAATCGCCGGTGGCCAACTGCCGGATTCGGCCGGCGCGCCAATGGAGCGGCGGATCGTGCCCCGCACAGCAATAGCTCAACCGTCTGCCGTTCTCCGCGAAGACCCCGTAGAACATTGTGGC
>CAYLZR010000360.1:0-2517 GCA_964388145.1 uncultured Gemmatimonadaceae bacterium | reverse complement strand
ACTTATCTCTCACCAATACCTTTTGAATTGGTGGTCTCTTACATTTCTGTCCGATGAGTTTGCACCCCCTTTACGGTCACGAGGCGCTGATGAGCCGGCTGGCAGGCACGATCGCCGCCGGCCGGTTCCCACAGTCGGTTTTGCTGACCGGACCCGTCGGGGTAGGCAAGCAACGGATCGCCCTCCGGTTGGCCGAGCTGCTTTTCTGTCATGATGAGGGCACGGAGCCCGGACCGGACAACCGCACGTCGAGACAGGTTCGACGACTGGGCCATCCGGATCTTCACTGGTTCATCCCCCTACCACAGAGCCGCCGGTCTGTCAGCGCCGACAAGCAGGTCGAAGAGGCTCAGGAAACCCTGGCCGAAGTGATCCAGGAGCGGCGTCGAAACCCCATCTATTCGCCCACCGACGGCCAGTCGAGCCACCGGGTGGCATCTGCGCGCCTCTTACAGCGGATAGCCGGGGTGACCCCGTTCCAGGCCAAACGAAAGGTGATTGTCCTTGGAGATGCCGACCGCCTCGTCGTCCAGGAGTCCAGTCAGGAAGCTGCCAACGCCCTCCTAAAGGTGCTGGAGGAGCCGGCCTCGGATACGACGCTTTTGCTGACCTCGTCCCGGCCAGACGCACTCCTGCCCACCATCCGCTCGCGGCTCGCGACCGTGCGAGTGGGGCGATTGACCGACGCCGAGGTACAGAAATTGCTCGTTACTGAAGTGGGCATGAAGCCTGAGAGTGCGGAGCGAATCGCCGTGTTGGCGGAAGGATCGGTGACAAACGCCCTCTCTGCCCGGGACGGTGCGGACGCGGGCAGCCGCGCTGCAAAGCGCTTCCTGGCGGCCCTTCGGCGGGGGCCAGAAGCCTGGGCAGGCGAGGCGCTGCTTCAACCGCCCTGGGGAGCCCGGGGCGAATTCAGCGCAATGCTCGACGCGTTAGCAGTGCAGCTCCGAAACGAGCTACGTATCGGGGCAGGAGAAGATAAACCGTTTGTTGGTAACTACTTAAGAGCTTTGAAGTTGGTCGAGGAGCACCGCGCGAGCACGCAGAGGAACGTGAATCCTCAGCTGTCGATTGCCGTGTTGGCGTCCAGTCTCTCCGAAACCCTATGAAGCTCTCTCACGTAGATACCGACGGTCGACCCAAAATGGTGGATGTGGGATCAAAACCGGAAACCGCCCGGCGGGCCGTGGCAGAGGGCAGGATACGCCTGTCGCCGGAGGCGTTTGAGGCGCTTGCCGGGAACCTCAACCCCAAGGGGGATGTTCTGAGCGTGGCCGAGCTGGCGGGGACCACGGGCGCCAAAAAAACAGCGGATCTCATCCCGCTGTGCCACCCGATTGTCCTGGACCATGTGGACGTGTCAGCCACGCCCGATCCGGAACTACCGGGCGTTCACGTGGTAGCATCGGCGAGCAGCGTGGGGCGGACGGGGGTCGAGATGGAAGCGTTGACCGCGGTCACGGTGGCGTTACTCACCGTGTACGACATGGTCAAGGCGGCAGGACACGACATGGAAGTGCAGGACGTTCGTCTGCTGGAAAAGTCGGGTGGGAAGAGTGGGCTGTGGAAGCGAAAGGATTAACAACACCGCCGCGGCGGCGTGGAGACATAGATGACTGAGTTGCAACTTCAAACCAATGATTTCGTGGGCCGATTATCGCTCACTCAACGATTAGCGATTCGGGGAGTGGCGTTGCTGGGCGGCGCCGCGCTCCTAGCCGCCCTGCTCGGTGCCGCGCGTCGGACAGAGGTGGTGTCGAACGGAGTCTTCACGGGGACTGTGACTCTGGCAAGTCTTCGCCTGCCGGAAGCGGTATTGGATTCCGTCGTAGCCGAAGCGCCCGCTCGCGAGCTGAGACGGGCACAGACCGTTCTCGAATACTCTGCTCGTTTCAACTTGGACGGCGATCTTGCCGCGCTGATCTACGATATCGCGTTGCACGAGGGGATCGATCCGGAACTGGGGTTCCGTGTCGTGCACACCGAAAGTCGATTCAATCCTCGCGCCATCAGTTCCGCCGGCGCTCTCGGCCTCGCCCAGGTCATGCCCAATACGGCCAGAATGTTCGTACCCGACCTTACGGACGAAGAGCTGTTCGACGCCGAGTTGAATCTCAGAATTGGTTTCCGGTTCTTGAGCCAGATGCTGGACAGGTATTCGGGTGACCTCTCACTCGCACTATTGGCGTACAACCGCGGCCCCGCCCGATTGCAACAACTGCTTGCGAGCGGTCTCGATCCGCGGAATGGTTATGCAAGTTTGGTGTTGGAAGGGTATTTGCCGGACGACGGAGATCAACTGCAGTAGATCGACCCCTACAAAAAGCCGCTACCGCCTGACGCGCAGGCGCTGTCCGACTTTGATGTCGCTTGCCGTGGGCCGCATGTCGTTCCAGCGTCTGATTTCAGCCAGCGTTACACCGTACCGTTGTGACACGATCCAAAGCGTGTCGCCCCGCCGCACGGTGTGACGACCGCTCGGCGGAACCGCGGCACGCGCTACCGGGCGCGCACGGC
>CAYLZR010000359.1:0-2517 GCA_964388145.1 uncultured Gemmatimonadaceae bacterium | reverse complement strand
AGAATGTACCTCGGACGCAGGGCAATTGCCCGGGCGATCCCAACACGCTTCCGCATGCCGCCCGACAGTTGAGCCGGGTACTTCTCCTCCGTTCCCTCCATGTCGACAAGCGACAGCGACGCGGCCACCCGGTCCCGGATGTTCGCCGACGACAACCGTTGACGCTTCAACCCGAGCGCGAGGTTCTCCGCGACGGTCATGGAATCGAACAGGCCGGCAAACTGAAAGACGTACCCGACGTTCGACCGGAGTTCCGTCAAACCGTCTCGATCCAGCATGTGTACGATCTGCCCGTCCACCTCCACGTGTCCCTCGTCGGGTTCCAACAACCCCACGATGTGCTTCAGCGCGACGCTCTTGCCGGTTCCCGAGTACCCCAAGATGATCATGGTCTCGCCGTCGTGCACGTCGAGCGTGAAGCCGTCCAGCACCACGTGCGTATCGAACTGTTTCTTGACGTCCTTGAATGAGATCATCTCTTGATGCTCACAACACGATCACGGCCCACAACGCGTCCAGCACTAAAATCATGGCCGCGCCGTAGACCACGGCTTTTGTCGTTGCGCGACCGACACCCTCCGCACCGCCACGAACGCGCAAACCCATGATGCACCCCACAAGGGCAATAACGAAACCGAACGAGATTGACTTGACCAACCCGTACCAGATGTCCTTGTCCTGGTAGAAAAGCTTGATCCCCTTGAAAAACTCGAAGCTCGACAAGTTCAAATCGGGGTGGTAAACGGCTGTTAACCATCCAGTCACGATACCCAGGGCCGAGGCCATAGCCACGATGACAGGAAACATCAGAGACGCTGCCACCACACGAGGCACGACCAGGTATGAGTGGGGATCGTACGCGAGCGTCTCCAATGCATCCACCTGTTCGGTGACCTTCATGGTTCCCAGCTCGGCCGCGATGTTCGCGCCCACCCTTCCCGCCAGAACTAGTCCCGTCAACACCGGACCCAACTCCAACAGCACGCTCTTGCCAACCGCCGTCCCCACGAAATACATGGGAACCGCTCCGCTCAGCGTATAGGACGCCTGAAGCGCCAGAACGATCCCGGTGAACGCCGCGATGAACAGGGCGATCGGAACCGAATTCACTCCGATCCGCCGCATCTGCTGCATGGTGAGACTCGTCCAGACGCGCACGTCCCGCAGGCTGCGAGCGACGTCCAACAAAAAGTGGCCCAACGACCCAACGGTCGAGAGCCATCTGGCAACCGTGAGACTCAGTGCTCTATACACGACGCGAATCTACGGGGGGTAACGCAACGAGGCCAGGGGAAATCCCCCGGCCTCATGCGCTGCAAGTCCAACAACGAATGTCGTTTAAGCCGCGAAGCTGGCCAGCGCCTTCCCCACATCGCCCTCACGCAGCCGCCGCAGGGCGCGGTCGCGCAACTGCCGGACGCGCTCCCTCGTCACACCGAGCATACCGCCGATTTCCTCCAGCGTGTGCTCCCGGCCGCCGTCCAGCCCGAAGTAGAGCTTGAGGACCCGGGCGTCGCGAGGAGGAAGCGTGGTCAACGCCTCTGCGATCTCGTCGCTGAGGAAACGGTCCATCGAGGTCTCCTCCGTGTCGGGGAGGTCTTCCGCGATGAAGCGCTCGATCAACGACCGATCGCCGTCGGGCTCCAACGGCGCATCGAGCCGAACCTCGCCCGTGTTGAGCGCCGCCAGCGACTGCACGACCTCGAGGGATAGGCCGGTGGCCAAGGAGATCTCCTCCGGCGTCGGTTCCCGGCGCAGCTCCTGCCGCAGTGCCTCCGCGGTGCGAACGATCTTGGACAGGTCGGCGGTTCGGTTCAGCGGGACCCGGACCGTCCGTCCCTGGCGCGCCAGCGAGGCGAGGATTGCCTGCCGGATCCACCACACGGCGTAGGAGATGAACTTGACGCCCTGATCCGGATCGAATTTCCGAGCCGCAGTGAGCAGTCCGACGTTCCCTTCACCGATGAGGTCCGTCAGCGGCAGCCCGCGGTTCTGGTATTTCTTCGCGACGGAGATGACAAACCGCAGGTTGCGCTTTGCCAGCTCCTGCATCGCCTCCTGATCGCCCGACCGAACCAACTTGGCCAGGGAGATCTCTTCCTGAGGCGTGAGCAACGGCGTCTTGCTGACTTCAAAGAGGTACTGGTCCAGCAGATCGCGATCGGCCTCGCTGACCGCGATCGCCGGCGCAGGACGTCGTCCGCGCTTTCTGCGAAGCGTGGGCTTCCGCGTCGCCCTTGCCTTTTTTACTTTTTCGGTCATGACCGTCCCTTGTATTCCTGCACCGTCAACAGCCGTTCAACGACCGTCGCGGGCATGCTGTTCTCCAGTTGGTTGCCCAGGTAGAGGAACCCCCTCTCCGGACGTACACCACACCCAATTTGATTGTTGCGCGAGGGAGGGCGAATCGCTTGACACCCTCAAGGGGCTCGGCTAGCTTGCCGTGTTCCCACCGGATTTTTTGTCCGCGTCCAATATAACGGGGGCGTAGCTCAGTTGGGAGAGCGCGTGAATGGC
>CAYLZR010000358.1:0-2523 GCA_964388145.1 uncultured Gemmatimonadaceae bacterium | reverse complement strand
ATCCCGACTTCGATCCCAATCAGCGCGCCTTCTACTACGCACGAGTGATCGAGATTCCCACGCCACGGTGGTCGACGTACGATGCGTTTCGGTTCGGCATTGCGATCCCTGAGGGTGCGCCTACCTCGACACAGGAGCGAGCATACACGAGCCCGATCTGGTATACGCCCGGGAGATGAAGACGGCGAGACTGGCCCCACCGAGAATTGTCAGACCAAGGTCCTAGTGCGTATCAACTGTCTCCAATATTTACTCGTCGGCGCGTGCGCGCTTCTCCTTCTCCCCACCGCTGGGGCCGGCCAGGACATCGCGGGGGGTAGCAATGCCCAGGGAGGCCGAATCGAGGGCAAGTACAAGATCGTGCCGCTGCCCTACGTGAACTACAACCGGTCGATTGGCGCATCGTTTGGCGCACTCCCCATGGTGATGTTCAATCCGGCAATGCGCGATACAATCTCGCCGTCCTCGATCGCCGGCCTGCTCGGCATGTATTCCACGAACAAGACCTGGTTCTTTTTCGGGTTCGCACGAATGTATCTCGCCGAAGACGATTGGCGCCTTACAGGTGCGGGCGGATCGGGGTCGATCAACTTCCAGTTTTATCTGGATAATCCAATCAACACCTGGGTGCCGTACAACACGCGGGCAGGCTTTGCCTTTGTCGAGGTGCAGCGTCGTGTCTACAAGCGCATCTATGGCGGCGCCAGTTTCGTCCACACCCGGTTCCGTAACACCAGCGATTTGGCTCCCGATACTACAGTCACGACGACCCTCAACGGTCTCGGGCTGTCGGCGTCTTGGGATGCGCGTTCCAATGTCTACTACCCGAAGTCGGGCTTCCTGACCAACGTGAAGTACGTCACCTACCCAGAGGCGTTTGGCAACGAGGTGGGGTCCAACACCATCGACCTCGACTACAATCACTACTGGTCGCTGAGGGAGAAGACCGACGTGATTGCCGCGCGCGCCTTCGTGGGTTTGGGTCTTGGTGACCTCTCGTTCAACCAGCAATACATCGTGGGCCGCCGCAGCGACATCCGCGGATACACGCAGGGTGCGCATCGGGGCAATTACCTACTGGCCGTTCAGGGCGAATATCGCTGGAACTTCCGGAACCGGTTCGGGGCGGTTGGCTTCGCTGGTCTGGCGACGGTGTTCGAATCGATCAACGAATCAGACAACGGCAAGATCTTGCCGGGCATCGGTGCCAGCTTCCGGTTCACGGCGTTTGCGGAAAACCAGATGAACGTGGGTATGGACCTCGCGGTGGGTGACGGGGATTGGGGGATCTACTTCAGGGTTGGCGAAGCGTTCTAGGCGGCGAATCCGCCAGTCGTATACAACTAAAGGCCAATATCGGGCTTCAGCGCGTTCATTCTACCTTGCAACAGCCCGGGGAGCTGAGGACGTCAAGACTGGCTACAATCGCCAGTGGACCAATCGCGGGAGAGCAAAATAATTGAAGAAATTTGTGAAAGAACCGCTGGTTCACTTCCTGGCGCTGGGCGCCGTGCTCTTCGGAATCGGCGTCCTACGGGGGGACGTGGCGGAACCGTCCGCGAATCGGATCACCATCACGCCCGGAGTGACCGAGCGTCTGATGGAGGGCTTCCGCCGCACCTGGCAACGCCCTCCGACCGAGGCCGAGTTCAGGGGCCTGGTCGAGGACTATCTAAAGGAAGAGGTACTCTACCGCGAGGCCCTGGCGATGGGACTCGACCGAGATGACCAGATCATCCGGCGCCGCATGCGCCAGAAGCTCGAGTTCCTGACCGCCGATCTGGTCGAGTCGTTCGAACCCACCGACCAAGAGCTTCAGGCGCATCTGGACGCGAACCACGAGCTGTACCGACAGGAGGCCACGGTCAGCTTCACGCAGGTCTACATACGCGTGCAACGCAACGCAGAACATGACAGAGCCCGTGCTCTTTCAATCCTCGAAGAGCTCAGAACGAACTCGAACGCAGATCCCGAGCAGATGGGTGATCCGTTCATGTATCCAGCGACGCATCGCGACATGCGCAAACGGGAACTGCTCGGCGTGTTCGGAGAGGAGTTTACGGCACAGGTGGTGGAGCTGCCCCTGGGTGAGTGGAGTGGACCGATCACCTCGGCGTTCGGTCTCCACCTCGCCCGCCTCGATTCGCTCGATCTGGGGCGGCCCTCGGAACTGGCGGAGGTGCGGGATGCCGTATATCGCGACCTGGTGAGCAAGCGGACGCGCGAGGCGGAGCAGCATTTCTTCGAGGGTCTTCTCTCCCAGTACACGGTCACGATGGAGTGGCCCGAGGGCATGGAGCTGGTCTCGATCCCGGGAGTCGTGCGGTGAGCACGTCCTCGTCGGTTTGCGTCCGGTTTTCCCGTCTTTTGCTCGGCCTGACAGTGTTTACCGCGGCACCCCTTCCCTTCCCAGGCGGTCCGACGCGCGCAGAAGCACACGAAGTGCGGCCGGGCTACCTCGAGCTCCGCGAGACCACACCCGGCGTCTTCCGCATGTTGTGGAAGAAACCCGCCCGGGGAGAC
>CAYLZR010000357.1:0-2530 GCA_964388145.1 uncultured Gemmatimonadaceae bacterium | reverse complement strand
GCGCGTTCTACATCTCCGGCGACACGGTGTGGATCGATGAGATCAAGGAGATCGGCGAGCGGTACAACGTGGGAACAGCGATTCTCCACATGGGTGCGGCCACTGTGCCGGCCGTAGGCGGCCGCCGCCTCACGATGAACGGCGAGGAGGGCGCCAAGGTTACGAAGACCCTCGGCATCAAGACGGCGTTCCCCGCCCACTTCGAGGGGTGGGAGCACTATCAGGAGGGACGCGGTGCGATTGAGAAGGCGTTCGGTAAGGACAACTTGATGGGTGCTCTGAACGTGCTCGACCCTGGCGAGTCGGCGGAACCTACGGTTTAGACTGCAACCGACGGGGGGCCGTCGCGCAGCCGCCGGCCCCACCGACCGGCAAACTTGAGAGGCGAGCTTGAGCGATCAGCGTGGTCTGTCGCTTGGGTCTTCTGGAAAACAACGTCCGTCGGTGCTGCCGACGTGCTCGATGGGGCTGGTGGCGCATGACGATGCAGCTGCAGCTTGGAACCGTTTCTGATTACGCATATTCGGATTCGAGCGGAAAGCTGTTCATACTCGGAGAATTTCGGTACATCCAGTTTGCCGAGGTCCCCGCGCTCCAACGACGGATGTTCTTGACCGTCCGCGTCGCTGGACACAAGACCGAGGGTCACGAGCACGAGCTGAAGATGGACCTCACCGATGCGGATGGCACATCGATTCTCGCCAGACCTATTGAGGGCCCGGTACGGTTCGAGGACATGGGACCCGGTGACGTGGCCCAGATCCAAGCCCAGATGATCATCGAAGTCACCGGCACCGAGTTCCCGAACTACGGTGACTATGCGTTTCATATCTTCGTCGATAAGCGACACATCGGTGATGTGCCGCTGACGTTGGTCATGCCCTCTGCTGAAGTGAGCTGAGGCAACCCGACGAGCTGAGTGACGAACCGCGCCACGTGGGAGGCAACAATGCGGAGTGACAACATCGAGGACCTGATGGCGATGGATTGGATCCCCGAGATCAGCCACGAAGAAGATGGCAACGTCACGTTGCGCATTCCGGGCTTGAAAGGATTCGTGGTTCACGGATCCCCGGAAGACGCTGTGGCGAGTTTCTCGCAAGCGCTACGCAACCACCTTTCCTCGTACCTAGCTGCCGGCAAAGCGGTACCGGTTCCTGAAGGTCGTATCGTTCAGGATACGTCGCGCACAAGCGGCGATCCCTGGCAGCACCTTCGCGTGAACGTCTTGACGGGACACATGCGAACTCGGTCGGCGACGGCCGGAGCCACGAGGAAATGACTTCCGACATGTTCGACGATTACGGTGGGATGCTGCGCGTCAGGAAGACGCAAAACTCAGCCATTAACAGAACGGTTCCGGATCCCTGATTATCGAGTACTGGTACCTCTTTCCGACTTCTATCCTGATCGCGACCATTGCCATGGCGAGCGGGATCGGCGGTGCGGTGTTCTTTTCTCCGCTCTTCATGCTGGTCCTTAAGCTGGAGCCCTCCGTCGCCATCGGCACCGCGCTGACAACCGAGCTGTTTGGCTTCAGCTCCGGTTTGGTCGCGTATTGGAGGCGCCGACTCATCGACTTCAAGCTGGGCCGTGACCTGCTCTTGTTCTCCGTTCCGGCCGCCATTGTCGGGAGCCTCACCGCCGAGGCGTTTCCAGCGGTAATTCTCAAGACGATCTTTGCGGTCGGAATCATCTTCATCGGCTCACAACTCTATTCCTCGCTCAAACGAGAAGAGCGGGAGAAGCTGGACCAAGAGATCGGAGGAGAAGCACAGCGAGAATGCGAGTCGATCCTCGTGGATCGCTCGGGCAAGGAGTACTGCTATACCATTCGACGCAAGGATCAGGGACGCCTGTTCGCTGCGATTGGCGGGGCGTTTCTCGGGGCTATATCGGTCGGCCTGGCCGAGCTCCAGGAGTACCACCTCATGGTGCGTTGTCGGGTGCCACCACCCGTGGCCGTAGCGACCTCGATTTTCGTTGTCGTGGTGTCGGTCTTGGTCGCATCTCTGGGACACTTCTACCATTTCGCGACCTCCGCGGATCCGCAGATGCTGACCCAGGTGCGGAGCGTTGTGATGTTCACCATCCCGGGAGTGATCGTAGGAGGGCAGCTCGGTCCGCTCGTGCAGGCACGGGTCAACCCGGACTTGGTCAAGCTCGGCATAGCGATCCTGTTCATAACCGTCGGCATCTTCATGTTGACCACGGTCGTGTAGGATGGCATCACCGAAAACCCTCCCCCACCAGGTGATCGTCCGAGAGCGAATCGGGAGCAGCGCAAGGCGGGCCGAATGGGTCTGTTCGTCCCTGCGGCGATTAGACCCTAGCGATTACCCCGAGGTGGCCTCGTATTCCTGGGACGGGATCTATGGAGGTGGCGACAACATGGCCCCCGGGGGACTGTATCTTGCCGCCCGCATGGTGAGGTCCATGAATCTGAAAAAAGGCGACATCGTTCTCGACATCGGCTGCGGCAGGGGCGAATCCTCGATCTTCTTGGCCGAGCACTTCGGGGTCAAAGTCG
>CAYLZR010000356.1:0-2537 GCA_964388145.1 uncultured Gemmatimonadaceae bacterium | reverse complement strand
GGCGCTCATGACCCAAACCATCGGCGTCGTGGTCATGGCCTACGGCGGCCCCGACTCCCTCGACGACGTCGAGCCGTACCTGCTCGACGTGCGCGGCGGGCGACCGATGCGTCAGGAGATGATCGACGAGATGACGGAGCGGTATCGGCTCATCGGTGGGCGTTCGCCGATCCGGGAGCGCACCGCCGCCCAGGCCGCACAACTCGAACAGTCGCTCAACGCCTCCAACGGCGGTCCGCCGTACCGCTGCATCGTGGGAATGCGGCATTGGACGCCGCGCATCGAGACCGCGCTTTCCGAAATGCACGAGGCCGGGATCTCCAAAGCCGTCGGCCTCGTGATGGCGCCGCACTACTCGCGCATGAGCATCGGCGCATACTTCGAAAAAGTGGCCGACGCCGATTCGCCGGTGGAAGTCGCGCCCATCGAGCGGTGGCACCTGCTGCCCGAGTTGTTGGACACGCTCGCCGCCCGCGTCGCGGACGGTTTGAACAAATTCGCCGCAGACATCCGCGAGCGCGTGCAGATTGTTTTCACTGCCCACAGCTTGCCCGAGCGGATTCTCGAGTGGAACGATCCCTACCCCGACGAGCTGCGTGCCACCGTGGAAGGGGTCGTTCGCCTTCTCGCGGTCAAGGGCATCGGTAACGCGCACGAGTTCGCGTATCAATCGGCCGCGATGACGCCCGACGCGTGGCTGGGCCCGGACGCCGGAGACGTCATCACCCGACTCCACGAGCAAGACGTGCCGGGCGCGTTGATCGTCCCGGTCGGCTTCACGAGCGAGCACGTAGAGATTCTTTACGACATCGATGTCGAACTCGCCCGGGCCGCGGAGAACATGGGATTCGCACTCCAACGCATCTCCATGCTCAACGACGACACACACACGATGTCGGGTCTCGCGCGCCTGGTCCGACAAGCCGCCCGCGACCGAGGCTGGGGGTAGCGGTGGGAGTGACCGACAACGCTCCGCGCGACGTCGTCGTCGTGGGGGGAGGCATCACCGGTCTCACGGCCGCGTACCATCTCGCGGAGGCCGTTGGGAAAGACGCGAGACTTCAAGTCGATCTCATCGAGAGCGACGACCGTCTCGGCGGCAAGATCGTGACGCATCGTGTCGATGGGTTTCTCGTCGAAGGCGGTCCGGACACCTGGCTCGCGCGCAAACCCGAAGCGGCCGCCTTGTGCAAAGAGCTGGGCCTGGAAGAACAGATCATCCCCACCAACCCCGAAACCCGCGGAGCCTTCGTTTCCCGACGCGGTAAACTGCACAAGCTGCCGGAAGGCATGAGCGGGCTCGTCCCGTCGCGCATCGCGCCGCTGTTCTTCAGCGGCATGCTGTCGCCGTTCGGACGGCTGCGGGCCGCGGGCGAGTGGTTCGTGCCGCGGCGCGAGGCGGAGACGGAGGAGTCAGTCGCCGGGTTCGTTCGACGACGATTGGGCAATGAGGCGTACGACTATCTCGTCGAGCCGTTGCTGTGCGGTATCTACGGCGGCGACGGCGACCAACTCAGCCTCGACGCCGTCGCGCCCAATCTCAAAGACATGGAGCAGGAACACGGAAGCATACTGCGCGGCATGCGCCACTCCCGCCGCGCATCGAAGAGCGAGATTCCCCAATACCCCACCCCGTTCATCTCACTCGAGTTCGGGATGCAAGAACTCGTGGACGCGATCGAGCGTCCACTCGGCGACCGCGTGCGCGTACTTCTGTACACCGACGTCGTCGGGTTTCGCCGAGTGGGCGGCGGGGACCGGGCCGGCCTCGCACTCGAGCTGAGCAACGGGGAGTTGATCATAACGGCGGCCGCCATCTTGGCCACGCCGGCGAATGTCGCCGCCAACCTGGTCGATTCGGTAAACGCCGACCTCGCTGCGAATCTGCGGTCCATCCCTTTTGTGTCGAATGCGGCCGTGTCGCTGGGATTCCGGGAGGCCGACGTGCCGAGGGACTTGAACGGGTATGGCTACGTCGTCCCCCGGTGTGAAGGCAGCGCGACGCTGGCGTGCTCCTGGGCGACATCCAAGCTCCCGGGACGAGCGCCCGCCGGCCACGTGCTCACACGGGTCTTGCTCGGGCGCTCGGGACAGGAAGTCGACGACGGCACGTCCGACGGCGAGCTGGTCGATCTTGCCCGCACCGAACTGCAATCCACACTCGGCATCGCGCAAAAGCCCGTGTTCGCCCGCGTGGACCGCTACCCCCAGGGGATGCCGCAGTACACCCTCGGCCACCTGGATCGTGTCGACCGAATCGAGAAGCTCGCGAGCGAAACCCCGGGCGTTTTTCTGGCCGGCAATTCATACCGCGGCGTGGGCATATCGGACTGTATTCGTTCGGGGCAGAAGGCGGCCTTCGCGGCGCTGCGGTATGTCGGGGGGTGAGTGAAAGGCGGGCTTATTAATAAGAATACGGGAAAGAGGCAGGGAAGGCAGGGAAGGCAGGGAAGGCAGTGGAGGCAGTGGAGGCAGGAGAGGCAGGAGAGGCAGGAGAGGCACTGAGGCACAGAGGGGCAGTGCTACCGCCGTACCGC
>CAYLZR010000355.1:0-2561 GCA_964388145.1 uncultured Gemmatimonadaceae bacterium | reverse complement strand
CACAGGCGAAACATCCGTCGAGGTGCGGGTCCGCTACGCGGAAACGGATCAGATGGGCGTGGCTCACCACGCCAACTACCTGATCTGGTGTGAGCTGGCGCGTACGCGGCACATGGCGGAGCAAGGCGTGAACTACCGCGACCTCGAGGCCGACGGTCTCCGCTTGCCGGTCGTCGACGTCCACATTCGCTATCGCGCGCCAGCGCGGTATGATGACCTCGTGCGCGTGCGGTGCTGGGTCCGAAAGGCGGCCAGCCGAATGGTCGAATTTGGGTACGCCATCGAACGACAGGAGGACAACCTGCTTCTCGCAACCGCGCGAACCTCGCTGATTGCTGTAGATTTGAACCATGCCATCTCGACGATCCCCGGGGATGTACGGAAGCTTCTGGCGCCCGTTCCGGATCCGATTCGTCTGTAGCTTGGCGCTCGCTGCCTGCGTTGCGAACCCGCTTCGCGCTCAAGACGAAGCCGTTGTCGAGTCGCTTGCGGGCATTCTGGCCGCGTCGGACACTCGCCGATTCACCGGCCCGCTGTTTCGGGCCGCCTCCCGTCACCCCGATCCGATCGTTCGCAGTCACGCCGCGTTGGCGATGGGTCGCATCGGGAACCAGGCCGCTGTGCCCATTTTGCTCCGACTGATGTCCGATCCCGATTCCGTCGTCCGACGCGACGCCGTTTTCGCGGTGGGACAGCTCGGGTCGTCGGTCGCGCTCGCGCGGTTGCGCGACATAGTGTTGAATACTCCCCCCGAAGAGTACGGTGCGGCACAGGTGGAAGCCGTAGCGGCGGTCGCGAAGATCGGTGGGCCGGAGGCTGCTGCCGTCATTGCCGAACTGCTCAACCGTTGGGTGGGGATCGCATCTACGCAAAGTGTTCCACGCAGCGTCCGGCGCGCGCTCTCCGAAGCGTGGCGACTCGGACAGCTGGCGCCGGTCACGCTCATCACACAGTTCGCAGAGGCCGCGAACGGAGAGACCAGATGGCGAGCGGTGTTTTCGTTGAGCCGTCTAAGTCCGCCGGAAGCCTCGAACGTGCTGTTGCGGGTGCCCGAGGATCCGGAGCCGTTGGCGCGCGCGTTTGGCGTCCGAGCGCTCACCGCCAGCTATGCCGATCGGGTCGGGCTCGATCGAAGAGGGTTGGCTGCACGCGTGCGCCGCGCCGTTGAAGACCCCGATCCATACGTTCGAATCCAAGCCGTAAAGGCATTGGGGACGTTCGGGACGTCGGATCACGTCTCGATCGTTGCCGATCGGGCGGCCGACACCGACGGGAACGTCCGAGTCCAAGCCCTGGCGTCCTTGGGGATGATGGTTGGGCCCGAGGCGACCGACGTGATTTCGAGACAACTCGAGGGAGGTGTATTCGCGACCCGCCGAGAGGCCATGTTGAGCCTCGCGCGAGTGAGCGGGGCGAGTGCACTGCCCCACATCCGATCGTGGATGGCGCGCCCCGGTTGGGCGGATCGTGCGACCGCTGCCCACGCTCTCCGATGGATCCCGTATCGGCTTGCCCAGGCCGTTCTGACCACGTTGCTGGGGGATACGGACGGGCGGGTCGTTGCGGCAGCCGTCTTAACCGCCGTCACGGCCGACTGGCCCTTGGCCGATTCGCTGGCGCGGGTTCACGTCGCTCACGCCGATCCCGGCGTGCGAAAGATCGCCGTGCGCCGGCTCGCGCACCGTCCCGACACGGCCAACGTTCAGCCGCTGGTCCGCGCGTTCGAGGTGGGCATGAGCGATCGCACCGCGCACGTACAGATTGAAGTCGTCCGCGCAGTGGGACGCGTGGCGGCGCTGAACCAGGCCGCCGCCGCTCTTGTTGCAAACCGCTTCCTGGCCCGTTTCCCGACCGCGGACGATTACCTGGTCCGTCGCGCCGCGGAGCAGGGATTTCCAGCGGCTGCCAATCGCTGGGGGCCGGCACAACCCATCTCGACCGGGCGGGGTATAGAGGATTATCGAGCGTTGGCCCGGGAACTCGTTCTACCTGCCGCCCGAGGCGAATATCAAACGGAGATGGTCGTAGAAACCGACCGTGGCAACGTCACTTTCGAGCTGTTCGCGGCCGATGCGCCATTTACCGTGCAGGCCTTCATCCGGCTCGTGGATCGTCACTATTTTGATGGGCTGGCATGGTACCGTGTGGAGCCTGGAACGGCTCTGGAAGCCGGCGACCGCCGTGGGGACGGGTTGGGGCGCGATATCCCGCCTGTCCGGGATGAAATAAACCCCCGGCCCTTCGAGCGCGGGGTGCTGGGCCTGGCTCTCGACGGCCCCGACACCGGTGGGAGTCGGTTTTTTGTGACGCTCAGCCCGCAACCGGCTCTGGAGGGGACCCACACGGCGTTTGGACGGGTAGTCTCGGGCATCGAGGTGTTGGAGCGTCTGACCATGGGCGATCGCATCCGCCGGGTGCGGCGCCAATGAGCCGCCGGCGGTAAGGGATTACAACTCCACACGAGTATTGCTAAGACGATATGATTCAAGAAGTTATGTTTAGATCGCGGTTGCTGGCCCTGATGACCGGTGGCCTCTGCCTGCTGGTCGGCTGTACGCCCA
>CAYLZR010000354.1:0-2574 GCA_964388145.1 uncultured Gemmatimonadaceae bacterium | reverse complement strand
CGGGTATGGATCAGGCGCCGAACCGGAAGGAATCGAAGGCCACCGAGGCGTTTACGGAAGAGCATTGGGAAGATGCGTCCTACGCGTTGTTGGCGGAGCGTGGGGATCCCGAGCACTGTCCGAGTTGCGGTTTCACCGGTTTTTACGGACCAAGGGCCCGTGACGACGCCCCAAAGTTCCGCGAGTGTCGGTTCTGCGGATTTTTTCAGGAAGTCGGACAGCAACGCTCTCGCCGGCGCCCCGTTGCTCACGACTGCGACAAATGGCCCGAAGTGGCTGGTGCCCCGTACGTGTGGTGGATCGACGCCGACGAGCGCTGGTACCATTGCAGCTTCTGCAAGATGCGGACGCCCGTCGAGACGAGCAACGTTTTCTCCAAGGGCAGCGGAATCGTTGCCCCGTCGGACGACCCGCAGCACCCGTGGTGGCACGTTCCTCAGGATCAGTCCTACTCGTTCTACTACGAATATTGGGAGCAGTGGCCCTCCACAAAGGGCCGTGTCGTGTTCTAAATTGCATGCGCCATGAGCGCGCATGCCTTCCCCATCTTCGACGGCCACAACGACACCCTTCTTAACCTCCACGTTCCCGAGCGAGGCAGGGGCCGTTCATTCTTTGACGAGAGCGAAATCGGGCATATCGATCTGCCACGCGCGCGGCGGGGCGGGTTCGCCGGCGGGTTCTTCGCCATCTTCGTACCACCGATACAGGGCTACCGATCGAGCGCCGGGCCCGACGCTCCTCCAGATGCCAAACCCTCGAGGGTCCCAGCGCTGGACCCGGCTTACGCACATCAATTCACACGGGACGTGATTGCCCGACTCACCCGGATCGAACAAGAGGCCCAAGGCCAGGTCCGCGTCGTTCGCACCGTTGCCGAGCTGGAACAGTGTCTGGCCAATGACGTGATGGCCGTCGTGCTTCATTTCGAAGGGGCGGAGGCAATTCACCCCGGTATCGAGGCCCTCGAACAGTTCTACGAAATCGGCCTTCGTTCGCTGGGCCTCGTGTGGAGCCGGCCAAACGCCTACGCGGAGGGCGTGCCGTTCGAGTTTCCCGGTTCGCCCGATTCGGGGGCCGGCCTCACCGACGAGGGTGTGAAGCTGGTTGTGGAGTGCAACCGGCTCGGCATTATCATCGATCTGGCACACATCAACGAACGCGGCTTTTTCGACACGGCCGAGCACACGTCAGCGCCGCTCATCGTCACACACGGGGCCGCGCACGCGTTGTCTCCTTCCAGCCGCAACCTGACGGACGGCCAATTGGACGCGATCGGCGAAACCGATGGTGTCGTTGGAATCAACTTTCACGTGGGGTTTCTACGGGACGATGGCAAGCCGGACCCCGACATGCCACTCAGCGTGCTGGTACGCCACATCGATTATGCCGTGGATCGGATCGGGGTCGATCACGTTGCCCTGGGGTCGGATTTCGACGGCGCGGTCATGTCCCAATACCTCGGCGACGTGGCCGGGCTGCCGAACCTCATCGCCGAGCTGCAGGGTGCCGGCTACGACGACGATGCCTTACGCAAGATCACCCACCAGAACTGGGTCCGGGTTCTCAAAAAAACTTGGCGCTGATACGGCCTCAGGTCTGTTGCAACCGATCGGCTAGTCGGGATAGCGACTTCCGTAATTCCTTCAAGCCGCCTTTGCCCAGCGCTTTCTTGAAGTCAGCCTGAACCTCTTCCGTCGAGCGCTCCGCCGCCTCGGCCAGCAACTGCCCCAGCTCGGTGTACGTTGCGAGTTTGGCTCGCCGATCGGTGGGATCGGGCCGGAGAACGATATATCCCAACTCTTGAAATTCCCGAACCAGCTGACCCATAGCCTGTTTCGTCATCCCGGCCCGGCGAGCGAGCTCGGTGATTCGGGTCCCGCCCTCGTCCATGTTGCGCATCACAGCTAGGTGCGAAACCCGAACCGTCCCGTGCCCAGCGGCCTGGATCTTCTGTGCCGTCCGATCGTTGAACGCCCGAGAGCAGAACGCGAGAAGCACTCCCGTGTCGGACCGCCGTCGGTCATCGACGCCATCGGGTGTCTTTTTATTCTTCTTAGCCAACCGGACCTCTCTCACACGTCTCTTGCTGAGACACTCGGTCGTGAGATAGAAAAGCTACCTTACGGTACCGAGACGGGCCAGCCTACCGTTCGCGTCCCGCGGGATCGTGAAACTTCCCTTGCTATTGACCGTAAGCCTACACAACCATAATTTGCCTGACTCGCAACGATGAAATCACGGAGAACTGTCTTTAGATGCGAATGACTTTCCGACTCAACCAGGCTACGCCGACCCCTCGTCTGTGGGGTATCCGGGCGTTCACTGGGGCCCGTGTGCCCACGAACGTCGGTAGCGGCAACGCTACCGCCGATTCGCAGGCAGGGAGGGCAGCACCCTAGAGGTATTGGATTGGCTCGATTGATCCGGCCTTCCGGGTGCTGATGGATGCACTCGGAAGGCCTTTTTCTTTTTGGGCGACGAAACAATGACCACGCAAGAATACAATCGAGATCAACAGATCGTTGCACGATACACCGACCAGCCGACCAGCATGCCGGCCGATTTGCGGGC
>CAYLZR010000353.1:0-2577 GCA_964388145.1 uncultured Gemmatimonadaceae bacterium | reverse complement strand
TGGGCGATCCGAATACACTCCGGAACAGGTGGCCGAATCTGAACCGATGCCGAACAGCCCCTGGGGCACCGCGAGGACGCCGGCGATCAATAGGCATACCGCCGGCGGGAGAAGGTACCCGGCGACGTCCGTCCCGCCGACGAGCGGGCCGTGCGTGGGGGCGATGTTGGATCGCATCATCCACCAGAGCGGGGTTACGAGAACGTACCCCACGGCGACGAGCAGAACGGCGCACGCGATCCGCCTGAGGACGAGGAGCCGCTGCCGGTTCGATTTGGTCAGTAACGCGTACGGACCGGACCCGTTGAGCACCGCTGCTGTGTCGGGCCGGTGATCGAGGGCCACGTCGAGCGTGACTCCGGCCGGATAGCCGAGGCCGCGGGCTGCAAGCCAATGTCGAAGGAAATTCCACGTCCGGCCCACGGTGGCCGCGGCAGCGAGCCAGCCGAAAGCGAGCAGGACGGACAGGGCCGCGGTTTGGATCGGCCCCCGCCCCGCACCTATCCCACCCGCGAACGCCGCCGTTGTGGGAAGCCACAGGGCGACGGCGGAGCCCAGCGCCGCCACGGCCACGCCTCCCAACGACGTCAGGACAAGCCAGCCCGTGGAGCGAAGCGCGCGCAAGCCCGGTGGGGGCCACTCGACCGACTCGCGTGTCCGCCGCAGTACCGCACCGGCCAGGGCGGCGGCCGACGGGCGGACGGCGTGATCCTTGGCCAAGCACCGGTCCACAACGCCGGCCAGGAAGGGGTCGATGTCGGGCCGCAACGTGGCGAGGTTGGGCGGGATATCCTTGATGTGCGCCGCCAGATACGCCTCGGGAGCCTCCGCGATGAACGGCTTCCGGCCAGCCAGCAGCTCGAACGCCACCACTCCGAGGCTGTACACATCGCTCCGGTCGGAGAGTTCCCCGACCACCGCCTGCTCGGGACTCATGTAAGCGGGCGTACCCACGGCCACCCCGTCGAGCGTGAGGTGGTCCGCGCCGGCGAGCCCATCGGCTCTCAGCGCGGCGCTGATGCCGAAGTCGAGCACCGTGGCCTCGCCGGTTTCTCGATCGAGTACGATGTTCGAGGGTTTGATGTCGCGATGCAGGACGCCGCGGCCATGCGCGGCTGCGAGTGCGGAGGCGACCTCGCCGATCACGGCACGAGCGGTCATTTCGGGGATTTCCGTCTCCGAGAGCATGAGTTGCTCCACGGTGGGGCCATCCACGAACTGCATGACGATAAACGGCTTCTTGGTACGCGGGAGCGTCCCCACCTGATAGATGTCGATCACGTGAGGGTCGACGATACCGGCTGCGGCTTCGGCCTCGCGGGTGAAGCGGGCGCGTGCGAGCGGGTCGCCGGCCAGTTCGTCGGACAGCACCTTGATGGCCACCATCCGGCGGAGCGCCGGATCGCGACCCAGATACACGGTGCTCATGCCGCCATCGCCGAGTCGGCGCACCAGCTCGATACTGGGCTGCAAGGCCCGCTGCAGCGCGGCGGCCGTTTTGTCGCTCCGAGGGATGCTCGACGCCTGGCTTCCAGATTCGTCGATCTCGGTGGTGGCGTTGTCCATGGCAGCGCGGAGGTTCGTTCCGCACTCGCGGCAGGTCTCGTCGTCCGGAGCCGTTGCAGCACCGCAAGCGGGACAGGCCGGGATCTCGGTCAAGGACACACCTCGTGGGTCTCGGGACGGGGGTATACACTTTCAAAATGTCGAGCTTATTGGGATGGTGCGGTGATCGAGATCAACATCCTCCAATGCCGGCATGCTGATTCCCTTGGACACACCTGCCGTCAAGGTGCATGGTCTCAAGTCCTATATGCTAGAAAAATGAGCCCTTCGCGCCTGACCCGTCCCGGTGGCGTTTGCATCGTGTTGACTACAATGGTGCTCGGGAGCGCCTGAGCAGCCAACGGTCCTACGTCGGGGAACTTTTCCCGGCCTGAAAGATCTAATTCAGATAGGCTGTCCCCTCTCAGGGATGTCTTAATGAAGCGTTTCCCGTGGCTGTTGATTGTTCTCACGGCCTGTCTGGCCAGCGATCCCGTCGGCCCCACCGAGGTCGATGCGCATGGGCTCCACCTGAGCCTCACGATCCAACCGGATTCGGTACGACCCGGCGATAGCTTCTCGGCTCGCGTCAGCATCGAGAACCCGACTTCGGACGGTGTACCGCTCACCAGCTCGTACGGCTGTATCGCATTTGTGGGCGTCTA
Organism: uncultured Gemmatimonadaceae bacterium; assembly: GCA_964388145.1. Lineage (GTDB taxonomy): Bacteria > Gemmatimonadota > Gemmatimonadetes > Gemmatimonadales > GWC2-71-9 > B3T1B10. The sequence goes on along the minus strand of CAYLZR010000353.1, from coordinate 367 downwards.
CACGGGAAACGACCGTCACGGGGAATTTGAGGGCACCAACTATGCCTGCACGACGGCGTTGGTAAACTTCGTCGTCCCACCCCAAGACTCGATCATCACCGTTTGGCCCGTACGAGCCGGCGATGCCGATGGCCCAGCGCAAAGCGGCACATACAAGTTTCGAGTGGATTTCAACGTGGGAGAATTGCCCGTACTCGAGCGTCGGTTCGTGGTCAGGTAGCCTCTGCCGCGGATTGTTCTTTATCGGACGCGGATTTCCATACCGGAACGCTCCGACTACTCGGCTCGCTATGTGGACTGTTCAACCGCCAGCCCCACCTCCTGCCCGTACGACAATTCCAGCGTGTGGCCGTCAGGGTCGCTGAGC
>CAYLZR010000352.1:0-2592 GCA_964388145.1 uncultured Gemmatimonadaceae bacterium | reverse complement strand
TTGGTGCGGAGCCTGCGCGAGCTCCGGGAATCGGGCCTCATCGATTCCGCAGGCCGCGGCCGCTGGTTGGTGGCCGACCGGGATGCGCTCACGAGCCTGGCCGCAGACGACCGGTAACCTATGCGGGGGCAATTTTCAAACATTCAAGTGTATCTTTCTCCGTCTCGCTGGGGACAGTTCACTTCCATAGAGGTTGAGTATGAAAAGGCCTGGTTCGTATCCGTTCGGAGTTCTTCTCCTCTTCTTGATCGCCCCCGCCCAGACGGCCCTGGCGCAAAGCGGTTTCGGCCGCGCCGTGGCCGTGGGCGGCGGCGAAATTCTGGTGGGCGAAGCCGCCAACCAGGCCACCTCGGGCGTGGTCTACGTCTATCGGCGGAGCGGAGGCGAGTGGCAGGAAACGGCCCAGCTGGTTTCGTCGGAGACTGCCGCGCGTGACCGGTTCGGGCGGGCCATCGCCCTCGACGGCACAACGCTCCTGGTCGCCGGCACAGCGCAGGAGGGCGAGCGCGCCGTCGTCTTCGTGTTCGAGAAGACCGGTGCGGGCAATTGGACCGAGGTCGGGAAGCTCATGGCCGCCGAGGCCGACCAGACCTTCGGCAGCGCTGTGGCGGTGAGCTGGAGTGCGGCGCTGGTGGGCGCCCCCGGCCAGAACACGGTGCACGTGTTCAGCCGCGGGACCGACGGGCAGTGGACCCAACAGGGCTCGCTGACGGTCTCCGACGGTGCCGAAGGCGAGCGGTTCGGTGGAGCGGTGGCCATCGACGGCAACCGGGCGTTGATCGGAGCGCCTGCGGGTGGCGGATTTGTGCGGCGAGGGCCGGGAGCACGCCGAGGCGCGGGGGATGGCGCAACCGGCGCGGTCTACGCCTTCGCGCGCGACACGGCCGGCAACTGGAACCAGCAGGCCAAACTGACCCCCAACGGTTTGCAGCCTCGCACCGGCTATGGTCGGACGCTTGCCCTTGACGGCAGCGACGCCTTCATCGGCGCGTCGGCCGCAAACGGCTCTGTGGGCGCTGTATTCACCTTCACCGTCGACGCCGCCACCGGCGAATGGGTCGAAGACTCTCGGCTCTCACCGTTCGACGGCCAAGTGCGTTCGCAATTCGGCTCGTCCATCGCGTTCACCGAATCCGAAGTCTGGGTAGGCGCCCCCGGCGCGGGAGGGGCCGGCCGGATCTATCGCTTCCGGCGGGACATGTCCTCCGGCGATTGGATGGGATCGATCAAGTTGGCATCGCGTCAAGTGGAAGGGCGCGACCGGTTCTCGGGGACACTCGCCGTCGGCGACGGTATTGCCGTCGCTGGGGTTCCCGGCGACGACTTCGGCGCGGGGACGGCGATCGTGTTCGAGCAGGACGCCGGCGGAGCGACGTGGAGCGAGCAGGCCAAGATCTTTAGCGAGATCAAGAGCATCGAGGCGGCCCTCGGCAGCCAGATCGACTGCACGGACGGGTCGGCTCACGCGTTCGACTGCAACGAAGTCGACCTTGTAGCGTTCTTACCCACGCACACCATCGGTGGTGAGCGGGGCGTGCGGACCAACGACGTGTGGGGCTGGACCGATGCCATGACTGGCAGGGAATACGCCCTCGTCGGCATGAGCAACACGGCATCCTTCGTCGACGTCAGCGATCCCCTCAATCCCGTCTACCTGGGCAAGCTGCCGTTGCACGAGGGCGCCCGGCCGAGCACGTGGCGCGACATCAAGGTGTACAAGGATCATGCGTTCATCGTCTCCGACGGCGCTGGCGATCATGGGATGCAGGTGTTCGACCTGACACAGCTGCGCGACGTGCGCGATGCGCCGGTGGTTTTCGAAGAGACGGCGCACTACGACGGGATCGCCAGCGCGCACAACATCGTCATCAACGAAGAAACGGGATACGCATACTCGGTTGGAAGCAGCGGTGGCGGTGAAACGTGTGGTGGCGGCCTTCACATGATCAACATCGCGGACCCGAAGAATCCGCAGTTTGCCGGATGCTTCGCCGATCCGGGCACGGGCCGTCGCAACACCGGCTACTCGCACGACGCGCAGTGCGTCACCTACCGCGGTCCCGACCGCGAGCACAGGGATAAAGAGATCTGCCTCGGCGCGAACGAAACCGCGCTCAGCATCGCCGACGTGACCGACAAGGTGAATCCGGTGGCGCTTTCGTCGGCATCGTACCCCAACGTGGGATATGCACACCAAGGTTGGTTGAGCGAGGATCACCGGTACTTCTATATGAACGACGAGCTGGACGAGCTCTCTCGGGACACCGTGGGGACGCGGACGTTGATCTGGGACATCACCGACCTCGACGATCCGATTTTGGCGAGGGAATACCTCTCCGAGAACACGGCGACTGATCACAACCTGTACATCAGGGGTGATTACATGTACCAGTCGAACTACCAGTCGGGTTTTCGGGTCTTCAACATCGCCGACCCGGAGAATCCGGTACCGGTCGGGTTCCTCGATACCGTGCCTTACGGTGAAGACGGACCCGGCATGGGAGGTTCCTGGAGCAACTACCCGTTCTTCCAGAGCGGCCTGATCATCGTGACCAGCGGGAATGAGGGGCTGTTCTTGGTGAAGCGGAGACG
>CAYLZR010000351.1:0-2597 GCA_964388145.1 uncultured Gemmatimonadaceae bacterium | reverse complement strand
TCCTCGAGCACGTCCACCTTCGCCCACTGCTCCGTGCCGTCCACCTCCAACACCACCAGATACGTTCCCGGCTCCACTCGCGGACCTCGAGTTTGATTTTCGTTCTGCGGGTTGCCACGGAGGTTCCACTGCACCCGGTTGAGCCCGGCCACGGCGGTTGCCTCCAGATCCCGGACCGTCTCTCTCGTCACGGCATCGACGATACGGAGTTCAACATTCTCGGCAGCGGACCCCAGATAGTACTGAATGGCCGTGCCCTCGGCCGCGTTCTCACCAACCCAGTTTTTGTTCCCAGTCACCGCGCGGTTCAGTCGGACGTCGTTCTTCCACAGCACGACATCGCGCGGCACGAACAGATGAACGTCACTCGCCAGCACGGAGTCGCTCAGTGCCTGGAGCGCCGTTACGTCATCCATGATCCAGACGCTCCGGCCGTGCGTCGCCAGCACGAGATCGTTATCGCGCGGATGAACGAGAATGTCGTCGATGCGCACCACCGGCAGATTGGGCATGAACCGGTGCCAGCTCCCACCCTCGTCCAATGAAACGAATACGCCGAATTCGGTGCCAACATAGAGCAGGTTCGCGTTCTTGGGATCCTGCCGCACCGTGTTCACGTTGCCGTACTCGGGAAGGTTCGACGCAATCTCGCTCCAGTTTTCACCGAAATCCCGGGTGACGTACACGTACGGCTTGAGGTCGTCGCTCTTGTGCCCATCGATCGAGACGTACGCCGTGGCCGCGTCGTGGTACGACGCCTCGACACGAGACACGTAGTAGCGCGTCGTTCCGCCGGGAAGGTTGCGGCTCACTTCGGTCCACGTCGCACCGCCGTCCCGACTCACCTGAATGTTTCCGTCGTCGGTGCCGGCCCACAAAATTCCCGGCACGATTGGCGACTCGGCGATCGACACGATGGCGCTCCAACTCCTGACGCCGTCATTGCGCGACACGATGCACTCCTCACCCCGGCTCAACCGATTGCACCGGGGGAGTTCGTTGCGCTTGCCGAGTACTCTTTCGCGGTCGCGATTCACGTCCTTCGTGAGATCCGGACTCATTGTCCAGTGGTCGCCGCGGTCTCGTGAAGTAAAGAACCGATTGCCACCCACATATATCGTCCGCGGGTTGTGCGGCGACAACATGAACGCTGTGTTCCAGTTCCAGCGGATCGGCGTGCCGAATGGAGGTTCCGGCACGATGTTGGACTCGAGACTTTGCTCCGACGGTGCGCGCGGCCGGATTCTCTGGGTCACACCGGCACGCAAATCGATTCGCCGAACGTTCCCGTTTTGCGACTCGGCAAAGACGATCATGTGGTCGGTGGGATCCACCGCGGTGTAGAACCCGTCTCCACCACCCACGCGATACCAGTCCTGGGCCAGAATGTCCCCTCGCCGAGCCGCGCTCGGCCCGCACCAGCTCCCGTTGTCCTGGAGACCGGTGCACACGTAATAGGGCCGGCGCATGTCCACCGACGCGTGATACGGCTGGCCCACCGCCCAGCTGCGGTGCGACTCCCACGTCTCGCCCTGGTCGTAACTCACGTCTACCGATCCGTCGTTCCCGATCATGAGGTGATCGTGATCGTTTGGATCGATCCAAAACGCGTGTTGATCGACGTGGCCATAGCCGTCCAACCGCTCGAACGTGCGGCCGCCGTCGCGAGACTTGTGCACGCGCTGGTCGACGACATACACGAGATCCGGATCTTCGGTCGAGACACGGATCTGACTGAAATACATGGGACGGCCGTTCTGGTTGCTTCGGAACTCCCACGTACCGCCCTTGTTCGTGGACCGCCATATGCCGTTCCACTGATCGTCGGGGGGCAACGAGTCCACATCGTCGAGACGCTCCCATTCTTCCATCTCATCTTCTGAAAGGGCTGCTTCCTTGTCCGCGGCAACCTCGATCTGGGCGTAGACCACGTCGGGATTCGCCGGCGTGACGGCGAGCGCGATGCGGCCCATCGTCCCGCGAGGCAGACCGTTGTTCTCGAGCCGGTTCCACGTGTCACCACCGTCGTCGGAACGCCAGATGCCGCTACCATCACCGCCACCCACAAAGCAGCATCCGGTACGCCGGCGCTCGTACATGGCAGCGTAGAGAATGTTGGGACTCGTGGGATCGATGGCCAGATCGGTCGCCCCGGTGTTCTCGTCCACATAGAGGACCTTCGTCCAGGCGCCGCCGCCGTCGGTGCTCTTGAACACGCCGCGCTCGCGGTTCGGGCCGAACAGGTGACCGTTTGCCGCCACCCACACCACGTCGGCGTCGAACGGATGGACGATGACGCGCGAGATGCTCTGCGTCTCGCGGAGCCCGATATGCGTGAAGGTTTCCCCACCATCGACACTCTTGTACATCCCCTCCCCAAACGACGAACTCTGCCGGTTGTTCGCCTCTCCGGTACCCACGTAGAGGATGTCGGGGTTGGACGGCGCGATGGCCATGTCACCAATGGAGTGGGTGCCGTAGGTCCTAAAGATCGACGTGAAGGTCGTGCCGTTGTTCGTGGTCTTCCAAATCCCGCCCGTGGCGAATCCCACGAAGAAGGTGCGGGGGTCGTCGGGGCGGACCGCTATGTCGTCGAC
>CAYLZR010000350.1:0-2624 GCA_964388145.1 uncultured Gemmatimonadaceae bacterium | reverse complement strand
ATAAGTGGGGCCCTCTAGGCAGTTGAGCCTAGCGGCGTGTGGGGATGGGGTGGGGCCGGATTTCAGATTCTAGAATAGATTCTCGAATCTCGAATCGTCCGCCCGTCCGCCCGTCCGCCCGTCTGCCCGTCTGCCCGTCTGCCCGTCTGCCCGTCCGCCCGTCCGCCCGTCTTTCCGTCCTGCCGCTCTCCTATTACCCTCCGTGATTCACACAAACTCCATCCAGAGGCCCCCATGCGTCGTATCCGCCAGTTTCTGTGCTATTCCTTTATAGTCGCCCTGGGCGCAGCCCCCCTGCAGGCCCAGACCCTCCGATCCACCACCGAGCTCGGCGCGACCCTAGCCGGCTTCGGCACCGCCATCGTCATCGGCGACGGCGAGATCTTCGTGAGCCGCACCGGCGCAGCGATAACGCTTCCGTTGTTGCCCTCACGGACCGGAGGCGTCCACATCTTCCGCCCCAACCCGTCCACAGGTGGATGGAAAGAGGCGGTTCATGTGACCGCGGCCAATGCGACGATCGGCGACGGGTTCGGCACCGCGATGGCGGTCAGCGGCAACACGCTCATGGTCGGCGCTCCGGGCACTGACGACAGCAAGGGTGCGGTCTACGTGTTCAACAAGAACGCATCCGGCGAGTGGAGTGAGACCGGTGTAATCCGTGCGGCAGACGGCGCGGCGGCAGACAGCCTCGGTGCCGCACTCGCGCTGAGCGGAAACGTCGTCCTGATCGGAGCCACGCGGCACGCCGACGCAAGCGGAGCCCTCTACGTGTTCGAGTCGCAAGGGGGAACCTGGTCGCAGCGTGGGAAGCTCGCGGCGAGCAACGCCCAACCGAATGACCGATTTGGTGTCGCGGTGGCGTTCGACGGCAGTCGCGCGTTGATCGGCGCGGTCGGCGTGGACAGTACCCGAGGCGCCGCGTATGTCTTTGAATACGAATCGGGCGAATTCACCGAGCAAGCAATCATTCGTCCGAGTGAGCCACTGTCGAGTAGGGCGGCGTTCGGAGCGCGGCTTGCACTGAATGGGAACAACGCTCTCATCGCGGCGCCCCAAAACAACGGCAGGGTCGGATCGGTGTACGCATTTACACGCGACGGATCGGGGACGTGGAACCAAACCGCTACGCTCGCTCCCGAGGGCGCAACACCCGGACTCTTTGGCTTTGCCGTTGCGCTGGCGGGCAACGAAGCGTGGGTCGGTGCGCCGGGCCGGTCCGGTTTCACGGGAGGGCTTTACCGCGCACGTCGTGGCGCCAACGGTGAGTGGAGTGCGCCGCAACAGGTGGTGATGGCCGATCTTCCGGCGCAGGCGTTCTTCGGCGGCGCGATCGCCGTGCGCGGCGGTCTCGCGCTGGTGAGCGCATTGGGGACCGAGTTCGGCTCCGGTACTGGATTTCTCTTCCAAAGAAACGCAGGTACGGGTGAGTGGACGGCGAGTGGTACGTTGATTGACGAAGGCGGGGTTTCGCTCCCCGCCATCGCGGGCGGGCAAGTGAATTGTGTCGACGGGACGGCGGCCGACATGTTCGACTGCGCGGATGTGGACGTGGTGTCGTTCCTGCCGGTTGACGCGGTCGGCGGCGGCCGCGGTGTCGCCGTGAGTGACGTGTGGGGATGGACCGACCCGGAGACCGGCAGCGAATACGCGCTCGTCGGGCGGTTCGATGGCACCGCGTTCATCGATGTGAGCGACCCGTTCAATCCCGTCTACCTGGGCGACCTCCCGCTGACCGAAGGCGCGACTCCCAATCTGTGGCGTGACATCAAAGTGTATGCGAACCATGCGTTCGTTGTGTCCGACGGTGCCGGGCCGCACGGAATCCAGGTATTCGATCTCACACAGCTGCGCAACGTGAGCAATCCGCCCGTGCATTTCAGCGAGACCGCGCATTACGACGGGATCGCCAGCGCGCACAACATCGTCATCAACGAGGAAACCGGCTTTGCCTACACGGTAGGCAACAGCATGGGTGGTGAGACGTGTGGCGGCGGCTTTCACATGGTGAACATTCAGGATCCGGTCAACCCGACGTTTGCGGGGTGTTTCTCGGACCCGGCGACGGGTCGTGCCGGAACGGGCTACAACCACGATGCCCAGTGCGTCACGTATCACGGTCCCGATCAAGATCACGTTGGTAAGGAGATCTGCTTCGGATCCGCCGAGACCGCGTTGAGCATCGCCGACGTCACGGACAAAGAGAACCCCGTGGCGTTGGCCTCCGCGTCGTATCCCAACGTCGGCTACGCGCACCAGGGGTGGATAACCGACGATCACCGATACTTCTATTTGGACGACGAGTTGGACGAGATCGCGGGCACGGCCTCACGCACGCGCACGTTGATCTGGGATGTGGAAGACCTCGACGACCCCGTGCTCGTGAAGGAGTTTTTCGGTACCACCGAGGCGAGCGATCACAATCTCTACATCCGCGGCAACTTCATGTACCAGTCGAACTACGTTGCCGGTCTTCGGATTCTCGACATCAGCGATCCGGAGAACCCCAAAGAGGTGGCGTACTTCGACACCGTCCCGTTCGGCGAAAACCAACCCGGGTTCGCCGGGTCGTGGAGCAATTATCCCTACTTCGACAGCGGCATCATCGTCGTGACGAGCATGCG
>CAYLZR010000349.1:0-2624 GCA_964388145.1 uncultured Gemmatimonadaceae bacterium | reverse complement strand
AGGCCGGAATATCGTTTACGGAATTCACCTACATGCTGCTCCAGGGATACGACTTTCTCCATTTATACCGTAACCACGGCTGCGAGTTGCAACTCGGCGGGAGCGACCAATGGGGGAATATCACCGCTGGCACGGAACTGATCAGGCGCATCGAAGGCGGACGGGCACACGCGCTCTGTGCTCCGCTGATCACAACATCGAGTGGGGCCAAATTCGGCAAGACGGCGGAGGGAGCTGTGTGGTTGGATCCGGACCTGACGTCTCCCTACAAGTTCTACCAGTTCTGGATCAACGCCGACGACCGGGACGTCGAGTCGTACCTCAAGGTTCTGACGTTCAAGTCCAGCGACGACATCGCAGGCCTGTTAGCAGAACACCAAGCAGATCCCGGTGCGCGGATTCCTCATCGCGCGCTGGCAAAGGATCTCACGGAACGCATTCACGGCCGAGACACGGAATCTCGCGTTGCGTCAGCGTCGCAGGTGTTTTTCAACCGGCAGAGCATCGAAACGATCAAGTCCGCTCCTGTCGAAGTGTGGGAAACTCTGGAATCCGAACTTCCTACGTGGACGACAAACCGCGACGATCTACCGTCGACGGTCGTCGATCTCATCGCCGCCGCCGGCCTGACGAATTCCAAAGGCGACGCGAGACGTCAGTTACAACAGGGCGGCGTGTACATTAACGGCGAGCGCGCGGACGGCGAGTCGGCGGTTGACGGTTATCAATTACTGGCTGGTAGGTACCTGTGGTTGCGAAGGGGGAAGAAGAAAGATGTGATTGTGAGAGTCAGCTAGCAGCCGTTTCATTCCGCCGCCAGAATCCCCGCAACTCTTTCCATCTCTTCTTCCGTGTTGTAACAGTGCGGCGACAGCCGAATCGCTCCTTCGCGCATCGAGCACACCACGTTCGCCTCGTTCAACCTTCGGAACGCGCCAGTCAGGTCCCTCGGTGCAACGCACACAATCGCGGATGCCTGGTCGGGATCGGTGGGGGACGTGATGTCGAACCGACCCGCATCGGCCAGACGCAACAAAGGCTCCTTCAACACCCGCGTGTACGCGGCAATGTTCTCGACACCCAATCCCATGAGCATCGTGAGGCTTTCGGTCATGCCGAAGAAATCTTGAAACGGCAATGTGACCATCTCGAACCGGCGGCCGTCGGAATGAAAGTTCGGGTTGTAGTCCGTGAGCTTCGTGAAATCGTCGGTGTCTTCGAACGACATCCACCCGCAAACCACCGGCTCGATGACTTCGAGCAATCCGCTCCGTACGTACACGAATCCGGATCCCCATGGAGACAGCAACCACTTCTGCCCACCGGTGGCTAGGATGTCGACCGGTGTCTCACGAATGTCGAACGGACATTGCCCCAGGCCCTGAATCGCATCCACCACCAGAAACACGTTGTGTTGGCGACACGCGTCCGACAGCCGCTTCAGATCGGCCCGGTAGCCGTTGGAAAACTGGACGAAGGAAATGGCGAGCACCCGAACACGCGGATCCGCTAGACGCTCCACCAAATATTCTTCATTCGGCCAGCCCTCGGACGTATTGGGGGCAAACTCGACATCCACGCCCTTGTCGCGCAACAGGAGCCACGGATAGACGTTGGCGGGGAACTCTTTGTCGGGAAGGAGTACTACGTCGCCTTTGCGGATTGGCAACGCGCGCGCCGCAAGGGTCAAACCCCAGCTCGTGTTCGTCGCCAACCCGATCTCGGCCGCGTCTGCGTGAATGAAACTGGCGGCGGTGGCCCTGGCATCTCGTAAGATCTGTTGCAGGTCGCTGTCAGGAAGAAGGTAGGGGGCAGTCCGTCGCGCGGTGAACGCATCGAGACGGCTCCGTGTACGCTCCGGAATCGGCCCGATGCTCGCGTTGTTCAGATATGTCGTTTCGGCGGTCCACGGGAATTCCTTCTCCCGTAGTTCACGAAAACGCTTTCGTAATCCCTCAATCGACGTGGAAGCGACTGTCGTTTCGGCCATGCGACTTCATCACTCCTCAACGAGCCGTCATCGCCGGAAATGTAACGGCGATGCCACAGGAGAGTCTATTGCGTCACCAGTGAACCAATCAGCGGCGCCGCAAGATCAGCACGACGCCGAGCTGCTCGTCGCTCAGACTCCAGGAAATCGCACTCCACAGTGGTGCCGGCGTCGACGATGATATCGTAATAATGAGGCGTGTCGTACCAATCGATGCTCTCATGCCTGCTGAGGGGCCCATTCGCCGTCGTACAACTCCTGGTAGCGGCCTCCGGCAATGACGAGATCTTCGTGCCGTCCCCATTCGGCAACCAAACCGTCATCGAGTACCGCAATGCTGTCGGCACCCAAAACGGTCGACAGGCGATGCGCGACGACCAACACCGTACGGTTCTGCATCAATCGAGTGATCGCCTGCTGCACCTGACGCTCCGATGTCGAGTCGAGGGAGGACGTCGCTTCGTCGAGGATGAGGATCGGGGGATCGCGGAGCAACGCCCGTGCGACTGCGATTCGCTGCCGCTGTCCTCCCGACAACAGCGTTCCCCGCTCGCCGATGCGTGTGTCGTATCCCTGGGGCAACCGTTCGATGAACTCGTGCGCGTGCGCGGCTTTGGCCGCCTCCACGATGGCA
>CAYLZR010000348.1:0-2634 GCA_964388145.1 uncultured Gemmatimonadaceae bacterium | reverse complement strand
CGATGGCGAGACCGAGTCCCGCCACCGCCATCACGGTCACGCTAACGACAGTCAAGACGACTATCATCCGGCTCTGCAAAACGTTCGATCAACGTAAGTATTTCAGAATCCGCCCAATGCCCCGCCCAGGAAAGCACCTGCGAGGCCGCCACACAACCCGCCGATTTCGGCGCCAACCCTCCAACCGAGTGAACCCCAAAAGGCTCCGAACGCGCCTCCGGCAACCCAGCCTGTCGGCTCGTCAAATTTGCTCACGGCCCAACCGATCTCGGCAGCAACTGGGGTTGCGGAGTAAACTGAACTTGAGTGGTCCGGGCCAACGTCCCGGATCTGAACAGCCGATCCGGTGAGCAGGCCACAGATTATCAATAGTGTAAACATGCGTTTCATAATTTTATCTCCAGCGAAGATGGTGAGTTCGACGTTTGTTTCGCCGGATGTGCGTAACCCGTCCCCCGAAGGGAACGGGTTCATGCTACCGGGACGGTATCAACCCTCCGTCAACACCGTACCGTGGTTGGTCGCTCGCCGCTCGGTTATTGTAGCGGCATGAAGATCGACGATATCGACGTATCGGCGGCCGCTCAGCGCATCGCCGCGATTGTCCGCAAGACGCCGGTTGTCCCGGTCGATCCCGCACCCAAGAAGAGCGGGCAGGTATGGCTCAAGCTCGAGAACCTTCAGGTCACGGGTTCTTTCAAGGTCAGGGGCGCCGCCAACAAGATCGCGTCTCTCGACCAAGATGCTCGCAGACGCGGAATCGTCACATGCTCGAGCGGGAACCACGGCCGGGCGGTCGCTTACGTTGCCGAGACGTTTGGCGTTCCCGCGACGGTCTGCGTGCCCGAATGGGTCGATCCGGTCAAGCTCGACGCGATCAAGCGTCATGGAGCGGAGGTCGTTGTGGAGGGTGCGACCTACGACGAGACCGAAGCACGGTCATTGGAGATTCAACAAGAACGCGAATTGGTGTACGTGCACCCGTTCGACGACCCGGAGGTCATTGCGGGGCAGGGGACCATCGGTCTCGAGTTATTGGATCAGGTTGGTGCTCTCGATTCGGTCGTTGTTCCTCTGTCTGGTGGAGGTCTTATCGCCGGTATTGCTGCGGCGCTCAGGCAGGAACGTTCGGCCACAAGCGTCGTCGGGGTATCGGCCGAGAATGCCTGCGTCATGTATAAGAGCCTCGAGGCCGGTTCGCCGCAGGCGCTCCCGGAAGAGGAGACGATCGCGAACGCGCTGGCCGGCGGTATTGGGATGGAGAACAGGTACTCGTTTGAGTTGGTACGAGACCTAGTGGACCAACACGTACTCGTGTCGGAAGGTGAAATTCGAACGGCGATGCGATATGCGGCATCGGAATACCACTTGATTCTGGAGGGCGGTGGGGCTGTTGCGCTCGCGGCCTTGATACACGGAAAGCTGGATGACCTTCACGGAGACACGGCGCTCGTGTTGAGTGGCGGGAATGTCGATCCGGTGCTGCTGGCGGAGGTGTTGGGGCCGCGGAGCTAGGCGGGCGTTTGCCTCTGGTGTCTCGTCCCTTCGGGTTGCCCTCTGGTATCCCGAATCATGGCTAGTGCGCCAATGACCTCTTTGTCGCGGTGAATCAGGTTGATGTTGAGGTCGCCATAACGGCTGGAACCATCTTTTTTCAAGAAGCCCAATTCGATTCGGGTCTCACCAGCCTCGTCATCCCCTCTTCGAAACAAAAGGACCGCCATTTTCAGAGCCTTTCGCCGCGACGTCGGACTGACGAACTCGATGAAGTGTCGGCCCACCATCTCAGACGGGTTGTAGCCGAGCAGATCGTCGGTCTTGCGGTTGGCGAACACTATTTTCCCATACAGGTCGATCTGAAAGATGGCGTCGCTCGCGTGCTCCACGAGGAGGCGGTACCGGTCTTCGCTGGCTTCCCACGCTTCCTGAACCCTGCGCCGCTTGCTCTCGGAGCCCTTTAGTTGCTCGGTGCGTTTGTACAGAGTCGTCAGCTCTTCGATGAGCCGCCTGCGGATGTCGATCTCGCGTTGCACAGAGACATCGAGGGCCAGCAGGTCGGCGGCATTTCGGCCCTCCGCCAGATCGTCCAAGGCGCGATGGGTCTTCGCCAGCTCTTCTTCCAGCTCGTCGGGGTCCATTTCGGGAACGTCGTCATCTTCCGACGCGAGCAGGGTCTCGATGTCTACCAGGGAATCGTCGGGTATCGGTTCGTCGCTCATAGCTACCGTGTCTCTTTTGCGTGCACTACCAAGATGCCACAAAATGGGCGCTTCGCGAGTGGGGGACGGTGTACCGGAACGGAGAGGGTGGGGTTCATTACGCCAACGAGTAACGTGGCTCCACGGTCCACGTGACGCCGGGTAACCCGGTCACAAAGTCCGCGCCAAAGGCGAGTGACGGCGTCAAGAAACCCGACTCCGCCGACACCTCCCCACTCAACAACCGCGACACGGACGACACGGCGGCAACCGCGGTGAACGCATAGGCGTTGGGAGTCGTCAATTCGGCGGTGGCGACATCGCCCGCCGCGTTCCGCACTTCACCCCAGACCCGCGCCATGCCCTCCGCAAGCTGTTGCGGCGTCGGCCCGGTGACGGTGCGCTCGACCCGCCACTTCAGATACCGCTGGACCAG
>CAYLZR010000347.1:0-2642 GCA_964388145.1 uncultured Gemmatimonadaceae bacterium | reverse complement strand
GGTTTTTACCGCCTGCCCTCTCCGACCAACGCCGCGATCCTCCGCTTCACGTCCTCCACCTGCGGTTGCAGCTCAGGATCCGCGTCCTTCCACAGCTCCACGAACTTGTTGTAGTACTCGACGGCTTTCTCTCGCTCCCCGCGCTCCTCGTAGAGCTCCCCCAGTCGCCGGTAGGAGCCGGGAAGTATGCGGGCATCTACCACAAACCGAAGGAAGTGCGGAGTCTCCAGGTACCGTTCCAGCATGGCGATGACCGAGTCGGATTCTCCGGCGCGGTCGTAGGCGGCGGCGAGGTCGGCGACGTGCGGGCAGACCTGGCATTGGTGTTCGGCACTGTATTGCCGGAACTGTTCGATCGCCTCGCCGGAACGATCTTCGGCCAGCGCGACGGCGCCCGCCGCCCGATGTTCGCGCCCATACGGGTCCCGCCGCATTCCTTCGAAACGCGCCTCCCACGTGTCCAAAATGGTCTCGTACTCGGCCAACCATGCTCGAGCTTCATCCAGCCTCCCCGCCGAAGCGGCCGGAGAGATGAGCGCGTCGTAGGGGCGATCAAATTCCGGAATGGAGTCCAGGGGGTACCGCTGGAGCGCCGCTTCGACCACACGCCAGCCGTCGGCCGGGGCCTCCCGGAAGCCGATGTCCAACCAGGCGAGATCGATCGCCGCCCGAATGTAATCCGCCCGGTCACCGCGTTGCTCCGCCGCGCGCATCTCATCCTGGCGATGGCGCGTGGCCTCGGCCAAGCGCCCCCGCAGCGAGGCGACGTGGGCCAGCCCGCGGGCCGTAGCCGCTTGCCAACCAAGGCTGAGGCGCTGAGTGTCCCGGAGCGCCTGCAACCCGCGCGCGGCCTCCTCGTATTGCCCTTGGGCGGCGGCCAGCCCGAACTGCCCCCACGCCACCCACGGATGGCCCGGGAAACGTTCGGCCATCCGATCGATCGTCGCCTGAGCATCGCTGAACTTGCCTTGGTTGACCTGAGCGGTCAGCGGGCTCGTGTATGCGAGGAGGATACCGGGGTAGGCTTCCGCGAATTCGCGATACTGCGCTTCGGCGGCGGACCAGTCCTTCCTTCGGTAAGGAATGTTGCCGAGGTTGTGCCGGGCCACGCTGTTCATCGGATAAGCCTCGAGCAGGGCCTGGTAGGACGCCGCGGCGCGGTCGAAATCCCCGACGTATTCCCAATACGTACCCTCCGTGGCGTATCGCTCTGGAGTGGTGAGGCGGTCGCGGTACTTGAACGCCTGCGCGACAGCGACGTAGGCGTTGGTGATTTCCAGTCCGGCGTTGGCGTGTGCCTGCGCCAGCTTCCGATAGGCCATCGCAAACGACGTATCGAGCGTGACCGCCTGCTCGAGGGCTGGGATGGCGCCCGAATAATTTCCAGCATTAAAAGCGCGTTCGGCGATGGAGTACTGTCGGAGCGCTTCCAACGACGCCGTCGTCACCTGCTGCAGCGGCTCGGTCTGTCGGATGGTCTTGAGCGATTCGCCAACGCGCTCGCGGAGCCTGGTCGAGAGCTTCCCGATGGCCTCGATCAACTCGCCGCTGTTCTCCGCCGTCTCGGCGAGCGCGAGCAGCTCGGCACCATCGGACCCGAGCAGCCGCACGGTCAGCACATACCCCTCGCCGATCGGACCGATCTCCGGTGCGACCACCGCCTTGATTCCCTCACGCTCGGCAATCTCCCGTGCGAGTTCCGCATCCACGGCGGTACGCGGGTCCCTATTCATCCGCCGAAGGGCACCGCCCACGGTCGAGGCGTCGGCCACGCGAATCACCCTGGATTCGGAGAGGCCCACGCGTAATGCTTGGGTGAGGGAGAGGCCCAGAGTCGAGTCCGCGGTGCGATTCGTGAAATCGGCGACGATGATCTGATCCTGTGCGTCGAGCACCCCCCTTGCCACCAAGGTGCCCACCGGCCCGATACCGAGCGATCGCATCGCCATGTAGCCAGCCGTGACGAACCCGAGACCCGCAAACGCCAGCCCACCGCCAAACAGGGACTTCCGCCAGGTGAAGTGGCGCCCGAGACCGACGGGCGTCGTCACCCGTAACCCCGTCATAATTGCCGCCGCCCGTTTTCGCTCGTGGTGCCCCGTGAGCACCATGATCGGCCACCCGATCAGGAGGAGCACGATCGCTCCGAAAAACACCCAGTCTGGGAGTCCGATGAGGTTCATCAGCAGGAAGACGATAGCGAGCGCACCCACGGCTGCGAGCGCGAATACACCGGCAACGCGGATGGGGTGCGCCGCTCGGGCCTTCGCTTCGTAGTCCACTGCCGCCACCGGCTGCGTGCCCGTCGGGGTGATGCCCCCACTCGGCGCCGCCAACGCATCTAATTGCGACAGCAGCTCCTCGGCCGTTTGCCACCGGTCGCCGCGCTTCTTCTCCAGGCACTTCATGACGAGCGTGGCCAAGGCGGGTGGCACCGATTGGCGATGTTTCGTCACCGGCTCCGGCGCTTCCGTGACGTGCGCCGAGAGGATCATCTGCGGCGTGGTGCCTGTGAACGGCGGGCGGCCCGTCAGCAGTTCGTAGGCGAGCGCGCCTACCGCATAAATGTCCGCCCGGTGGTCGATGTGCGGGTCGGCAGCGGCCTGCTCGGGAGCCATGTACGCGGGCGTGCCGAGTGCGAC
>CAYLZR010000346.1:0-2650 GCA_964388145.1 uncultured Gemmatimonadaceae bacterium | reverse complement strand
GGCTTTGATGCGACTATCTCCTCGACGCTCATCCCGTCGTTCAGCATCGTTTGAATCCGGTCGCGCACCGTAATCAACATGTCGCGATATTCCCTGAGATCGTCGGGCGTGGCCAGCTCTCCATGACCCGGAATGATCTTTGTCTCTGAATTGGAGACGGCCAGGACGGCGCCGGCGGCGTGAATCATCCCGTCGATATGACCACCACTGCCTACATCGATGAACGGGTACATCCTATTGAAGAACGTGTCTCCCGTGTGGATGGCGTTGGCGTTGGTGTACTGAATAATGGCATCGCCGTCGGTGTGCGCATGAGGAACGTGGAACGCACGAATCTTTTCGTCGTTCCAGTAGAACGTCACCCCATCCGTAAAGGTGACGACGGGGAGGGCGTCCGGCGGCGCCTGTTGGGAGCTTTCCATGACGTCGCGGAACTCCGCGGGGTTCATGCGTTTCCGCACGTTTTCGTGGGCCAAGATCATCGCCCCCGCTTTGCCCATGTTCTCGTTTCCACCCACATGATCGCCGTGCCAATGCGTGTTCAACACAAATCGAACCGAACCGTCGGAAACGGCGGCAATCGCGGCTAAGATCTTCTCGGTGAGGGGTGCGTACTGGTCGTCGACCACGAAAGGACCGTCTTCACCTACCGACAAGCCAATGTTGCCACCCGAGCCCATCAGCATGTACACGCCATCCGACACCGGAATCGTGCGGATCTGCACGTTGGAGAAATCTTGCTGTGCAGCGACGGGGGCAACAGCAAAGAAAATTCCCAAAAACCCAAATACGAACAATGTTCTGGGCTGCATTTGAACTCCCTGGATGTCAGTGGTTCGTGTTAACGGGCTGAATCTGCATCGGGTTCGAAGAACCGCAAGCCAGATCCTCTTCATCTCGTCCTCCGCTCATCGACCTCACGAACCACACCCTCCAATACCCGCCAAACGGTGCGAGCGATGATGCGGTGGCCCTCGGCCGTCGGATGAATCTCGTCGGCCTGATTCAACTCGGCGATCCCAACAACGCTGTCCAGCAGGAACGGGACGAGCGTCGCGCCATTGGCTTGGGCGATCTCGGGAAACACCCGCCGGAACGCCGCGGTGTACTGTCTACCCATGTTAGGGGGAGCCTCCATGCCAAGGATCACGATGGCCGCATCCGCATGGGCCTTCTTGGTGCGGTCGATGATGTTCTGAAGGTTCGAACGCATCGTCTCGACATCGAGGCCGCGGAGCCCGTCATTCGCGCCCAGCTCCAAGACCAAGATGCTGATCGGCTGTTGTAGCAACCAGTCGATGCGGCGGAGGCCGCCGGCGGACGTTCCTCCGCTCTCGCCGGCGGTGATCACACGAAAGTCCAACTCCAACGCGTCAAGCGTGTCTTGGATCAATGCCGGGAACGCCTCGTGGTCGGGTAGTCCCAACCCCACCGTAAGGCTGGTGCCGAGGAAGGCAATGACCGGCGCACTGGATTCGCGGGACGTGGTGTCGGTGGCGATCGCGCGATTGCGTTCCGCGGGTGCGCGTTCGTCCGCGGCGCACGCGAGGTTGAGTGCGAGGATGACGCTAGCGAGTATCTTTCGAGGCACCATGATCGAAGTAAAAGGGTTAGGCCAAACATACACGAGTGGCGGACAGCCGCTTACCGTTTTGAAAGATATCGACCTGACCATCGAGGCCGGCGGGTTCGTGGCTATTATCGGCCCGTCGGGTAGTGGGAAAACGACGCTCCTCGGACTCCTCGCCGGACTCGACGAAGCCACCACGGGCACGGTTTCCCTCGACGGTGTGAATCTCGGGGAGCTAACAGAGGACGAGCGCGCGAAGTTTCGCGCCGAGCGTGTGGGGTTCGTGTTTCAGTCGTTCCAACTGATCCCGACGCTCACTGCCCGAGAAAACGTGATGGTGCCGCTGGAGCTCCTGGGCGACGGAAAGTTGAACGGCACCGAAATCGACGCCCGAGTAGCCGATCTCCTGGAACGCGTGGGACTCGGCGATCGCATGGACCACTATCCTGCACAGCTCTCCGGAGGCGAGCAACAGCGCGTCGCCCTCGCCCGGGCGTTTGCGAATCGACCCAAGATTCTCTTTGCCGATGAGCCGACCGGCAATCTCGATGCCGACACCGGTCATAAGATCATCGACAGCATGGTGGAGTTGAACCGGGATTTCAAAACCACGCTCGTGCTCGTGACGCACGATCCCGAATTGGCTAATCGCGCCAACCGAATCGTTCGCCTGAGTGGCGGTCAGGTGGTGTCATGAACCTGCGTTTTGCCCTACGCCACGCACGACGGGAAGGGCGGTCGAGCTTGCGGCGGATCGGGCTCTACATGGGGGCCATCACACTGGGCGTCGCCGCGATCGTAGCCATCAATTCCTTCCGCGGCAACATCATCGATGCGATCCGATCCGAGTCGCGTAGCCTTCTCGGCGCCGATCTCGAGATTCACAGCCGCCGAGTTTTTCCCGATGTGGTGCAGTCCATTCTGGACTCGGCGCAAGCAGCCGGCGTGCCCGTGTCGTACGTGACGTCGATGCCGTCGATGGCCCGGTCCCCGAAGACCGAGCTGAGCCGCTTGACCCAATTACGCGCACTCGAAGGCGGCTTTCCCTATTACGGTGAGATCGGCACGGATCCGGTCGAG
>CAYLZR010000345.1:0-2651 GCA_964388145.1 uncultured Gemmatimonadaceae bacterium | reverse complement strand
CCACCACTCAAATCTCTGCGAACCGGCGGCCACACTGTGCTGCGGAAGTAACGGCGTAATTTCAAAGGGTTAGCGGGATTGGTGGTGCTCCACGCGGCCACAGAGACCCTATTCTTGGCCACATTTGGCACCAATTCCGCAAAGTCTCTGGCGACCGATTTCGCAACCACACTTCCTGGATTTTGTGAATCGGAATTGGTGCAGTCTATCCGGGAAATCCGAGGAAATCCCGCTGCCGAGCCCATGACATGGGCAGGTTGCTGAAACGCTTCAGGCGCTGGAAGGTGAGGTCCCGGGGCTGGCGCCCCTCGCGGATGGTTTCGATTATGTCGGGAGCGAGAAAGGCAAGCCTGATGATGCGACCGGCATCGGTCCGTTCCACACCATGGCGTTCTGCCAGTTCGCTTAACGATGTGGTGCTTCCTTCCCTGATCTCTTTGAACCATCTGTGGCCGAGCGCGATCGCCCTGATGAGTTGCGGGTCCGGATTGGACGCAGGGGTGCCGATGGCGGCAATAAGAATCTTCTCGCCCCGTGCGCGCCGCCGGAAACTGACGGGCAGATGTATTGTGAACAGTTCAGATTGGTCGGTCGTCGCGTCCCTTGATTTGCGATCAACGCCTTTCACGATTCCGAGCAGGCGGTTCATGCTGAAGACGATCCCTACCTGCTCGGACCCCACGTCGATGCGATGTACCAACTCCTGCAGCAGGGATTTCTTTTCTGACAATGCGCCTTCCAGGAGCCGCCGTGCCAGATCAGCGGCTCCCTCAAAGAATTTGTTCAGGGCTTCCGGCGATGCGTTGGCGATCGGCAGACGGTCTACAAGCCTGGCCTGATCGCTCAGGAAGGACGCCAGACCATCCATCACAACACGTTCAATCTCTTTGGCTGGAAGCCGCCACCCGGCCTGTGCGAACCCATCATCGTCCGGTGCAGACACATAGTAGCGATATCTCTTTCCCCCCTTACAGGCATGGTTCGGTATCAAGCGCCCACCATCCTCGTCCCTCAAGAGCCCCGAGAGCAGGCTCGGGGATTTGGCGTTGGTGGCGGCGCGACGATTGGCGGCGTTCCTTTTCAGCTGTGCCTGGACCGCATCCCAGGTTTCCCGGTCCATGATCGCGTCATGAGCGCCCTCGTAGCGTTCCCCCTTGTGAATCACCTCGCCGATATAGACCGGGTTCGAGAGCAGCCGATAGAGGTGGCCACGGGTGAAGCGACCGCCACCCGTTTGTCTTCCGCTCTTATATATGCGCAGCTTTGACCTGATCCCTCGCCGATCCGCTTCCTCCTTCATCAGCCTGACATTGCCCTTCTCCAGATAGAGCCGGAACAAGGCCCTGACCGTCTCGGCTTCGGCCTCGTTGATCACCAGCTTCTTGTCCACGCTGTCGTAGCCGAGCGGCACCGGGCCGCCCATCCACATGCCTCTCTTTTTGGAGGCCGCAATCTTGTCGCGGATACGCTCGGCGGTGACCTCGCGTTCGAACTGGGCGAAGGACAAAAGAACGTTCAGCGTCAGCCTGCCCATAGACGTCGTCGTATTGAACTGCTGGGTGACCGAAACAAAGGACACATCTTTCGCATCAAAGAGCTCAACCATCTTGGCAAAGTCGGAAAGTGCCCGGGTCAACCGGTCCACCTTGTAGACGACGATGATATCGACCCGCCCTGCCCTTATTTTATCCAGCAGGCGCTGCAGTGCCGGGCGTACCATGGTGCCCCCCGATATGCCGCCATCGTCATAACGGTCGGGCAGCAACTTCCAGCCCTCGTGCCGCTGGCTCTTGATATAGGCCTCGCAGGCCTCGCGCTGGGCATCCAGGGAGTTGAAGTCCTGCTCCAGCCCATCTTCTGTGGATTTGCGGGTGTAGATCGCGCAGCGATACTTCCTCGTCATGGTGCCGCCCTCCCGTTCAGGCCGAAAAACCTGGGGCCGGACCATCGGGCACCGGTGATCAGCCTCGCGATCTCGGACAAGGACCCGTATCGCTGATCTTGCCATTCAAACCCGTCGTCGATCACATCGACCGTATGCGTCACACCGTTCCATTCCCGAACCAGCCTGGCGCCGGGCTCAAGCGCAGGCGCCCTTGGTGCGCTTTCGACTTTGCCCCTGGTATCGCCGCGGGCAATCTTGTCGAGTTGCCGCACCACGGCAGGCCTGAGCCCCCCGTAATGCCTAGCCTGCATCTCGTAGGCGATGGCCCGGACCATCAGCCGCGTGCTCATGCCCTTGGGCGGATCGACCCGATAAAGTTCTTTCCAGCGCTCGACCAGATCGGCCCGGGGAAGACCGGCGAGTATGCCGATCTCCCGCTCGAGCTCTGCGCTCGACATCTGGCGGCCCATGATCAGGACATCTTTCCGGTTTCGATGCGATAGCGCCGCTCGCCGCCGTCTGTGACTTCGCTGATCAGCCTGACGCCTTCCAGCTTCCTGACCGTGCCGGAGAGGAAGCCCCTAACGCTGTGGGGCTGCCAGCCGGTCGCCTTTTGCAGGTCGGCCAGACTGGCGCCCGACGGGCGCCTCAGCATGTCGATGCAGGTCTGCTTTTTGGTCTTGCGGAGGGAATTGGCCTTTTGCCGCTTGGCCGAGGCGGATGTCTTCGATTTCGGTGTGTTTTTCGCCATGTCGGGCTCCCTGTG
>CAYLZR010000344.1:0-2653 GCA_964388145.1 uncultured Gemmatimonadaceae bacterium | reverse complement strand
TGGTATGGAGCGTATGACCGAACGCGCGGAACTTTGGGCGGAAGTGGCTCGCCTCGCGAAGTCCGGCACGCCTGCTGCGTTGGCGACCGTCGCGCGGCAGCGTGGCTCGCTACCGATGGCCTCGGACGCCAAGATGCTCATCACCGCCGACGGACGGCGACGAGGGACCGTCGGTGGAGGATGTGTGGAGGCGGAGGTGGTGGGCCAAGCGCTCGAGGCGCTCGCCCAGGGCAAGCCGAACTTTGTTCGGCATTCGCTCAACGCGGACACCGCCGGCGATATCGGCCTCTCGTGTGGCGGTACGGTTGATCTGTTTCTGGAACCCGTGGTCCCCTCCAACGAGATGGCAGCGCTGTGCGAAGCGGTAGCCACGGGCATTACACAGCGGTTACCGGTGCAGGTCTTCACCGGGCTCGAGTGGAATGGCGGGCCGGAAAAGGCGGTGGTGGTAAATGGGCAGCCGCTGCGTGTGGGCAACGCACTGAACGCGTTGGAGTGTGTCGACGAGTTCGAGCGTCCCCGCGGTAGTGTCTTGGTCGATCAGGAGCGCTCCGTTTTCGTGGAATGGATCGATCGCATCCCACGCGTGATCATCTTCGGTGCGGGACATGTCGGCGCCGAGATCGCTCGAGCGGCCGCGCGGGCCGGCTTTCACGTCGTGATTTCTGACGACCGCGACGATTTTGCGAACGAGCATAACGTTCCCGATGCCCACGAGATCATCGTGGGAGATTTCAGCACGGTGTTGGACGACATGGTGTTCGACGAAGACGACTACGTGCTCGCCACGACACGGGGGCACAGCTACGACGCCAACATCATCGAACGAACCGCCGCGTCGCGGGCTCGCTACGTCGGCATGCTGGGGAGCAAACGGAAACGTGCGGTAATCTGGAAAGTGTTGGCCGCGGCGGGAGTGCCGCGCGCAGCGCTCGAACGCGTCAAAACGCCCATTGGAGTAGAGATCGGCGCCGATACACCGGCGGAGATTGCTGTCTCGGTCGTAGCCGATCTAATTCGTACTCGGCGACTCGCGGAGGCGTAAGGTGAGTGCCTGAAGAGAGTCGTGCGGTACGGGAGCCCGCAGTATCAGCAATACCCCGCCTCGAACGACACTCATCGTAGACACGGTTCTCGCATCGGCCGCCATCTCCTCGGTCTGGACCGGTTCGGCACGGGCTTGAAGGGCACCGGCCACACGGTCCACCTCGGCGACTGGCCGCTGCACGATTTCGAGTGAGTCTCCCGACGGTAGTTGCTGTACGACCCGTACCGATGCGTTTGCGGCCACCGATTCGATCGATACGCGCAAGATTTCCAGTCCCTCTACGATCAATATCCGCCGACCGATCCTGCGTTCCGCTTCCTGTAGGGTGAGGTCGGTCCAGGCCTCGTCATCGCTGAACGCGAATGCGGTAACCGCCGGGCGATCCTGATCCACCACCCTGCGCGCTCGCAACTCGGCCTGCGCGACAACCGTTTCGATGCTGTCCCCTTGCGCGGCCTTGTCGGCGACCGCGGCTAGCTGATCGGCAACCAACCGCTGCCGTCTCTCTGCCGGCGCGTCCCGGCGACCCGCGGACAGTGTGCGTTCGACCTCTCGTTCGGCTCCCGAATCG
This sequence comes from uncultured Gemmatimonadaceae bacterium, assembly GCA_964388145.1. Lineage (GTDB taxonomy): Bacteria > Gemmatimonadota > Gemmatimonadetes > Gemmatimonadales > GWC2-71-9 > B3T1B10. The sequence continues at coordinate 1,034 of CAYLZR010000344.1, read as the reverse complement.
ACACCGGCGCCCTCGCGAAAACCACGGCGTGCGGTTTCTTGCACGGCTGACGATAACTCGTTTCGCTCCCGCGCAGGCGCGGTTGGGGTAGGTTGCAGTGCGTTCGCCACGCCGGTTTTCGCCTCGTCCGCGTCGGCCACCGCCTCCGCCCGCGGCGCTTCGTTCCGGGCGAGTGCGGCCTGCGGCTGCTGCAGCTCTGCGAGCGTTTGCTCGTTCGGTAACGGACCGGAAACGGAGAAGCGAGCGTACCAACCCACGGTAACCGCAACGGCGATGCTCGCGGCCCAAGCGAGGGAACGGGTCCGGTTGAGCTTCCTTACCGACGCCGATTGGGATCGGTGTGTTGCCCGCGCCACGATATCGTCGAACGCAGGTGCCTCCACCAAATCCGGCTCGCTTTGCTGGAGCACCGCTGCCGCCCGACCGTGGAAACTCCGCTCCTGCTCGAGGAGCGCCGTGCACTGGGCGCATCCGCTGACATGCGCCTCGAGGCGCTCCCGAGCTTCCGCTTCCGCAAACTCGAGTTGACGGTCGAGGTACGCGTGTATCTGTCCTTCGTCAATGTGCGACATGACGTTTCTCCAATGCATCGTACGCTTCTACCAACCGGCGGCGTGCGCGTGACAGCGTCGTTCCCACCGCTCCGGCGGCCAAGCCGGTGGCAGCCGCAATGTCCTCATAATTGAGCCCGGCACTCCACAGCAGCAGAGCCTCTCGGTCCCGTTTTCCCAATTTGTCGAGCGCTTGCTTGACGGCGTCTAGGCGCTCCTGTTGCTCCAGGCGATCTTGTGGCGAGGTCTGTGCCTGTTGTTGGGCCTCGGCCTCCCCTTTGATCAACACAAGGTGCTTGCGCCGCCTGATGGCCGTGCGCGCCTCGTCGGTGGCGAGGTTCGACGCCACCCGGAACAGCCACGCCCGGGGGTTGTCGGGCGATCGGCCCAACGCCCTGGCAAAAGCATCCTGCGCCAGGTCGTGCGCCCGGTCCGCATCCCACACCATGCGGTGCAGGAAGCGAACCAGGTCTTGATACGTGT
>CAYLZR010000343.1:0-2655 GCA_964388145.1 uncultured Gemmatimonadaceae bacterium | reverse complement strand
AGCTAACAGCTAACACAGGGGGCTAGTTCGTAAACACCCACCGCACACCAAAGGTCTGCGCGTTTCGCGGATAGGAGAGCGACGGCACGTACTCCCCCCTCGAATTGCGCGCGTTGCGGAGGTTCCAAAACACTTTGAAACCCACCAGCTGCAGTTCCACGAACCACTCGTGAAACGTTGCGCCGGGCAAGATTTCCGGTACATCCGCTGTGTTGATCCCGGCTGTTCCAGTACTCCAGTATTCGATTCCGTACCGCAGCATGAATTCGAACACGCCACTACGGAAGGTGCGCCAAAACTTCGACCGAAATGTGAGATCCACGCGTCCGTGTTTCGGCGGTTGAAAGTCGCCGGGCGTGGTCCCCGGATGAGAGTACCACGCTGACAAGATCAGAGGATAAACAGGCCTCAGTCTGATGTCGGCCGTGAGATAGGTCGCAGCCACCGACGGATTCATGCCCGGGGTTCCCAACAAGTCGGGAATCGCTGCCGGCTGAAACGCGTCGCGGCGGGTCAAGCCGATGTGGCCGCCGAGACGGCTCGTCTCCATCCCCACGAGGATGGAGGCGTCGGTCACGAATTGTGCAGAGTCGGTCGCGATAGCCGCCGCCTGAACCACCTCACCGCTCGAGAGCTGTCCGACTACGGAAAAGTGTCCTCGATACAAGCCCAGCGAGAGGTTTCCACCCTTAGCGCTTCGGCCTTCCGAAAATCGTTGCCATCGTCCCTGCCCCGACAAGACTACGCCGCGGATCGGCACCCAACCCACTCGGGTTTCGGCCTGGGTATTGATGCGGGCGTCTGCGGCACGACCCGTCGTCTCGATGGTGAATTGGGGAGTGGCGTATCGCACGCTTGCGAATGCCTGCCGAACGGACTGCTCGCCAACGATCGTATCGCCCGTCCACGACGTCGATCCCAAACCCGCCTCCGCTCGGAGTCCCAGGCGGTCGGGGCGATTTCCGGTGAATACCTTGAAAAGGAGATCGGTTCGGTTTCCGACCCGAGCAGCAATGCCGGGTGTGTTGGTCCCCGTGCGCGGTTCGCGTTCCTGGTCCTGTCTCCGGACCTGATAAATTGCACCGCTCGTTCCGTCTCCAGGCAACCATGCAAGCTTGGCCCACAGGTCAAAGTATTGATCGTTACGGCTGACCTCGGCGTCGCCATCCGACGCCATGAAATCACCCGCAAGGTTGAGGCCGAGACCGCTCTCCCACCGGCGTTGATAGAGCGCGGCGTACTGTGCGGTGCTGAATGCGCCGGCGGTGACACGAATGGCCGTTCGCGGCTCGGGATATTCGTGTCGTTCGGAGACCAGGTAAATGCGTAGCGTGCCGGGCAAGACTTCGACGTCGACCTGTCGGAGATAACTCAACGAGAAACGTCCGAGGTCGGAATAAATCGAATCCGGGCCAACCGGTGGTAACGGCAATCCGTCCCAAAAAAGTTCCACCGATGCAGCGCCGCGACCGGCGTACATCACGTACTCCGGTTGACCGAAGAAACCGCCGCGCGCCACGTACACGCCCGGGATTGCCGTCAACAGATCGGCGAGCGTGAGCGCGCTGGTCCACACCATCGACGAGCGGGTGAAGTGATAACGTGTGCCGGGTGGCAGCGGACCCGTAGGGGTCTCCGTGTCTACCACGGGGAGAACCGGGCGTCGCGGCACGGTGTCGGTGGTGGTGACGATGGTCAAACTGTCGACGGAGGTCGTGTCTTGCGCGGCCGATGTCCGTGCGACTGCCGGTTGAGCGAGACTGAAACACGCGACCACGACGAGCGTCGAGCGAAACGGCTTCACCCAGCCGCACGCCTCAAGACAAATTCGGCGAACAAGCGGACGCCCACTCCGGTCGGTCCCTTCGCGGTGTCGGGGCGGTCGCGGTCGAGATACGCCGTACCCGCAATATCGAGATGGGCCCATGGGTGTTCCTCGATGAATTCCTTGAGAAACCACCCGGCGGTGATGGCGCCGGCCGCACGGCCACCGACATTCTTGATATCGGCGGTGTCGGACTTGATCTGTTGCCGATAACCGTCCCAAAGCGGTAGCTCCCAACAAGGCTCACCCGCACGTGCACCCGCGGCGCGAATCTCCGCGACGAGATCTTCGTCGTTTCCCATCACACCCGTTGCCTGGTCGCCGAGTGCGATGACAATTGCACCGGTCAACGTCGCAATATCCACAATGCAGGCCGGCTTGAACCGTCGGGCGTAGGACAGGGCATCGCACAAGATCAAGCGGCCTTCCGCGTCCGTGTTGATAATCTCCACCGTTTTGCCGAAATGGGTGGTGATCACGTCGCCCGGTTTGACCGCCGTTGACGACGGAAGGTTTTCCGTCGTGGGGATCAAACCAACGACGTTGATCGCCGGTTTGAGCCTGCCCAGCGTTTCGAACGTGCCCAGCACGGCCGCCGCGCCCGACATGTCGAACTTCATCTCTTCCATGTTGAGGGCCGGCTTGAGCGAAATACCGCCCGAATCGAACGTCACACCTTTCCCCACCAAGCAAACGGGCTTGGAGTGGCCCCCGCCCCGATACTCCATGGTGATAAACCGCGGCTCTTGCGCTGATCCCTGCGCCACGGCGAGCAAGGCATTCATGCCTTCCTTCTGCATCTGCGTCCGGCGTTTCACCGACACCTCGAT
>CAYLZR010000342.1:0-2675 GCA_964388145.1 uncultured Gemmatimonadaceae bacterium | reverse complement strand
AACCATTGGAGGATGCGGCGCTGGTAGTCGATCTGGTTCTCCTTCTTGCTGAGCCCATGGCCCTCACCGGGATACACGAGCATCACAAAGTCTTTCTTTCCAGCGCGGCGGGCGTAGTTGTAGAACTCAACGCCTTGACGCCAATCGACGGTGCCGTCGTCATCACCGAACATCATGAGCATGGGTGTGTTGAGCTTGTGCACGAACGCTGCGGGTGAGTTGCGCACGTGGGCTTCGAAGTCCTCCCAAAAAGGAACACCCATGCGCGCCTGACCGGTCTCCCAGTGCCCGGTTTCGGGAAGGCCGGGCCGCCAGTGGATGGCTCCCATCATGCTGAGGAAATTGGTGAGTGGTGCGCCGGCGACCGACGCGGCGAAAATGTCCGTCTGGGTGGGGATATATGTCGCCTGGTATCCGCCCCAGGAGTGTCCCACCAGGCCGATGCGGTCGGGATCGACGATGCCGCGATCGACGATCGCCTTTACGGCTCCTTCAACCGATTCGACAGCAGACCGCCCGGGGTCGCGGCCGCGGTAGACAATGTCCGGCAGCAGGACGAGGTATCCCTCGTTGCCGAACACCTGAAAGTTGTAATAACTCCGCTCCGACGGAACGACATACCTGTGAACGCGCGATGACAGTAGCTCGTAGGTGTATACGATCATCGGGTATCGTCTGGACGCATTGTAGTTCGGTGGGTACAGCAACGCGGCCTGAAGTTTCCGACCGGTAGTGCTCTCAAAGTCCACCAGCTCAGAGCTACCCCAAGCGAAATTCTCCTGGAACGGGTTCGTCTCGGTCACCTGCCTCGCGTCGTCCAGATCCGGACCCGCGATGAAATAGTCCGGTGAGTCGTCGAAATCTCCGACCGCGTATGCAAACACGTCTGCATCTTCGGCTTTGATCAAGCCAGTCACGCTTTCGTCTTCGAAGACGAGACGTTCCACCTCGCGGCCCATGCGCATCCGCGCAAAGCCGTTTTGCTTGGTGCGGTCGCCCGTAATTCTGAGATACAGGGGTTCGTCCGGATCGATACTCTCCGCCTCTCGATCCAAACGCAGATACCGGTGGATTACTCGAGTGTCAGCGCCATCCGTCACACGTTGTGCGTCGGATCCATCTGGTGACAAACGCCAAATATCGTATTTGTCGTACACCAAGACAGCTCGATCGCCCTCGGTCCAACCGGCGATGCCGCGCGGCGGGTATTGCTCCACCGGATAGTCGTATTCCTCGTTTGCAAAGATCGCCGCAACATCCGCAGTGAGGTTGTGGTGTTCACCCCGTTGAGTGTCGTACGTCCAGAAATCCTTGCCCTTGAAATACAGGAGATATCGCCCGGTCGAACTGCCGCCGTAGAAGTGGCGTACCTTATCGATGATCCTGGTGCGCTCACCGGTCTGCGTGTCGATCAGATAGATGTCGTTGTACCGCCGTCCGAACATGGTCTCAAACGCGTACGGCTCATTCCATGTTTCGGTGGCGAACCGGTCGTCCTCCAAGACCTGCACGGATTCCATCAAGTCGGTTCCGAGCTGGACGAATCGGTTCGAGTCGAAATGCCACACGGCCGGTATCGTGCGCCGCAGATCGCGTTCTTCCTGCGAGCGTTGCATGGGAATGATGCGCAAATCTCGAGCGTGCCATATCTGGACGTCCGACTTCTTTTCTTCTTCCTTCGGTTCATCCGTTTCGGCCGTATCGGCATCGGCCGCATCTTCCGGCTTGTCTTTTTTCGGAGACCGCTCGCGCGGCCGGAGACCGAATTGGATCGCCGACCCGTCAGCCGCCCAGTGCAACGTGCCTTGTTCGGCAATCCGCATGCCCTCCGGGAATCCTTCCGTGTCCGAGGGATCGAACTCGCGTTTCGCCGACGGTCCCCTACCGACATCCGTCCACGTCACGATGACGTGGGTGTCTTCCTTGAATGCGTCGTCTTCTTGGTTACGAAGCACGGCGAGATCGTCGTCATCCTCACGCCACACCAGCGCACGATACACCGATGTCGACGACTCGAGTACGCGGAGTGATCCCGTGGCCGGGTCGTACAGATGCACACCGTTCCCGTTCCCCGTCTCCGTCTCGATCGTCATGGCGAGGAAGGTCCCTACCTCGGCCCACTCAAACGCCGAAACGTTGCCGAAGTTGGAAGTGGTACCGCTTTCGAGATGGCGTACGAGCAGGTCGACCGCCGACCGAGCGCTATCCTCGGCGGGATAACCCCGCATCGCGAGGTATTCCCCGCCTTCGCTGAACACGAACGACGCCACGGCTTCGAGCTCCACCTCGTCACCGGTTGCCAGATTGAGAATGCCAATCTTGTCACGCACCGGTTTTTCCTCTTCGGTCAACCGCTCGCGTTCCTCGGAGGACATGCCGATAGCATACGCGAGCCAACGCGAGTCGCTCGAGAAGCGGGGCGTGGTACCGTACGCAACCACACGCGTCGTATCGCGCGACAGGCTCCGGATACGAAGTTCGTTTTCCTCGTTCACACGCCGAATGACGTACGCCAACCAACCCCCATCAGGTGAGAGGCTGGGCTGGGCCAAAGACTCCCATCGACCGTAGTCGTCCGGCGTGGCAACGGGCTTTTGCCGCGCGGACAGGGCCAGAGGAAGCGCGAGGAATGTCGAGCAAGCCAGCAAGAAATAGCGTTTCATGATGGTACCATT
>CAYLZR010000341.1:0-2687 GCA_964388145.1 uncultured Gemmatimonadaceae bacterium | reverse complement strand
ACCGTCGCCAGCAGGGCCAAAACGCAGTGCCAGAGCTTCTCGACCGCCTCAAAACTGCCTTAGCTGACCGCTATGCCATCCAGGAAGAGATCGGTGCGGGCGGCATGGCCACGGTCTATCTCGCCCGCGATCAAAAACATGACCGCCTGGTCGCTGTGAAGGTTTTGCGACCTGAATTGGCTGCGGTCGTTGGGGCCCAGCGGTTCCTCCACGAGATCCAGATCGCGGCCAAGCTCAATCATCCCCACATCCTGACGTTGATCAACTCCGGTGAAGCAGAAGGCTTCCTGTACTACGTCATGCCCTACGTCCAAGGCGAGTCGCTGCGAGACAAGCTACAGAAGGAAAAGCAACTCTCGATTGAAGAAGCGCTGGCTATCACCCAAGACGTAGCTAGTGCGATGGCGTATGCCCACACCCAGGGCGTCATCCACCGCGATCTCAAGCCCGGGAACATTCTTCTCCACGAAGGCGAAGCGATGGTGGCGGATTTCGGCCTAGCGTTGGCATTGCGTGCGGCTGGTGGACAACGACTGACGGAGACCGGCCTGTCGCTCGGCACGCCGGAGTACATGAGTCCCGAGCAGGCCACGGCCGACCACGACGTTGACGCCCGCAGCGACATCTATTCGCTGGCTGCGGTGCTCTACGAACTGCTGGCGGGGGAACCTCCACATACGGGTCGCAGTACGCAAGCCATTATCGTCAAGCTTCTCACCGAGCAGCCGACCCCTTTGCGCATTCTCCGCAACACCGTTCCCGAGGCCGTCGATCGGGCCGTTATGAAGGCTCTGGCCAAGGTACCCGCGGACCGCTTTTCAACAACCGTTGAGTTTGCCGCGCGGCTAGGTGAGGGGGGCACACCCGGGCCAATGACTACCCCAAAACCGTTGGTCGGGGCACGGCCAATAACCGCTCTGGTGGCCACCGTATCTCGCAGTACGAAGGCGATCACGGCCGGTGCATTGGTCCTCGTTGCCGTCGCGACAGTTTTGCTCCTGACCCGAGGCGATGCTGGCCCAGTCACCCTTCCGGCCCCGCGTAACACCCAACTCACGTTCAGTGGGAACGTCACCTGGGCGGAGATCTCCCCGGATGGCGAGCTGCTGGCCTATGTGGAGATAGGCGACACGAATCACCTGTTTGTGTTGGACTTGACGGGCGGGACGATCATCGAGATCGCGCCGATCGGTGAGACCGTAGCGTCCCTACGGTGGTCGCCGGATGGCGTTTCACTCCTGTATGTCGGCCTTGATACTACTCAACGATTTGTGGCGGTGACGTACCCGAGGCTCGGTGGCACACCACGTTCGCTTCCTCGAGTAGGCCCGTACGTCGTCTGGGCGCCGGACGGATCGCAAGTGGCTCACTGGTCGCAGGCGGGTCTCAGCGGTGCTGGCGCGATCAGGTTCACGACCCTCGCCACGGGCGACACGAGTTCCGTCAGCACCCCCGATTCCATCGCCGATTTCTTGTTAGCGGGTGATTGGTCTCCGAACGGCAGGTTCATTGCATTGATCTCCGGCGAGTCGTCACCGGAAACCTATTCGCTGTGGACGGTTGCGGTGGATGGACACAGCAGGCATCGACTGGTGCAAGACACGATGATCCTGAGCCCACCCCGCTGGTCACCGTCGGGCGATGCCGTCTACTACACTCGCTTCCGGTTCGGCAGCGGCCAAATTGGTACGTGGATCGGCGATGAACTGTTAAAGCTGCGCGTCGCGCCCAACGGGCAGGTTCGAGGCGTTCCCGAGGTGCTGCGGGTTGGGGTCGAGGTCGGTTTCGACTTTGGGAACCCCGGGCTGAGCTTCTCTGCGGATGGTCGCAAGCTTGTGATCACCAAACGGCAGAGCCACTCGAACCTGTGGTTGGCGACGGCACCTGGGCGGGGCGAAGGGGCTCAGTTCACCACCGTCCAGCTGACCCAAGGCACAGCTCCGAAGTCCAGCGCTCGGGTCTCCCCCGACGGTGCGTGGATTGCGTATGTCCAGCGCCGGGGGACTGAGGCCGACGTGTTCGTGGGCCGCACCGCTGGCGATACACCGAGACGGGTGACGTCGAGCGGTGAGGTTGCCGCGTGGTTCCCCCCGGTGTGGTCTCCCGATGGAGCTGCCGTCGCGTTCGGCGACCGGAAGGATGGAAAGCTCAAGGTGCACACGGTTCTCCTGGATCGTGGGCAGGTCCGCACCTACGAGGGGACCGAGATGGGTGACGGCGGCCTCGCGTGGGCGCCTGACAATCGCATCCTGTACTCCCGGCCCGGAAATCGAAACTTCCACCTGCTCGATCCGCAGACGGAGGCGGAGGAGCCGCTCGTTGCCAACGACTCTGTAGGTTGGATGTTCTTTCCTTTCTACTCCCCCGCCGGGGAGCGCGTTGCCGTCTATTGGAATCGATTCCCGAGGGGTGTCTGGGTTATTTCGCTGGAGGATTCCTCGCAGACGTTTGTCCATAGCGGACTGCCAAAGGGCTGGACCGCTGACGGCAGGTCTGTGTACGTGCAAGAGGACGGCTCCGCGGACATCCTTCTCGTCCCCCTCGCCGCCGGCGAGGCACGCATCGTCGCCACGGTCCCGTTTGGGAAAGCGGATGGTGCCAATTGTGTCACCGTCGAGCGTCCCGATGGACTTGCTTTGCTCTGCTGGGTCGACGAGTCGGTCTCCGATGCCTGGATGATCGAAAAC
>CAYLZR010000340.1:0-2690 GCA_964388145.1 uncultured Gemmatimonadaceae bacterium | reverse complement strand
ACTGATGGCAATGAGTTTCACATGGACCAGGGTGGAACGATGCCATTCATTCGAGCGTACGACACCGACTGCCCGACGTGCTCGTTCATGTGCGCCAGCAGTTGGAACAGCACGGCCCAGCCGGCAATCTGACGGCGATACAAAGTCGTCGTTCTCGTCAGATCTTCGGTCGTCATGCGAGACACGTGCAGCCGCACGTGCTCAACCGATTGTCGCAGCAGTTTGGTGATTTCCGCCTTTTCCGTAATGCTCTCGAGATTGGCTACGTCTACGTCTGCAGGAGCCGCGATACCAAGCGCCGTCTCAGGATAGAAATAGTTGTATCGGGCGATGTGCATGTACACCTGTCCAACCGGCAACACTCCCGGCCCGGGACTCCACATATACAACTCCTCCGGCATGGCCTCCGCGAGCGAGATGATCTTGCGGGTCGATTGGCGGAAGTGATGCATGAACTCGTCGCGATAATCGGTTGCTGCGCTTTGCGCTGCGGCAGGACCAGCGCCCAACCCCACCGCGATGGCAATCAAGAATAGGGGTCTCAGTCGTTGCATTCTACGTTTACCTCGTTTCTCGTTTCACCATGGCACGCCGGATGGACATGGCAGGTGAGATTGGTTCTCCGATAGTACCGGCCCGGGGCAAAACCGCAACCGAAGGCTCTCTCGGCTATTTTTCCAAGTCCTGGCCGATCATTAGCCGATGCCCGTCCGGTGTCCGGATGCCGAACTCGCGCATTCCCCACGGCTTATCCGTGAGTTCAGCCATGACCTCAACACCGAGATCGCGAACTTCGTTCCAGTACGCATCTACGTCGTCAACGACCAAATATGCAAAGTAGGAATGATCGCCCAGATCCGAGGGCGCAATCGCTTCGGGACATTCCCCGAGCATGATCATGCACGTGTCGCGTTTGACAAAACGCCACCCATCGCCGCTGAAATCTTCGGCGAAACCAAGGACCGTCGTATAGAAGTGCGCCGAGGCTTCCGCATCCGCCACAGCAAGCACGTAGTGGTTTTGAAGAATCGTCGTCATGGCTCAACCAACCCCGTCACTCGAAATCATAGTCGAGGGTGATAGCATACTCATCTGCATGCGCTGAAGCGAAGCCACCCTCGCCCCGCAACCCGCTCAGATCTCCGGTGCCCGAGCCTGGTACGACGGACCACGTGATCTTGGCGGTGCCCCCTTCGAAGGTGCCCTTGTGCTCCAATACGAAGCTCCCCCGTCGATCGCCGATGCTGCCAACCACCCGCTCGAGGCCCACAAAGCTCGCTGAACCGTCCTCACGATGGATCATCAAATACTCGACGGTCCCATCTCCCTCGATATCGCCGCTGTATGATTTGGCCACGGTCGCCCGGGTGAGCTTGGGTCCGCCCTCAATCTCGTCGTAGGGTTTCTCGTCCCACGACTTCATTTGGAACTTGGCATTTGCATGAACGCTCATGTCTCATCCTCTCTTAACCACACTCAGGTCGACGTTTACGATACTAGATCGTAGAGAAGTCTGTAGTAAGCAATCCGATCAGCATCAGGCGTTATCTCATAGGCATTCAAGAACGCGCCTAGCGGCTCAGCCGAGCGAGCCGAGCCGCGCTTTCGGCAACGCCCTCTCTCACGTCTGCCTCCGCGTAGAGGTCCCGCGCTTCCTCCCACAGCCGTTTCGCGTCTTCCACCTCGCCAGCGTCGTCCTTGAGTATCGCCAGCGGCCGGATCGCGTTCGCGAGGTCGAGTGGCGGTGGTTTCTTGTGACTCCTATAGAGGGCGAGTGCTTCGTGATAGCACGGCTCGGCCAATTCCGCCCGACCCGCATCCTGATGGATGTCACCTAGATGTCGAACCGTGTGTGCCAGGGCGAGAGGATCGCCTTCGTCGCGGCAAATGGCGACCGCTTCCTCGTACAACGGTCGCGCTGCATCGCCACGCCCCAGGTCTCGCTCGATCTGGCCAAGTCCCTTGAGTGCCTGCACCAATTCGCGCTGCACACCAGCCTGGCGACACAGCGCCACCGCGTCGGCCCAATCCCGATGTGCATCGGCCGGTCGATTCTCGCGTCGTGCGCGATCAGCTTGTCTCATGAGCTCGATGGCGGATTTTGACATCAAATAAACCGGCTCCTACGTAAAATCATCCATCAAGCGAACCTTTGGTGCCCGTCGCAGCGGCCCCATCACTGATACGCACCACTCGGGCCTCTGGTCTATCCTAGTGGTTGCTACCTGAAGACTCACGACTGGTATCGCGACCCGACCGGTAGCCGGTGGCCATACCGTACGCCAGGAGTCCAACCCCGATAACAAGGGCGGTCTTCTGCAACCAAGACAACACATCCTCCACCGCCCAGCCGATCAGGCTCATCCCTATGACGATCGCCGCGACGGTCCTCCAATACATTCGGCCACGATTCTGCCAGCGCATATACGTTCCTCGCTCGGATTGATTTCCTAGATGCTACAGGTGCAGTGGCTTACAGTTGTTCCGTCGCCTCGGGTTGCAATTCAATCAGCGTGCGTCCGCAATCCATCCGTGTTCATCAGCGGCACTACTTCACGATCTCGTGCACTTGTAGATACTCGACGCCCAACTCATCGCCATAGATACCCATGACGTAGTCGTCGCCAATCCATCAGATAGACCGCTGCTCCTGGGACTCAAACTCACGGGACCACACTTCATGGATGCGG
>CAYLZR010000339.1:0-2699 GCA_964388145.1 uncultured Gemmatimonadaceae bacterium | reverse complement strand
AAAATACAACCTCTTGGATGCCGAACCAAAGGTGATTATTTCACAGGCTCTGAGTTGTGAGTAGTGAGTAGTGAGTCTTCCAATGGTGTAGCGGAATGCTCCTAGCTCCTAGCTCACGCATATTGAAAGCACGCCCCTTGCTGCTACCATGGAGTCGTCGAAGTCCCATGGACCACAGCAAGGAGCGGCTCTCATGAAACGGACCACGAAGTATGTCGGGTTGGACGTCCACCAAGCAACCACGATCGCCTCGGTGCGCGAAGAGAGCGGCCGGAAGATCGCGCGGATGATCGTGCCGACGGAGGCGCGGGCGCTCGTGGAGTGCTTCCGCGGCATGCGCGGGACGATCCACGTCGCGCTCGAGGAAGGGACCCAGGCGCAGTGGTTGCACGATCTCCTCGTGCCGCTGGTCGATCGGGTCGTCGTGTGCGATCGGCGGGGCGAGTCCCAGCAGGGCAACAAGGGCGATGAGATCGATGCCGACCAGCTGTCCGCGTTGCTGCGCCGCGGTGCGCTGCGCGCGGTCTATCACGGGAGCGCGCACCGCGCGGATCTCAAGGAGTTCACCCGCACGTACGGCAACCTGGTCGAGGACTCGACGCGGGTGATGCTCCGGCTCAAGGCGCTGTTCCGCGCCCGCGCGATCCCGACGCCTGGCCAGCGCGTGTATCACCCGGCGGGCCGCGGGCCGTGGCTCGCCCAGCTCACGGACCACGGGGTCCGGTTCCGGGCCGAGACCCTCTACGCCGAGCTCGACGTGCTGCGCGCCCTGCGGCCCCGAGCGAAGGCGGCGATGATCGCGGAAGCTCGGCGCGATCCGGCGTGGCCCGTGCTGCAGGCGATCCCGTTTTATGGGCCGGTGCGCGTGGCCTTGCTGCTGGCCACGATGCAGACGCCCTGGCGCTTTCGCACCAAACGGAATCTGTGGGCCTACGCGGGGCTGGCCGTGGTCACGCGGTCCAGCGCGGACTATACGCTCGTCGCGGGCCAGCCGGTGCGCCGGCGCCGTGCGCCGCTGACCCGCGGGCTCAATCGTAATCACAATCATGTGCTCAAGGATGTGTTCAAAGGCGCGGCCTCCGCGGCCACCGGGCGGCCCGGGCCCCTGCAGGACTTCTACGGCGGGTTGCTCGCCCGCGGGATGCGCGAGCCGCTGGCGCGCGTGACCCTCGCGCGCAAGCTCGCAGCCATCACGCTGCGCCTGTGGAAGAAAGGAGAACGCTACGATCCGGCAAAGTTGACGCAGCAAGCGCGCTAAGCGCCCGGCGCCCCGAGGCGGTGGTGCGGGTGAGGTCACCTCGCCCCCGGCTCCAGGGTTCGGGACGATGGTGCGGGGGGCAGTCTCGACAGATCCGTTCGTCCGGCCAGCAGTCACGCCGAGGCACTCGTCTAACTCCAGGCCCCCCCGCTGAACCAGAAGAAGCGTCAGGCCGGCTCCGTGCCGAGTCTCAGATAGAACCATGGTTCGCACCGCGCGAACGCAACCGCTTGCATTCGTCCAGTTGGATCGGGAGTCAAATCGAGGTGAACGATGCGGAAGAGAACTGCCCCGTGTACCCGGAAGCACCACCAGACCTCGTCTTCTCAGAAAAGAGGGCTGATTGTCAGGGAAGAAAACGCCCTCCCATCAGCGGGGACGAAGTCCGCCCTTGACAATCGCTTTCATAGAACAGCTAATCATACCGCAACGCTGTCAGCGGACTGATCTTGGTAGCGCGCAACGCGGGGATATAGCTCGCGAAGCACGCGACGCCTCCGAGAAGCAGGGCCACCGCACCGAATGTCACTGGGTCTCGCACGGTTACACCGAACAGTTGACTCGAGATGGCCTGCATCGCCGCTAGTGCGCCGAGCGTTCCGATACCTACTCCGAGACCGATCAGGACGATCATCTGACGCATCACGTGTCTCAGCACGGTCGGTCCACTGGCTCCAAGGGCGATCCGCACGCCAAGCTCCCGGGTTCGGCGGGCCACCGTGTAGGAGAGCACCCCGTAGATTCCCACGGCCGCGAGGCTCACCGCCACGACGCCGAACAGAGTGACCAGCAACATCGCAAACCGGTCGCGCGCAATCGAGCGCTCGACCACGGACGACAACGTGCTCACGTCGTTCAGTGGGAGGTTGGGGTCCGTCACCGCGACCTCTCGGCGCACCATCGGTACGATCGCGGTCGGGTCGCCGCTCGTGCGGACCACGAATGTCATCCGGCGGAACGGTGCCTGACGCGAGGGGAAATACATCGATGGCGCCGCCGGCTCCCGCAGGCTGCCATATCGGACGTCGTCAACCACGCCGATGATTTCCGTCTGATTGTTGAAGATTTGTCCCAGCGGTCCGAAAGCGCCGGAAACACCGGAGAGTTGCCGGCCTATGGGATTTCCGTCTCCGAACAGCGTGCGAGCCAAGGTGCGGTTCACGATGACCACCGCCGGAGCATCCTCTCGATCCCGGGTTCCGAACGTGCGCCCCCGGACCAACGGAACTCCTGTGGCCTCGAGCAACTCGGGGCTGATCTGCCGGTACCATGCATGGGGTTCGGTGCCTTGTTCCGGACGCGGTTCGCCTACGACGATAACCTGGAGCAGGTAATCCAACGGCTCGCTCAGTGGCAGGGATGATGTGATTCCGGCGCGCTCGACCGTCGGCAGTGCGCGGATTTTTTCCAACAGTCCGTCATACCCGTCGCTCACGTTCGT
>CAYLZR010000338.1:0-2700 GCA_964388145.1 uncultured Gemmatimonadaceae bacterium | reverse complement strand
GTTCGACGCCAAGCAGAAGAAATCATAGACGCGTAGGTGGTCAAACGCAGCTAGAATCGTCTTTGGTATGACCCGGTACTCGTCCATCCATACCATAAACACTCCTCCTTCGTTCAAGTGGCGACCCGCGAGCTCGAAGAACTGGCGCGAATAGAGATTGTTGCTGTACGAAGTGGTTGATCGTAGCGCGTCAATCTGGATGAGGTCGAACCTCTCGTCCGTCCTCAACAACCACCGTCTCCCATCGTCGATGATCACCTCAACTCTGTCCTCGCGGAGTAGCTTCCTAAACAACGGCATCTTTTCCAGGTTCTTGAGAAGCGTCGGATTCAGTTCGACGATGGTTATTTTCCTCACGCTATTCATCTTGAGGATCATCTCGGTGATCGATCCGGTGCCAAAGCCGATGATCAACACGTTCTCTACTTGTCGCGCAAAACTCAGTCCCTCAATGGCTTCGTAATAAAATCCGTACCCCGGCCGCCCCCCGTGGCCCATGCCGTTGATGTAGTTGTATATCGTGTCCTGTTTTTGCTGTGTGACAACTACTCCGTCTCTGCCTTCCTCTATGAATGTCTCGAACCCCTCTCCGGGAGAATGATGCATCGTTTCATAAAGGCGGTCTCCCTTGGGAAAGAGCGCCACAATGAGGACCAGCGATGTGACGGCGGCGCCAACCCGCAATCTGATCCCTAGCTGCCTTCCCGCGATCCGCGTCACGAACAACCCGAACAGCACGCCAATCGTCGAGAACACGAGCAGCGTCGGCGCCGTTCCAATGATCGGCAGGAGGACGAATCCTGTGACAATACCGCCAAGCACGTTGCCAGCGATATTGAAGAAGTACACCCGACCGACCGTCTTGCCCTCCTCGTGGGCCTCTACTTGGGACAAGTGCGCAATGAGTGGAAAGCTCGCCCCCATGAGAACTGTCGGGACGAACGCGAATACGAGCGGCCAGACGAAGACGTCAATGATGGCGAAGGTGTCGCTGAGAAATTGTGTCAAGGAGACGACGGATGGGATGATGAAGGATGGATGCAACACCGTAGAGAACGAGGCGCGCGTGATACCACCGAGCGGAGTGAATGTCGTCAGGTAGTAGTAGCCTATGAACGTCGTTGCCACGCAGAGACCGATGAGAAACTGCAAGAGGAAGAAGAGATTTCGCTTCCCCACGACGGTCTGCCGTGGCCAGAGGCGTGCAACGCCGAAGCTGCCAACGCCGATCCCAACGAGGTAAACCGCCAACACCGTCGAAAAAGCATAGGGTGACGCCTTGACCAGAACCCCAACCACGCGCAGCCAAACAATTTCGTATCCGATCGCCAAGAAACCCGTGATAAGTACAACCGGATACGCCAACCTACCAAGCACCGTGTCGTGATCTGCGTGGGGGTGCACGAGATGAAGCGCGTATTGGTAGTGTGCCTCGGGCATGGGTAGAAAGTGAACGCGCAAGATGAGGGCTGCCAGGACAATGTCGATCGCCGCGGCACAGTAAACGGCTGCGTGGAGCCCGAAGAATGAGATGAACACGTAGCTCGCAAACAAAGCGCCGCAGGCGGCGCCGACCGTATTGAGAAAATACAAATAGCTGACGGTTGACAGGAGATCCTTTGCGAAACGAATGAAGATCTTTGTAAGTAGAGGCAGCGTCATACCCATCAGTGTGGTCGGCAAGATCAGGAATGACCCCATATACCATAGGGATATGACGTAATTGCTTCCGGCCGTGAGCCTGCCCAGAAAGTCGAGAAACGGAAGGCTCACAAACCCGAAGAGAGCGAGCAGTAGCTGAACGACAAAGTACAGCCTCAGCTTGTCGTGTATTCGCTCGGCCAGAGCGCCTCCGATGAGGGCGCCCACGCCGAGCCCGAACATGTATACGCTCACGATGAGTGTAATCGAGATCGTCCCGACGCCGTAATACAGCGTCAGAAGTCGTTGCCAGGCGATCTGATACATCAAGCTGGCAAAGCCGGAAAAGAAAAAGACGAAAGCGAGGAAGGATGCTACGCGTCCGTGGAGGGGGTCTAGGGTCGTCACATCACGAGTCCGCTGGTTGGGATGCCCTCGGGGGACGCGCGACGCTCCGGTTGTTACCACGAGTAAACTCGCGGCTCGGCCAACTGACTGTCGCTGAAGCGACCAACTCCCCTAAGGTCGGTTTACCGACAGATCGCCGAGCGGCGGCTTTAGCCGTCGTCAATCTCCCGACATCCGACGGCTCCTCGATGGCGTAGCGGTCCGCGAGGGCGGATTTGAGGCGGTCGAAAGTGTCGGCCATGAGGGCCTAAGATAGGGCTCGGTGGCTGTCGAGGCGAGAAGAGGTTCCGCGTTTCCCGGTGGGCTCAAGCCCGGGCTAGGCCCCTGCTGAATATTGAATATCGAATATCCAACAGGGAATATCGAACTGCCCACCACCACTGCAATATTCGTTGTTCAATATTCAATATTCGATATTCAGCAGAGACATGACGCGGCCGAGCCCGCGTTTCAGCGCAGCGAACATACCCGACTTGCCCCGAGGGTTGCTCCCGACACATAGTCTTGCACATGCCCAACGCCCCGGACCTCGAATTCTTAGCCTTGCAGGAAGTCCTGATCGGCCGGTACTCCCTCGAACGGGAGATCGGGCGCGGTGGGGTGGGGCTCGTCTATCTCGCCCACGAAGTGCGCCTCGACCGGCCGGTGGCG
>CAYLZR010000337.1:0-2704 GCA_964388145.1 uncultured Gemmatimonadaceae bacterium | reverse complement strand
GTTGAATCGGGGTCGGCTCGCGATAACCACGCCGCTCGAGGGCCCGGAGGATCTCCGGGGCGAGGCCGAGCGTTTCAAAAGTCGATTGCACTACGTACTCCTCAATAGATATGCGCAGACGTGTCCGGGCGCACTACGGCGCCGGAACGCTGAGTTCGAATTGTCTGAACCTGAGGAGTGAGGCGACGGTCTGCGAAGCGCCGAAATCCACGCCTAAGCGGAGACCAATCTACAGGGTAGGATGATGCCAGCTTGCGGTTCGTTCTACAGCATACCAAAGTAATGGAAATAGTCGAAAAAGCCAACCCAGGTCGGTTGTCCCACTGGGGGTGTCCGACTAGCTTTCGAGAGCGGTGGGCCCGTCACAAAGGCGTGTCCGCCGTTTTGCTTGTCGCTGCGCCATCCGTCGTGCCCCACCTCGCCGCTGCGCCGCGACTTCGGATCGAGAGGAGATCTGCACATGAGTGCGTGGCAGAAGGCCGTCCCCTCACTGGACAAACCCGTCGAGGTTCGGCGCCTGTTGAAAAAGCGCCTCAAGGCGATCGAGCAAACGGCGGAGGCGCTGGCCGAGGCCGCCGAGGTTCCCACGCAATACATCGACGATCTCCTCGCCGGCAAGCGCCCGCCGCCACTGCCCGGACGCTCGGACCTCTACGACCGCATGGCGTCCTTTCTCAAGATCGCGCCGGTCGACATCGCGAACTGTGCAACGTTCGAGCGCGGTGATCCGTCCACAGTGAAACCGCGGGCGCCCAAGGCCGCGATCCGGACCGCCTTGCTCGGCCTGTGCGAGCCGAAGACAGCCGAGAAGCTGGAAGCGCGTCGTGCGAAGCAGGGACCGGCCGAACTCGTCGGCTACTTCCAACGTGTGCTCGACGTCGTGCAACGGACGGTGCGGCGGTCATTGGCCGACCGCATGGGGCTTCGCCTCCAGGCCCGGCATGTTGGCAAGACATACGAGGTAGCCCGCCTCGAGGTGTTGGATTTTCTCGATACGACGGCTGCGACACTCACCATTGCCGAGGTGTCAAAGTTCGTACTGCCCCGCATCGCGAAATGGGACGTCGACCTCGAGACCGGCGTGTTACGCGTCGTCATGCAGGGGCAGGAGCCCGCCCCTCACGGGCCGAGACCGGTGCATCCATCGGACCGTCAACAGCGGACCGGCAAGTAGGTCCCTGCCCACCGCACCACCCGCAGGTTTCAGGTTTCAGGTTTCAGGTCTTAACACCCCACCATCGTACAGCAGACCCCGGGCGCAAGCCTGGGGAAAGAGTCCAGGCGCCGCGACACGCAGCCCCAATACCTGTAACCTGAAACCTGAAACCTATAACCTTGGTTGGTGGGGGAGGGGGCGGTGCGCAGCTACCCCGTAATACTCGACGCATACCGCCCGCTCATCACGTCCCCACTCTCGAACCGATCCGCACGAAACGCCGCCGCGTCATAGGTGGGGCTCGACTCGTGTAGCACGAGATCCGCGGTCATCACGCCCACCGCGGGAGCGAGCTTGAATCCGTGGCCGCTGAACCCCACGCACACGAAGTGGCCACTGCCCGCGGGCACCTCGTCGATGATCGGGTGCCAGTCCGGGGTGACCGCATATAACCCCGAATATCCGTGACGCGTCTCGGCGAGGTCCATCCCGGGGCACCGCCGCACCCAGCGTTCCCCGATGTCGGCAATGAACGCGTTCTCGACTCCTTCGGGATAGTCGTCGGGATTGACCAGGTCGTTCCCCTCCGCCGGATCGATCGACCCCACGAGCGTGAGCTGCCCGGTTTCCTCTCTGAAATAGGAACCCAGGGAAAGGTCGATCACGATGGGGTGCGGCGCTTCGTGACCCGCCGGCCGTCGAAAGATCGCTATCTGTGCGCGCGACGAATTCACGGGCACGGTGAGGTTCGCCATCGCGCCCACCCGCGCCGCCCACGGTCCCGCGCAGTTGACCACCTGCCCCGCGTCGTACTTCGCGTTCTTCGTGTCCACACCCACCACCCGGTCACCATCGAACCGGATGCCCGTCACTTCTTCGTTCACCAGCACCCGTGCTCCCTGGCGGCGCGCGGCGTCGAGGTAGCCGTTGAGCGTGCCGTGCGGGTCGGCGTACCCGGCGTCCGGTTCCCACGCCGCGAGTTCGCCCTCATAGCCGGTGGCGCCGGGAAGGAAGTCGGGCAGTTCGTCGGGCGTGACGATGCGGCACGGGATATCCAGCTCTTCCTGTATGGCCACGTTCCGCCGCAGCGACTCGGCGTCGGCCCCGCCGGCGATGGCGAGGAAGCCCGTGTTGCGGAATCCGCAGTCTCCCCCCACCAGGTCGTCGAACGCCTCGAACACCCGCAGGCTGTCGCGCGCCATCCTGGTGGTGAGGTGATTGGAATAGTGCTGCCGGATGATGGCCGACGAGCGCCCGGTGGAGCCCAATCCCAGCGCGCCCTTTTCGAGCACCAGCACGCTCGCCCCCCGCCGCGACAGCTCGAAAGCCACCACGGCGCCCATAACCCCGCCACCGATGATGATGACGTCGTTCACTGCTCCCCTCCCCTCAAGGCTCCGTCGGATTTAACCACGCTCACTGCTTCACCACCACCCCTGTTAGACAGGGGCACAGGGGCAAGGGGCAGAGGGCTTTTGTCTTGCGAGCCTCCCAAGGTCTCCAGATGACGCAGTAATGGGCCACGGGCCGCAATCGAACGGTTGTCCG
>CAYLZR010000336.1:0-2706 GCA_964388145.1 uncultured Gemmatimonadaceae bacterium | reverse complement strand
TGGCGTCGCTGGAGGAGCGGGTCGTCGATCATTTGCACGACGATGCGTGGCTTGCAGGGCCATCGTACAACACGGCCGGTTTCATGCCGGACGGCGAGACAGTGTATTTCGGCTCGGAACGGACCGGGTGGGCACACTTGTACACGGTGCCGGCGATAGGCGGCCAACCACGAGCGCTGACGAGCGGCGCATGGGAAGTGCTGTCGGCGAGACTCTCGCCCGACGGGGAAACGTGGTACATCACGGCGAACAAAGAAGGTTTTGCCGAGATACACTTCTACACCATGCCGGCGAGCGGTGGGGAACTCACGCGGATAACCGAGGGCATGGGACGACAAGATGTGTCCGTGTCACCGGATGGACGTCGCCTCGCCATACGCCACTCCGAAGCCAACCGACCGCCGGAACTGTACGTGCAAGAGAACCGCGCCGGCCGTGAGATGCGGCAGGTCACGCTGAGCACGCCCGAAGAGTGGCGCAGCTACGATTGGATCGTCCCCGAGATTGTAACGATCCCCGCGCGCGACGGCGTAGAAGTCCCGGCACGGCTATACCGTCCGCACAACCCGGCGCCTGCCGGCCAGCGGCCGGCCGTCATCTTTGTCCATGGTGCGGGGTACACCCAGAACGTCCACAATTGGTGGTCGAACTACTACCGCGAGTACATGTTCCATCATCTGCTCGCGTCGAAGGGCTACACGGTGATCGATATCGATTACCGGGCGAGCGCGGGACACGGACGAGACTGGCGGACGGCGATCTACCGGTATATGGGCGGTGTCGATCTTGACGACCAGGAGGATGGTGCGAAGTGGTTAGTCGAGCACATGGGAGTGCATCCCGAACGCATCGGGATCTATGGGGGAAGCTACGGCGGTTTCATCACGTTGATGGCGATGTTTACGAAACCCGGTGTGTTCAAGGCCGGCGCCGCGTTGCGGCCTGTGACCGATTGGGCACACTACAATCACGGGTACACGTCGAACATCCTCAACGAACCGCACAACGACACGCTTGCGTACAAGAGGTCGTCGCCGATCTATTTCGCTGAGGGGCTCGAGGGTCACCTGCTCATTGCCCATGGCATGGTTGACTCCAACGTCCATTTCCTGGACACCGTGCGACTCACGCAGCGGCTCATCGAGTTGAAAAAAGAAAACTGGGAAGTAGCCATGTACCCGGTGGAGCCACACGGATTTCGGCAGGCTGAGAGTTGGATGGACGAATACCGGCGGATTCTAAAGCTGTTCGAGCAAAATCTGAAATAGGGAACTACCATATGGCAAGAGGGATTGAACAGGGAGGGCCTCCCGGGCCCGCGGGATTCCTGTTTTGCACGGAGTTGTGATGAGACTGACGATACCTGTTCGGGTTGCCACGTTCCTGTCCGCCGTTTCGTTGTCGGCGTATGCCTGCGGCGAGCCCACGATTCCGGTGGGCGGGATACCGGCCAGCCTGACTTTGGTGCCCTCGGAGCTGACTCTCAATGCCATTGGGGCGTCCGAGGCTCTCACCGCGACCGTGTACGATGCGGAGGGAACGGTGGTCGACACCACCGTGCTCTTCGAGCCGAGCGACCCGGCCATCGTCGCCGTCTCCGCCACGGGGACTGTCACGGCCATCGGCGTGGGCGTCGCATCCATCACGGCCTCCGTTGGCGATCTCACGAAGACGTCCACCGTCAACGTCTTTCCTGTGGGATCGGATATCACCAAAGTGTCGGGAGATCTGCAGACAGCCGTCGTGCGCACCGCCCTCCCTGCGCCTTTGGTGGTGCAGGTGAGCGATCCGGGAAGCAACCCCGTTCCCGGCATTGAGGTCACGTTCTCCGTCATAGCCGGTGACGGTGTGCTGAGCGTGGAATCAACGGTGACCGATGCCAGCGGGCAAGCATCCACCACCTTCACCCTCGGTATGCAGGCGGGATCCGATCATCGTGTGGCTGCTGTGGCCGGCGGCGTGGGCAGCACCCAGTTCTCGGCGATTGGGTTGCCGGACGTTCCCACTGGTGCTCAAGTTGCGGCCGGCGACGGTCAGGTCCAACCAATATTGACCCTGCTACCAACCGATCTCGCGGTGGTGGTGCTCGACCAATTCGGCAACGGCGTCCCGGGGCAAGACGTCAACTTCAACGTGACGTTGGGTTTGGGTTTGGTTTCCGCGACCACGGTCCAGACCGGCGCGAACGGGGTGGCTTCGGTGCAATGGACGCTTGGTAGCATCCTCGGCGCGCAAACCGTCGAGGCTGATGTTCCCGGAATCATTCCCGGTCCGCTCGTGTTCAACGCCATGGGCACCAATCTCGCCATCACGGGCATTACTACCATCACGGGCATGGCTCTCGATTCACTCCAAGAAGGCCTGTCCGCCCGGATTACCGGGACGGGCTTCGAAACGGTGACGGCCAACATCACGGTTACCGTGGACGGCGTCCCAGCCCAGGTCACCGCGGCGACGGGGACCACGACGATCGATATCGTCGTTCCCGCCACACCCTGTTTCCCGGCACGTGTTGTGGACGTCATCGTGACCACAACGACCGGTGGCACCACGCCGGCCCACACGAAGCCGCTCAAGACCGCCCCCGCCGCCTTTGTTTCCATGACCGTCGGACAGATGATGCTCTTGCAGGATCCGAACGCCTACTGTCTCCAGTTCGACCAAGACGTCGCCGACAAGACGTTTTTGATCGGCGTGCAGTCCACG
>CAYLZR010000335.1:0-2716 GCA_964388145.1 uncultured Gemmatimonadaceae bacterium | reverse complement strand
CGATCTCCTGTGCGGAGGACCGGCAGGCAAGAACAGTCATACCGCCCCAAAGAACAAGCAGCGGTGCTGTCGCGATATTCATTGGCTATGGAATTGCTGCCACGGATTGATAGTTTGGACACCGATGTTTTCGGTGAAGCCACCCGGCGCTCGCATCGCGCAGGGAACGATCCGTGTCCAAGCAATCAATCCGTGGCCGTATTTCCTTCAAAATGGTTTGTACAGCGCGACATATGCCCCGGTCGCCCCAAGCACCAAGAGCACAAACCAATGGACTTTGGACAAATCCGGTTTCCGCACAATAACGCCCATGTAGGCACCGATCACCAACCACAGTGTGATCTTCGCGTAGATCCACGTTTGCATGCCGCCGCCCAAGCGAGCCATCAATCCAAAGCCACCTACGAATGCCAAGAACATGAAGGTCGCAAAGCTCACCATGAGCCACTTGCGGGCTGGAAAGTCTTTGGCGCCGCCATTCATGTGATGGATGACCAGGGCCCCGAGGCACATGAACACACCGAAGAGCGAAACCAGATGTAGGATTTTGTATACCTGATACGAAAGCATGATCTGGCCTAATGAGAAAGGAAGAATTGACGCGATTTGAGGAAAGACTGCCACAGATTGATTGTTTGGACACGGATCTTTCGGAGTGGGGTGGTGGGATCCGTGTCCTTAACAAATCAATCCGTGGCAGCATCTCCTTACTTCATGGAAGTCGCAACGCCATGAGCATGTTCGCCGCCTGAATGACGACATGCTGCTTGCCCTCGTGCATGTACGTCATGATGCCGTAGCGGGGGTTGCCGGGTAGCTCGACCCGGCCGAGTCGTTCGCCCGTCGCCTTGTTTACCGCATACAGATAGGGGGTTCCATCGCCCCCATTGCCGGTGTACATCAGCAAGGTGGCCGTCACGACCTGTGCGGCCTGCCTCCCCGATCCTGCATTGGGCATGTCGATCCCTGCCAGGTCGGGGTGATTCCCCACTCGATCGGGCGTGTCTCCCACCGGAATCCACCACAGATGCTCACCGGTGTTCATGTCGATCGCGGTGATCTTGCTGTATGGCGGCTTCCAGATCGGCAAGCCACGCACCCGAGGGGCTTGCAATCCCTGGCCCACGGCAAAATCACTGATGGTCGTGCCGGTCGGCATTTCCTCGCGGGCATCACGCTCGGCGCCGGGGACCATGATCCGCGACCCACACCCCTTTTGCGATGTGACGTAAAGAATGCCAGTGGTGGGATCTGCCGCGGGCGTACCGTCGATGTTCGTCCCACCCACGTCGCCCGGACACCAGAGCGACGCCCGCTTGCCAAGGTCGTTGTCTCGGTGCAGTGGTGGGTTGAAGAGCGGGCCAAGCTGAAAAGGCTCGAGCGCCGCGATCGCCGCCAGCCTCAGCGCGGGCGTGAAGTCAATCAGATCGTCTTCGCTCAGCCCCTGCATCTCGTACGGCGCGGGACGCGTCGGGAACGGCTGCGTCTCCGACAACCGTTCGCCCGGCATGTACGCCGCCGGAACCGGTCGTTCCTCGATCGGCCAGATCGGCTCGCCCGTCTCCCGATTGAACGCGTACGCAAACGCCTGCTTCGTTACCTGAATCACCGCGGGGATGTCTTCGCCGTCCACGGTGACATCCATGAGAACGGGCACCTGCGGTGTGTCGTAGTTCCAAATGTCGTGGTGGACCAGCTGGTAATGCCACACGCGCTCACCGGTCTGGACATCCAACGCGATGAGGCTCGTGCTGAAGAGATTGTTTCCCGGCCGGAACCCTCCCCAGAAATCTTGCGTGGCGCCGTTCGTGGGGATGTAGACGATGCCCCGCTCCGGATCCGCCGACAGCGGCGCCCAGGAGGAGATGTCTCCCGTCCACTGCCACGCGTCGTTCTCCCAGGTCTCGTGCCCAAACTCACCCGGTCCGGGAAGCACGTCGAACTTCCACTTGAACGCTCCGGTCCGAGCGTCAAAAGCCAGGATGTCTCCCGGTATCATTTCCTGACGCGACTGGTTGTATCCCTGCTCGGCAGAATTTCCGACCACGATCACCCCGTTCACCACGATCGCCGGCGAGGAGCTGGTGATGTAGCCAACTTCCAACGGGATTCCTCGTTCCGGATCATACTCGTGACCAAGGTGGGCCAGGAGATCTACCGTGCCGGTCTCCGGAAAACCCTCGATGGGAACAGATCCACCGAAGCCCTCGATGGGTTGACCCGTCTCCGCATCCAGCGCGTGCAGGAAGAACGCCGGCGTGACCACGTAGATGACATCGCGACCGTCGACATTCGCATAGGCGACGCCCTTGCCGTGGTTCTTCCGCATGGAATACTCCCACCGGAAGGTCTCCGGCTCCACCCACGACCAGAGAGTCTCTCCCGTCCCGGCGTCGGTGGCCACAACGTGCCGCTTCTCGCCGGCCACGCTGATGAGCTTGCCGTTGACGTAGATCGGTGTAGCACGCGCGTTGACGTTCGGAAAAGCGGACCCGTCCCAAACCCACGCCACCTCGAGCTGCTCGAAGTTGTCCGCGTTGATTTGGTCCAGCGATGAGTATCGTTGGCCATAGGTATTTCCGGTGATGAACGCCCAATCACCCTCGGTGACGACCCTGTCGCACGCGCTGGTTGCCAATGCACAGAGAGCCAAAGCGAGGAGGGCTCGGGCGGAAGGTCGCGAGTAACGTGTCTCGGTTCTCATCTCACCTCTCAA
>CAYLZR010000334.1:0-2738 GCA_964388145.1 uncultured Gemmatimonadaceae bacterium | reverse complement strand
AATCATGCCTAACACCGCGGGAGCGAACGCAAAGATCAACAACGCGGCGGCACAAATTCCGACACCGAGTCTGATCGATCGCGCGTCGCGGGCGCCATAGATTTTTTGCAACAATCCCGGAGACACGATGAAGTTGGGCACCAGCAGCGCCATCAACATCCACCCGGCGCCGCCGCCGTTCCAAAAGTTGAAATAACCTTCTCCAACGGACGGCTCGAGCGCTCTTAGGCCGGACCACCCATCCACCACCTGCAACCCCAGCACCACCGCCAACGCGAACCCGATCAAGAGCACGACGAGCTGCACCAGGTTGATCAACGCGGCGCCACGCAGCCCGCCCGCCGTGAAGTAGGTCGTGGTGACGAGACCTCCGAGCAGCAGCCCCGGCGTCCGGGGAAACCCGACGACGACCTCGAGCACGACCGAGAGAGCGACCAACTGCCCGGCAAGGATGGCAGGGGTCGCGATCCACAAAAGCGCGGTCATCGCGCCGCGCACCTGAGTACCGTATCGCCGTTCCAGAAAATCGCCGACGGTATAGAACCCGTGCTCCGCCGCCATGCGGTGAATTCGTGGTCCCACCCAGAACGCCAGGAAGAACGTGCCAATAGCGGCGGAGCCCACCCACCACCAGGCACTCAAGCCGTACTGGTACCCCAGGCCGGCGGCGCCGATTGTCGTGCCCGCCCCCAGGTTGGCGGCCATCACGGTCGCGAAGAGCAGGGTGGGGCTGAGCGATCGTCCCGCAACGAAGAAATCGCTGCTGGTACGAACCAACCGGCCGATCCAGAGCCCAAACAGAATGAGCACCGCCGAATAGGCGATGATCACGGTGAGATGCAGGTTCATCGATTAGCGGCCGCTGAGATCGCGAACCGCCGGATACCCGGGAATCCCCTCGGCGGC
This sequence comes from uncultured Gemmatimonadaceae bacterium, assembly GCA_964388145.1. Lineage (GTDB taxonomy): Bacteria > Gemmatimonadota > Gemmatimonadetes > Gemmatimonadales > GWC2-71-9 > B3T1B10. Next base: position 1,832 of record CAYLZR010000334.1, on the reverse strand, counting down.
GCGCACCGCCCGCACGATCGCCTCGGCGACCACATCGGCCACCAGGGCCCCAATCAGGAGCACCCCGGCCGGGCCCTCGTACTCCCCGGTGGCGAGCGAGAAGATGACGTCTCCGTCCGACGGGGTGTGGACGGGGTAGATGGCCCTGGCGAAGCCGTCGTGGGCCATCTGGGCGATTTTGTTCACCTGGGCTTTGTCCAGCCGGGCGTTGGTCGCAACGACCGCGAGCGTGGTGTTCTGGCCGTCGCTCCGCTCGCCAATTAGCCCACGGCGAAGGGCGTCCCGCACGTCGGCCAGACCCCGGCCGTCGGCCGTGCGCGCACCGGCCACCACGGCACCGGTGTTCGGATCGATCACGTCACCCACCGCGTTCACCGCCACGAGCGCCGCTACGATCAAGCCGCTGGGAAGTTCCCGCGCCGCGGAGCCGATGCCGGCCTTCATCGCCCGACCCGAGCCGAGCAGCTTGCCGACCGTGGCTCCCGCTCCCGCGCCGACATTGCCTTCGGCAACCGGACCGACGTTGGCGGCCTCGGCAGCTCGGTAACCACATTCGGCCGTGGGCCGCACGTCGGGTCTCCCTCCAACCCCCAAGTCGAACAGTATCGCGCCGGGCACGATCGGAACGCGGGCAACTCCGACGTCAAATCCGATGTTGCGTTCGTCGAGATACCGCATGACTCCGTCGGCAGCCGCCAACCCGAACGCGCTCCCACCGGACAACACGACGGCATGGACCCGTTGAATAGTGTTTACGGGATCCAAGAGATCCGTTTCTCTCGTTCCTGGCGCGGCCCCTCGCACATCGACGCCACCGACGGCGCCGTCCTCTATCAATACGACCGTGCAGCCGGTTGGTCGCTCGGAAAGTGTGTGATGCCCGACCTTGATGCCCGGAATCGACGTGAGGCCGCCGCCCTGCCGTGCGGAAGCTCTCCCGGGTGCGACGAGGGCCGCACCTAGCAGAATCACCCAGAAGGGAAGCGATCGCAAAGTCATGGAGATCCACCTCGGTCAAACGACAGCAACCTGTGCCGATACTCTATCGTAGGGCTGTCTGGGGGCCGGTCACCACACGTCACTAAATAGGTGTGACGTGGGACTGATGCTGTACAATATCCGACCGCATTTGCAATTGGTACTGTCAAATTAACACACCGCCCTCGGCGTACTAGACACGGCGAAAAACATACAACCCGTTGGGACAAAATGAGTTATATTGGCCGGACTGGTCCGGGGAACAATGGCACGGTTCTGGCTGCTATAATGGATGTGGGTGGTGGGCATTCAACGCTTGGCCTCGGCCAGTGGCAGGGAGGGAACCATGACTGGATGCAACGATTCCAACACGGCACTGCCGGTGAGCGACATTGACGCTCGCCTCGGCAACCTCGTGCCGGAAGTGGTGAGTTTGCTCCGGCGCATTACCTCCGCCGAGCCGGCCGTGACGTACGGAGCGGCAACGGATGTGAAGTTCACGAGCGAGTTGTCGTTCCCCGACGGCATCGGCGAAGGGGAGATTGCCGCGGAGCTGTTTCTATACCGCGACGCGGTGCGTCTGGACCTACACATCGAGCACAACCGAATATTTGCGACGGCGGCCGACAGCGCGTCGGCGCATCGCTGTTACCTCAACGATTACGTCGCGTCAGTAACGCTCGACGCGGACGAGGACTCACTCCCCAGCGATTTCGTTCGGGGCGTCGTTGCCGGAGTCACTGCCGCGCGCGATGCGGTTCGACGTCACAATCGGCGGACGAACCTGCCCTGGCATGAAATCCGGGTCGCAGTTCGGGAACCCGAGCTGGTCGGATAAGTTCACTTTGGCTGCA
>CAYLZR010000333.1:1494-2738 GCA_964388145.1 uncultured Gemmatimonadaceae bacterium | reverse complement strand
CCGCCCGAGTTGGCCGAGTGGGCGCTCGCCCGGATCCGGCAGCTCTCCGCGCACGAAGTCGGCCACACCATCGGCCTCGGTCACAACTATTACGACAGCCGCGCCGGTCGCATTTCGGTGTTGGACTACCCACACCCGCTGGTCACGTTGAACCAAAACGGCACCTTCGACTTCTCCGAAGTTTACGAACGAGGGATCGGCGAGTGGGACAGCGTGGCCGTTGCATACGGTTATCAGGATTTTCCAGACGGTACCGACGAAGACGCAGCGTTACAAAAAATTCTCGACGACGCGTGGGACCGGGACATCCGGTACATGACGAACCAGGATGTCAGCGCCAACCCCAAGGTGGATCAGTGGTCCAACGGCACCAATGCGGCTGTCGAGTTGAATCGCATGATGGAAGTCCGACGGGTGGCGCTGTCGCGGTTCGGTGAGAATGCTATTAAACGCAACATGCCGATGGCAACGATGGAGGAGGTGCTGGTTCCCCTCTACATGCATCATCGGTATCAGATCGACGCAGCCGCATCCACCCTCGGAGGCATGCATTACATCTACGCGATGCGGGGCGATGGCCGCGAGCCCGTGGAACCCGCCTCCGCTGACGAACAGCGGGCAGCGCTCGATGCGTTGCTTGCGACGTTACAACCGTCGGAGTTGGTGATCCCCACCTCAGTACTCGACAAGTTGCCCCCTCGTCCCTCGGGTTACAGACCAACTCGCGAACTGTTTCCCCGCTACACCGGATCGATGTTCGACGCCATCACACCGGCGGTCGTTGCGGCCAACCACGTCGTCTCGAACATCCTCAACGCACAACGAGCAGCCCGTTTGGTAGAACAGCACGCCATCGATCCGTCGCTGCCGGGACTGACGACGGTGCTCGACGCACTGTTCGCTTCAACGTTCGACATCACACCGGCGAATCCGTATGAGGCCGAAGTGAACCGTGCGGTCGAACGCGTGGTGATCGACCATGTGGTGGAGTTGGCAAGCCAGGCGCCGATGCCACAGGTCGGGGCGATCGCCGCGATGCATCTCCAGACCGCTCAGAACGACCTCACCAACCGCGTGGCAAGCGCGTCGCGGGGGGACGCCGCGCACTATTCGCAGATAGCACGCGACATTGCGAGGTTCTTCAACCGACCGGCAGCGGAGGTCTCGCAACCGGCTACGGTAACGGCGCCGCCCGGGGCGCCGATCGGCGATCCTGCGATGGATTGGCTCCGGTGGATAGAGCC
>CAYLZR010000333.1:0-1394 GCA_964388145.1 uncultured Gemmatimonadaceae bacterium | reverse complement strand
CCCGGACCTCGCCTCCCCCAGCCCGTAACGTCGTCCTCGGCAAACTCTTCCTCGCTCAACTTGAATGCTGCGGCGAGTTCCGGGTCGTCTTCAACCCCAAGGACCCGCCGCGCGATGTACTCGCCGATGACCGGACCGGACTTGAATGATTCCGCGCACCCTCCGCCGGCCAACCAGACGTTCTCGAAGTCGGGGTGATGATCGATGATGAAATTGCGGCTAACGCTGTTCTCGTAGTGACACGCGCGCGTTTCGAGAATCGGTGCACCCACCAGATCCGGAAAGTGATCCTGTAAGATCCGCCGCGGCGAATCGTGGAACTCTTTGTCGATCCAACGATCGCTCTCGTCGGGATCCCGCCCGAGCCGTCCCCCCGTCCGTACTCTGAAGCCTCGGTGATCTCTGCCCAGCGCCGGCCAACCCGTGCAGCCGGGAACGCTGTAGCTCGGCATGTTTGGATACACGAACCTGAGATCTCCGGGTGGGACGCCAAAGTAGAAAACGTATCCCATGGGAATGCGTAGCCGGTTGGCCATCAACTCGGGAAACACCTTCGGAAACCACGGTCCGCACGCAAAGATGAACGTCCCAGCCGAAAGCGATTCGTCAGGTGAGATGCTCACATTGGCGACGTGAGTGCCGTCTGTGTCGCCGATGGCTGCACGACCAAGCTTTATCGTTCCGCCTTCCTGTCGGAAGACCTCCGCCACGGATTCAATTGCGCGTCTGGCTCGAACAACACCCGCCTGCGGCTCGTACAGCGCGAATCCGAGGTTCTCGAAGCGAATCCACGGCCAGCGATGATTGACCTCGTCGGGCGTCAGCACCTCGTACGGCACGCCGAGCGTGTCCCAGTTGGCCATTGTGTCCTCTTCATCGGGGCTCACTTTCTCACGCAGGATGAGGTCGCCCGTGTTGAAGAACAACTTTGGCAGGAGGCGCTCGCTGCCCATCTCGTCCCACTCGGTCCATCGCCGCATCGACTCGGTGGCCCAACGCGCCCATAGCAATCCATGCCGGACGTCGCCGTATGAGCTGCGAACCCCTCGCGTTTCCCCACCGGACGTTTGCCGTGAATTCGCGGGGCCGTAGGGATCCACCACCGTTACATTGGCCCCGAGCCGCTGTAAGTTGAGCGCCGTCCACATGCCGAACGAGCCAGCGCCGGCCACGACGACATCGGGCGCCTGACCGCTGCGCACCGCCGGAGCCTTCGGCTTTGTCTTTTGGTCCTCTGCCGCTGCGTTCCCTATCCCCGCCAGAGCGAGGCCCGCCCCGGCCGTGGCTACTTTCAGAAACTCGCGTCGATCAACCGTCATCTCGTCTCACCATCCTGTGCTTGCTGCTTCGCCGCCCCCGGACCCAGCGGAATGCTGTCCATCGTTGCGCGCCCC
>CAYLZR010000332.1:0-2749 GCA_964388145.1 uncultured Gemmatimonadaceae bacterium | reverse complement strand
GGGGGCCGAAGCACCCCGGGCTGGAGTGGCCGGACGACGCCGCCGTCAAACGCCGCGCACGGCCACAATTTATGTCAACGAGCGTCAGGCCTTCGGACTGACCCTGCTCGCAAGTAGATCGTGGGTTTCAAATTGTGACTCCCACGCTCGCCGCGGGCCATCATTGCCACCAGCCTTGGCGCTGTTACTTTCTCGGGCGAAGCTCTCCTTTGTGCCCTCCTCATCCGAATACCCGCGACTACCATCATTTGATCCTCTCCTGCACAACTCGTTCTGTTCCTGCGTCCACTCAGTTAGATGCATCTGTAGCAGGGATGGTTGCACGCTCAACTACCGAATTCGGCGAATCCTTCCCAGACGCGAAGTGGCCAGCGAGTCGGCCGCGGTCCCCCGCCGAAAGACCAACTTGGTGTTGGCCGCACCATAGCCCAGTCCGGTTGCGCTGATTCGAATCGTCTTTCGCGATACCACGAGCGACACGGCATGCACGGCCGGCCCGGCCGCCCTCATGAACACCGTGTCGGGGCGCCCTTCGAACACACCAACCAGCGAATCCGCAGAAAACTCGATGCGCACAGTTTTCCCGCTGACGATGGCGGCGAATCGTGCTGATCGGTAAAAAGCGGTCGTCTCGTGCACGGAACGCGCTACGGCCAACTGGTCCAACGCCTTTCCAAATCGAGGAGTTCCCAACGCCGTGAGAATTCCAACGATCACGATGACGATCACAATCTCTAAGAGGGTAAAGCCGGTCTTCATACAGTAAAGGTTGTTTGTCCGAACAGAAATCTCTGTACCAGACATATGCGCGTAGTGGCTCTAGAACGCGGGCAACCGTTCCCTACGGGTACTCGAACTGCGTCCGAACAACCAGCGGGCGGCCGAACGACTACGCGTCCTGCGGGGGCGATAGCCGGACAGTTGGGGATGCGTGTGGGGATGGGGGTGGTGCTGTCGCAAGGTCGGCATAATACTGGTTCATGCCAAACGAAACGCCAGAAGACCCGCTTCTCGCCCTCCGCCAATACCAGCAACTCGCTCCCTGGAATCTTCGCGACCTGGCCTCCGTGGCCGGAGCGCTTCTCGAGGCGTCCGGCGTGCGCCCGACAAACGCGGCGGCAAGAACACGACCGAGCGATCGCACGATTCGCTATTACGTAGCCCAAGGCCTCATGGCTCCCCCTGAAGGCCGCGGGACGTCTGCAACGTACTCGTACAGACACCTACTTCAGATTCTGCTGATCAAGTTGCGTCAAATGGAAGGCGTTCCGCTTTCGCGGATCGGAACCGAACTCGAAGAGCATACGGGCGACATCGTGGAGCGACGCGTGGCGTCCGCCCTCGGGTCCGGCGTGATCCCGCCCAGCCGCCTTTCGATTGCCAACCCCCAGGCTGCCCGCGGGCGAGCCGGGAGAGCCATTCATGCCTGGGCGCGCGGCGAGGCATCCGACCAGCCGGCCGAAAGCGGCAAGGGGCTCGCCAGCACGAAGTGGCACCGGGTGCCCGTCATTAGCGGATTGGAACTCCACGTTAACGATGGTCATCCTCTCGCGAAGTACATTGGTGAGGGCTCGGACATCGCGGACGCGGTCCGTCTTGCAGTAAATCGGCTATTGATGAGAGATGAATAGGGGAGCGTGAGATGACGTACTTCTTCGTGATTATCCTTGTCGCTATGGTCGTTTGGGCCATCACGGCGTTCAACCGGCTCATAGCACTAAAGGGGCAAACACTCAACGGTTGGAAGCAGATCGACGTGCAGCTAAAGCGCCGGCACGACCTCATTCCAAACTTGGTCAACGCGGTCAAGGGCGCGATGGAATTCGAGAAGGAAACACTCGAGGCCGTGATCTCCGCCAGGAACCAGGCCGTGAAAATCCAAGCAGACGCACTCCCAACAGGAGGTGTTCAGGCGCTCGCGCAAGCTGAAGCAAATCTCAGCAGCGCTCTCTCTCGCCTCAACGTCGTCGTCGAGCGATATCCCGATCTAAAGGCAACCGGCAACGTGGGCCAATTACAAGAAGAGTTGACATCAACCGAAAATCGGGTTGCATTCGCGCGGCAGCACTACAACGACATCGGAACATCCTACAATGTGCTCCAACAACAATTCCCTTGGAGCCTCCTAACGGGATTTGCTAAAGCCGTTGCGGTCGAGTTGTGGGAAATCACCGACGAAAAAGATCGGGACGTGCCGACCGTCGACCTCTCCATGAAGTAAGAAGCTGTGAGCGACGCCAATCTATTCGAGCAGCAGCGCCTCAACCGCCGCAGATCGACTATCGTCGTCACGATCTTCTTGTTGTTCTTTGCATGGATCGGATTTGGCGGCGACCTGGCGTTCTACCTACTCACCGCAGAGCTCGACCCGGAACAATACCACCACACCATTCCCTGGATTGGAATCGGCACAATCATTCTCGCGTTCGGCATGGTGTCGTATGCACGCCGCACCGGCCCGAAGAAAATTCTCTGGGCGACCGGGGCCTGGGAGCTGGTGGCTCCGAAACGGCAAGAAGAACAGATGCTCGTCAACATCGTAGAGGAGATGTCGATCGCTTCCGGACTTCCGCGGCCCAAGATATGGATTGTGCCGGAACAAGATCCCAATGCCTTCACCACGGGTAACGACGAAGCAGCATCTCACGTTGCAGTCACGGAGGGCTTGCTCGACACACTCAACCGTGACGAGCTACAAGGCGTAATTGCGCATGAGATGGCCCACATCAAGAATCACGACGCAAAACTG
>CAYLZR010000331.1:0-2765 GCA_964388145.1 uncultured Gemmatimonadaceae bacterium | reverse complement strand
CGTCGTCCGTCGAGCGGCGCCGGGGTGATCACGTCGTACCCTGCGGCGTCGAGAATCTTGACTGCGGCGTGGCCGTTCTCGGGTTCGAAGTAGGTTGTGAAGGTGTCCGCGAGTAACACGACCTGCGGTCGATCCGTGCGCGCAACTCGTGGATCATTCCGAAACACGTCGCGTCTCCACTCGGGTAACTTGCGGCGTGACGTGAAGCCGGCGGTACGCTCGAGCCAGCGTGCCACGGTATGATTACGGTTTGGTACGTTCGCAAGTGCCGGGAACCGACTCGCCCAGCGCGCGTATCGTGGCAGATATGCAACCAAACGGTCGTGCCACCCGATGCCGTGTTGTTTTCTGTAGTGATGTAGGAATTCGATCTTCATGCGGGCCATGTCGACCCCCGTTGGACATTCCCGCTTGCATGCCTTGCATCCGATGCACAGATCCATGGTCTCATACATGTCGCTGGATGTGAACGCATCGGGCCCGAGTTGGCCGGAGATCGCAAGGCGAAGGGTGTTGGCTCGGCCGCGGGTGGTGTGTCGTTCGTCGCGGGTCACGCGATACGACGGGCACATCACGCCGTCGTGCAATTTGCGGCATGCGCCGTTGTTGTTGCACATCTCCACGGCACGAGGGAGCCCCTGCCACTCCGACCAATCCAACACCTGTCTGCGTGGCGCGGGAGCGTATGTGGGGGAGTATCGCAGCAGCGTCGGGTCGTCCATGGGCGGTGGATTTACGATCTTGGCCGGGTTGAAGCGGCCTTCGGGATCGAAACTTCGTTTTACTTCCTCGAAGGCCGCCACGATGCGTTTGCCGAGCATCGGCTCCAGGAATTCGGATCGTACGATCCCGTCTCCGTGTTCGCCGGAATGCGAGCCCTTGAATTCGCGCACCAGAGCATGCGCCTCTTCGGCGATTTGGCGCATCTTGGACAGGTCGTTGCTGTTTTTCAGATTCAGTGTTGGCCTGATGTGGAGACATCCCACCGATGCGTGCGCGTACCAGGTGCCCGTCGTGCCGTGTTTCGCGAACACGTCACCGAGTCGCGCCGTATATTCGGCCAGTTTGTCGAGCGGTACGGCGCAGTCCTCGATGAACGATACCGGCTTGCCGTCGCCTTTCATGGACATCACGATGTTGAGCGCCTCCTTTCGGACGCTCCATATCTGACGTTGGAATGAAGGGTCGATCGCGGGGACGACAGCGTTGCGAAATCCTAGACTGGCCATCAAATCGTCCAAACGGCGCAAGTGCCCAATCGTGTCGTCGTGGTTGTCTCCCGAGAACTCGACGATCAATAGCGCCTCCGGCGTTCCTCTCACAAAGAGCGACACCGAATCTCGGAATGCGGGGCTGTCCCTCGCGAGATCGATTAGCGTTCGGTCGACAATCTCGACGGCGGTAGGATGCAATTCGACGATGTGCTGTGTCGCGTCGGCGGCTTCGTGAAACGAAGGGAAGTGGCACACGCCAACCACCTGATGAGCCGGCAACTGCTGCAACCGCAAGCGCAATTGGGTGAACCAGGCGAGCGTGCCTTCCGAGCCGACCAACAAATCCGCCATGTTGAAGGGCGAGCGACCGATCCGATCGATGTTGTATCCGGCGACGTTGCGTGCAATCTTGGGAAACCGGCGCGCAATCTCGTCCGCCTCACGATCGTAGAGCGATTGCATTTGACGAATCAGATCGGCGTAGCGATTTGCGGCAGCCGGAACTGTTTGTCGATCCTCTCCCATCACCTGCTCGCATCGGAACTCCGAGCCATCGGCCAGCAGTGCGTCGATCGCCAGCACGTTACTCACCATGTGTCCGTATTTGATGGAACGCGCTCCGGCGCTGTTGTTGCCAGCCATGCCTCCAATGGTTGCGCGATTTGACGTGGCGGGATCGACGGGAAAGAACAATCCGTGCGGTCGCAACAGCGCGTTGAGGTCATCGAGGACGACGCCGGGCTCCACCGTGACCGATAGGCCGTCGGTATCCACCGCTACAACACTGGTCAGATACTTGCTCGAATCGATGACGAGGGCTTTGCCCAGCACTTGCCCCCCTTGTGATGTACCTGCGCCACGCGGGATGACCGGTACATCGTGCTCCGCGGCAATCTGGAGTGACCGGACGACGTCCTCGTGGTTGCGCGGAACGACGATGCCAATGGGCTGGATTTGATAGATCGATGCGTCGGTGGCGTACAGCCCACGGGAGAAGGGATCGAAGAGGACCTCTCCCTCGAGTTCACGTCGCAAGCGGCTGGCAAGCGGTCCGTTTGTCGTGTGATCGGCCATGACAGGACGCTTCCTATCCTCTGAGCCCCGTAGTATTGTACCCGCCAGCTAAACTACTCGGCTTTTTGAGCAACGAAAGGACATCGCTCGTGCGTCGGACCGGTCGTCATTTTCTGCAAATTCCAGGACCCACCAATGTGCCGGACCGGGTGCTCCAAGCAATGGGGCGACCAACGATCGATCATCGCGGCCCCGACCTTCCGGTGCTGATTGGTGAGATCGTGGAGGGGCTCCGATCGGTGTTCAACACCAAGGGTCTGGTTATCGCCTATCCAGGGTCCGCCACCGGTGGCTGGGAGGCCGCGCTGGTGAATACCCTATCGTCCCGAGATCGCGTCTTGATGTTCGATCACGGATACTTCTCGGCTACGTGGGAAAAGGTGGCGTTACGCATGGGCCTCCAGGCGCACCTCGTGCAGTGCGATTGGCGGCGGGCCGTCGATCCCAACCTCGTGCAGTCGATGCTGGCGGAGGATA
>CAYLZR010000330.1:0-2772 GCA_964388145.1 uncultured Gemmatimonadaceae bacterium | reverse complement strand
AGGAGGGCATCGCCGAGGACTCCGAGGAGGGCAGCCAGCCCTAGGATGCCGAGGCCCCGGTGGGTTGGCAGGCTCATAGATACTGTCCGGTTGTAGGGTCTCCCTATTATAAAGTACTTTGTAATGCAAAGTCAATGCCGTGTAACACCACAAAATCGGATCGACACCTGCGGCGGTTGGGGAGGGGCTGGCGACCTGTTCGACGCCAGCGGCGGCTAGCCTAGTCCGGGCCCTAAGCCGCACTACGGCGTCAGCACGCGCGCTGTCTCTTCGGTGGCGGCAACGTAGCCCTCGATTTCGTCACAGAGGGCGCGGATCTTGCCGCTGACTTCCCCGCTGTCGAATGCTTCCCGAACCGACTGTGCACGGAGATCCGCAATCTGCAACCAGAGCGTCTTGAGCAGGCCCACCAATTTTGCATGCCGATCCTTGGCAGCGTACAGACGCCCGGCGAGACGTCGCGTCAATTCCAGTTGGGTTTGCGTCAGCGCGCGTAGCTCCCGCTCCTCGTCCGGCTCGCCGGCCACCGGATCACCCAGCGCTTGGAGCTTTTGCTCGAGTTTGGCGATCTCCGACGGATCGGCATCGCGGGCGAGTCGTTGGATCTCTCGCTCGACGGCCTGAATGGAGTCCATGAGCTGGCGGCCGGCGTCGCCGGCATCTCTTGCGATCTCGCGCGCAGCTTCGTCCAGCTCCTGCACGGCGTCGAGAACGGCCCGAAGATACGCCTGGGGCGTCTGCGGCTCCGATCGGGCGCTGTCTGCTCGCTCTTCGCTCGGCGGGAGTAAGATCCTGCTATAACGGGGATTTTTCCAGAACGTGATGTTGCCGGTCGACTTGTTGAGCGCGACCATACCGCTCTCGGCCATCGAATCATAGCCCATCCGCTTTCCCCAGCGATCAGCAAGAACAATCGCGACAATGACCGGCAACAAGACAATGCCAATTCCAACCAGGTCCAATGGCATCGGCATGATTTCCCGCAGCCGAGCATTCCCAACCCACACTATCTCCATCGCAATCACGGGCACCATCAGAGCAGCGCCGACTGTGTTCAAGGTGCGAGCCCTCTTGAGCACCAATGGGAGGCGATCCCACAGGTCGGATGGGCGTCGCCAACGTGACGGCCAAAGAAAGGGCCACCATTTTGGCGGTCGCCGGAGTGCCTGAGCGATCTCAGGCCAGCCATGCCCCTTGCTTCGCGCCATGGCTGCAAGGGGGCCTAACCAAGCCAACAATAAGACCAAGGCCGCACCAAACCCTGCGATCGCTAGTTCCCAAAGGGGCGCCCCTTCAGAAAGGACCTTGGGCAACTCACTCCGCCATATCACTGCCGAAGCCCCCAAGGCAAACAGCACTGCGTGAACAGGAGCTCCTTCGAGGCGCGCTAAGTGAAACGGCAGCTCGTCGTCGGCCAGGGGGTCCAGCGCGAGCTGGTTCTTGAAGGTGGCCGCGTCGGGCCAGCGAGCTTCGGGGTCCTTTGCAAGGCAGCGGTCCAGTGTCAGGGCGACGTCGTCGGGCACGCCGGGGGCAACGCTCTTGATCGGCGTCGGTTCCTTGGTCATATGTTGCACGATGATCTCGCGGAAGCTCTCCCCCTCGAAGGGGAGTTGTCCGGTCAGCATCTGGTAGCCCATGACGCCGAGCGAATAGAGGTCGCTGCGCCCATCCAAGTCTCGTTCCCCGGACGCCTGCTCGGGAGACATGTAGTGGGGCGTGCCCAGCGCGGTTCCGACGGCGGTGAGCGTCTCCCCTCCCACCGATGCCTTAGCCACACCGAAGTCCGTCAGCATGGGTTTGCCCGAGGAGTCGTCGAGCAGGATGTTGTCGGGTTTGACGTCGCGATGCACGACGCCCTGGCGATGGGCATAGTCGAGCGCGTCGGCGATTTGCGCCAACAGACGACGAGCCTCGTCGGGCGAGAGTTGACCCTCTCGACGTAGCCGGTCGGCCAGCGACTCGCCCTGTACGTATCCCATGACGAAAAACATCATTCCATCCGCTTCGCCAAACGTGTGCAATGGAACGATGTTTGGATGGGTAAGCTTGGCGGCAGTGCGGGCTTCGCGTCTGAAGCGCTCGCGGCTACTCGAATCACTCGCCTCAGGCGGGAGCACCTTGATCGCCACCGCTCGGTCGAGGGCGGGTTCGCGGGCGAGATAGACCGCTCCCATACCGCCGCGACCCAGCAACCGAACTAACTGATATTGGGAGCCTATCGCTCGTTCCAGATCCGCGCGGAGAGGATCGGATGGGATGTCAACACCCGACCCAGAGATTTGCATGCCGCATTTCAGACAGAAGGCGGCTTCTGGCGGCAAAGGGGTTTTGCAGGACGGACAAATGCGTGATGCTGAGTTCACGTACTATCACCTCATTTCCGGCAGGACGACAATCCATCCTTGCACTCGGGAAGTCAAGCTGCTCAGAGATCGCAACGTACCCGGAGCCGGCTTTGCGGGGCCGCGCTGTGACCATGTGGATCTTGGCATGGGGCACGCTTAGGTTCGGGCTGGTCAGCACGATGGTCGCCATCTATGTCATGACCTTGGGCTCTGAGTCCGTCCTCCTGCTTCGCTCCGGCCAAGGAACACTCGTCGCGACCGGATTCGTTGGAATCATGCTGCTCGTGCTACCCGCAGCGCTTGCCTGGTGGAGCCATCGGACCACCGTAAAGGCAGCACTCGCCGGCGTCTGAAAACCCCGAATATCCTGACCGTGCCGAGACTCATAATCGGGTCTGATTGCATCCAGACTTGCCGTGACACCTGC
>CAYLZR010000329.1:0-2773 GCA_964388145.1 uncultured Gemmatimonadaceae bacterium | reverse complement strand
CCTGCTCGATGAATGTGAACGGATCCAGGTTCCAGTCGGCGGAGTCGGCCTCCACGACGTCGAGATGCGCCATCACGAGGATTGGTTCACGAGCAGCACTTCCTCGATACCGTGCCACGAGATTACCGCGGTCGGCCCGAGGGCCGAGTACGTGTACATCCGATTCGGGAAAGCCGGCGGCAATGAGCCGCGCGGCCATGGCCTCGGCGGCAGTTGTCGTGTTGCCGACACTGTGCGTCGTGTTGATCTCGATCAGCTCGCGGAAGATTTCTCTGGCCAGGGCCTCGTATTTGCTGAGCTCGGCGGTCTGACCCGACGCGCTTGCCGGGAATGTCGTGGCTACGGCGGTGAGCATGACGGCCCTTGCCCACCGACGCGGCGTGAAGACGAACTGGATTCTGGGTGACATAGTCTCTCCCAATTCAACTTTGAATGATCGCGGTCCAGAAAGTTGAGTCGTAGGAGCGGGACCCGCTAGGCTAGGCTCGTCATTCTTCCCTCATCGTCGGGTTAGAAGCTCCATCAGGCGAGCCTGTATCGGGAACGATCGCCGCTTCGTAAGGGTCTGATAGCTAACCATTAACAAAGGTGGACCCTATGAAATCTCTTGGTCTGTTTCTTGTACTAGGGGCAACGGGCTCTGGGCCTACGCCGGCTCGGACCACGCAGTTGATCCTCTGGCGGACGAAAACGCCGTGGTTCGGGCGGACAGAGCCCGGATCGCCGCGCACCTCCAGCGAGTGGAGATCCGTCTGCGCTCGGCTGACGTGTCAAACCTCACACCGGCGCAGCAAGAACGACGCGCCCAAGCACTCGATCGTCTGCGGGATTACCGGCTGAATCAGATCTTTCCCCACAATCATGACTTTTCCAACCAAAGGGTTCCGTACTTCGAAGACGAGCACGGCACGCTGTGCGCCATGGCATACTTGATTGCCGAATCCGGCCGTAGCGACATCGTGGATGTGGTTCGGGAAAGGTTCAACAACGGTCGCGTCGTCGAGTTGGCTCGCGACACGGTAATCGGGCCAGTACTCGCCGCTTGGCTGGAGGAGAACGGCATGACGGTGACGGAGGCCCAAGCCGTGCAACCAGGTTACCCAGGCATACCCCCATTGCGACCGCCCGGTTGCGACCGGGACAACTGTGTCACGACCGGATATGCAGCCGCCTCGGTCATTTCCGGTGCCGCCTCACTCACATCCATTGGACTCAACTCTGGGCTGTTCTCGACGGGCAGAACCCCAAGGTGGGCAGTCCCCTTTGGCATAGCAGCCGGGGCGGCCGGAATCACGTTGGGCGCTATCAATCTGGACAAGACTGAGAACGCACGTGCCTTAGGATGGGTCAACATGGCCGTTGGGGCGATCTCCGCTGCGTATGGAATAACCCGGTGGCTAGCTTCGTCGAACCAAAGCGGGAACCCGGCAATGCAAAGGGCGGACGCAAGGGTCCGGCCAAATCTGAACCGGACTTGGGACGGCAGGCAGCAGTTGGGGCTGCGGGTGCAGTTCTGAATCGAGAAGTGAGAGGTGAGAAGTGAGAGGGCCTTCCGTTAGCTATTAGCTATTAGCCTTTAGCTAACAGCTAACAGCTAATAGCTAACAGTCGTTCCTCAACGCGTGCATCGGATCTACCCGTGTCGCCCGTCGCGCGGGGACATATCCCGCGACGATCGCAATGACTCCCAATCCTACGGCAACCGATCCGAAGATCACCGGATCGGTGACGCTCACGCCAAAGAGCATCGAGTCTAGCAGCCGGCTCAACCCAAACGCGCCAACGAGTCCTACGCCGATACCGATTCCGGTCAACGCGGCAGCCTGCCCGAGCACGATCGAGCGCACCTGCGACGCACGAGCGCCGAGCGCCATTCGAATGCCGATTTCGGACGTGCGCTGGGTTACGAGGTAGGACAAGACACCGTACACGCCGATAGCAGCGAGGGTCAACGCGACGGCGGCGAAGACACCCATGAGCGTCAGGGCAAACCGATCTCGCGCGATCTCACGCGCCATCACGCTGGTCATGAGTTCAGGATTGTGCAGTACCAAATCCGGGTCGATTGCGGCCAGTTCGACTTTCGCCAGGTCCCACAGATCTGGTCGCGGTGATTCGGTCCGTACGACCTGGACGAGCGACCAGTTGCGATTGTTGCCGTATTGCGAATGCGGCAGGTAGACTTTGCGGGCGAACGATCCACGGTGATCGTGCGCGACATCTTCTACCACTCCCACGACAGTCCAAGGCGTGCCGTTGATGCTGACTTCTTTTCCAACGGCCTCTCGATCGGGAAAAGCAAATTCCGCCGCTGCCCGGTTCAACAACGCCACGAGTGGCGTATCGAGGCGATCGCCGGACTCGAACCCGCGGCCTTTGATTAGGCGTATTCCCAGCACGTCGAAATAGTCACCCTCGACGACTCTCACTTGGATCGATTCCCAATCGGACATTCCGTCGGGCGTGTCGAACCGGTAACCCCAAATGTGGTATTCACCGGACACGGGAAGTTTTGAAATAGCTCCCGCCGCCCGGACGCCGGAGACCGTCCGAATGCGATCCTGAAACGATTGATGAAAACGAATTCGTTGCTCGGCATCGGAGTACCGGGCAGATGGAAGGTTGACCTCGAACGTCGCGACGTTCTCCGGGTCCATACCGAGTTCGAGCTGCTGGAGTCCGACAAAGTTCTTGATGAGAAGACCGGCGCCGACCAACAGCACGACGGCGAGCGACATCTGGCCCGACACGAGCGCTCCGCGCAGACGCTTCC
>CAYLZR010000328.1:0-2775 GCA_964388145.1 uncultured Gemmatimonadaceae bacterium | reverse complement strand
CGTCCTGCTCGCGTCTGAGTGCCCGATCGCGCATCAGCCGCTCTCGCTTGACCCGCAGTGCACTGTGCCACGCGCGTCGGAGTCCCCACACCCAGGTTCCTGCCCCGGCAAACGCCCCAAGAGCTGCACCAATGACCAAGAAGGCCAGCGCCCATTTCGGCGACTCCACCAACCGCCCGGCGCGCGCGCCGATCCATGCACCAAAAAAAGAAACTGCAAACGCCGCGAGCGGTGTGAGCAGCCAACCGATCGAGCGAATCAATCGCCGGGTCCCGAGGATCACCCTTTATGCATCATTCCGGCCAGCGGAACATGTAACACCAACCCAATCGTGAAGGCGAGTGCGAAGCCGGCGCTGTGAAACGGCACCAACCCTGTCGCCATCATGATGGCACCGAGCACGATCCCGATCCCGACAGTCTGCCCCGCGATGGTCGGTACTGACCCGTCGGTTTGTTGGGAACTCGTCGCAACCACCCAGGCTCCGAGCCAAGCCAAGAAAGCCGACCCCATCCACCACACCGGGATATACCAAAAACCACTACCACCACCGATCGCATCCCACGTCCAATGGTAGAGGTTCATGGGGCGAAAAATCACGGTATCGATGACGGTGAATACCAGTGCACCCAACAGACCGACCAGCGCGGCCCACGCGATGCTGTCCGCGTCGCGCGGGCGCAGCAACATGGACGGCAGGTACGCAAAGACCGCGGCTCCGACCACAACCATGATCGACTGGACGATCGTCTCGCTCGTGCCGACCATGCGACGCGACATGAGGGCGAAAACCACAACTCCCACGGCCGTCACCACGCCAACCTGCGCTCCAGCGCGCACGACGACCCGCCAATCGGGATGTGCCGACGAAGTCTCTGCCACAGATGTCATGAGTGGTGTCTCCAATGTGCTCCAAGCCGCCGCAAGTTAGCGCCGTATCGGCCCCAGTTCAACGGCTCCTAGTTGGTCCGCGGTCTGCGGTGCATCAATGGGCGGCCGTGCGAGGAAAACAATCACCGCAGAGACCGCCGAGGGCGCAGAGATGATTGGTGAATGACCTCCCAAAACAACCTCTGCGTTCTCTGCGTGCTCTGCGGTGAATAATGCACGACCTCTGCTACCTCCGCGTGGTTATAGCATGAACCTTGACAGACCACCTCAGATGGCTCTGCGTTACCAGTGCAGATCCAGATGAGCGGCCGCGATGCGAAGACCGATCAAGGTGAGGCTGGGTTCAATCTGTTCTATCTCTTGCGACAGCTCCACCACTCGAGAAGCCAAACCACCAGTCGCTACCACGAAGGGGACGGAGGTGTTGGGCCATTCCGCTTTGATGCGCCGCACCAGTCCGTCCGTCATGTCCACGTGGCCCAACAGCACGCCCGCCCGGACACAATCTTCGGTGCGCTTGCCGATGGCGGTAGCCGGCGCAGTGAGCTCGGTGGCGGGCAACTTGGCGGTCCTTCTCGTCAGTTCGTCCACCGCCGTCTGGAGACCCGGTGCAATGACGCCGCCGATGAAGTGGGCGTCGGCGGTGATGCAATCAAATGTGGTTGCGGTGCCGAAGTCGACCACAATGGTATCCTTTTTGTACAACTGCGACGCTGCCAGCGTGTTCACTACCCGATCCGCCCCGACCGTCATAGGTTCGTCCACATCCAACACGATGGGCAGTTTCGACGCGGGTCCAATGGACACGGGCGCAACGCCCACGGTTTTTTCCACACCCTCCACGAGTCCTTGTGTGACTGCCGGCGCCACCGACGCACAGACGGCCGCACGAATCTCGTTCGGAGAATGCCCGGCTTGCACCAGATATGCTGTCAGGGTGCTCATCCACTCGTCGGGCGTGCGCGCGGTGACGGTAGTCATGCGCCACTGCACCGACGGCCCGTCGCTGGTCGAGGGCCGGTCGCCGGAGAAGAGCCCTAGGGTGATCTCCGAATTGCCGATATCAATCGCTAGGAGCATCGGGCACCTGTCATCGGGTGAGAAGACCCATGAAGCCGGACCTCCGCATGACCTGATACGCCAATATCGCGGCAACCACGCCCGTCATTACCATACCGACGATGATCGGGCTTCCGTTCGGGATCGCTCCCTCGGAGCCAAGATCGAATGCGCGCATTCCGGCCATCGACGCCCCGTGATACACGGCGGGCACCAACAACGAGCGTGACAAACTATAGAGTGAACCCAGTACCACGCCATGAAGTGTGCCGTTCAGCACGACCGTGAGTAGGCCACCCACCGGATCCGGCACCGTGGCATGCCACACACCAAAGGCAACGGCCGAGATCAGTACCACCGCCAACCCGGCATCCCCGGCCTGGCCGATCAGGATACGCCGGAACGCCAGCTCCTGCGTCACCAACGCAGCGGCCGATCCTACCACAAAAAAGAACCCAGCCACCTGAATAAAGGTCATCCAATGGATGGTGGGCCACCCCATCGGATGCAGTGCCACAGCTACCATTCGCGCAATGAGTGGCAGCGTCGCAACGGCAGCCGCAATTCCGTACCATCGGATGTAGACGCGTTGCTGAATGCGCCCTCCTGCGAGCGCCCACGCGGTTCCACCCGCCACGATCGCTACGAGCAACCCGCGGTCCGTCCCGTCAAGCACCGGTACCTCACTGAACCGAGCCAGCACGATCACCCCACCCATCACGGTCGCAAACACGATCGCAAACGGGAGTGAGAACCCGGCGCGCTCTGGGTGTTGTGGCCAGAGATCCAGGGGCAGTCGCATCCCAAGCAGCAAGGACACCGCCA
>CAYLZR010000327.1:0-2781 GCA_964388145.1 uncultured Gemmatimonadaceae bacterium | reverse complement strand
CGCCTCGCTGAACCTGGGATCCGAACACTCCCCCGGCTCTCTCACTCGCCCCACCACCGAACGGGTCGCCTATGGGGACGTGACAGTGATGACCGCCCGCAGCAAGACCCTCCCCAAGAACGCCACCACCATCGACAAGAACACCGGGGAGATCAGACGCCACCGCTACGACCCCGACATCGGCTTACACACCACCGGCGGCGGAACCATCGTCCCCGGTCTCCCCTACGCCTTCACCCACCTCCGCGGCGCCCAACGCAACCTCCAGGTAATCCTCGCCATCGACCCGGTCACCCCCCAAGGGCGTAGCGAAGGACACCTTGTCGTCGACCAATACCTCGACGCCGCCCAACACCTCCCCGGACTGGTCGGATACGCCTACGACCGGGCCCTCCGCGGAGTCCACCTAGACCGTCTCCTCAAAGCAGGACATGTTGGTCTGGTCGGAGTCCACAAGACACGGGGCAAACCATCTGACCGTTACCACGGATACGAAACCCACCACCCGAAACACGGCCCACCAAAAAAGGTCGAAATCCACCTGGTCGGCGGCGCGCCCCACATCAGGATCCACGACGTCGACGGCAACCCACACCTCCAACCCCTACAGCGGAGACGGATCAACAGAAGGGTCAACAACAAGACCGGGACCATCCGACTCTCCGCCGAATACGACGTGATCATCGACGACCAGACAACCGACGGATATGTCAGAATCAGACTCGACCAGACCGCCGAAGACAAACTCTCCGGCTACAACCGGCCCGAACACCTCAGAGCCTTCCCCGAAACCGACCCGCTGTTCACCCAAATCCAAAAACCACTACGCGCCTCAGCAGAATCCGCCAACCGATACATCGACGACCACCACCCCAGAGAACGACTCCACCACTACGGGTTCGAAAAGAACACCCTGAGCATGCTCGCCTGGCAGGCATACCGAAACGCCCAAACCGAAACTGTCTTCACCAGTCGGGCCACCGTCGACCCAACACTCCTCCAACAAACCGGCTGACCAGCCCAAGCCGCCCGACAGCACCAAACGAGACCCGGTAGACGGTCCTCCGACAGGCAGAAACGACCAGAACGTGCGTTCAGACGGCATCACACGCCCAACACCCCCGATTACCCTCACCCCCGACGCCCACACACCGCCCACAAGAGAGTTGTCAACCGCGTTTCCAACCCATCCCGCCCTCGTAGCTCAGGGGATAGAGCACCGGTTTCCTAAACCGTTTTGACCCATTTCGGCTACCAGGACAGATGCGTCGAAAGGTATTCTGACCTGGGCTTTTACCTTCGCATCATCTCGCATCTTTTTGCACCATTTCTCTCCGCTTGCGGCCCAGGTGCGGCCCAGCGATCCCTACAGGCGGAGCTGAGACAGCGCCGCACCCGGCTCCTGAAGTCAATCACGGCGGGGTCTCTTCAAGCGTGCTCCGCCTCGGTTTATTTGAGGTGAAGACTCGCACCGGAATATGGCCCAAAGAGTGGGCTGTGATGGTGAGCTCTCCTTGCGCTACCCCGTGAAGGTCGTCTTCGGCACCTGCGTCAGACCACGCCGGTGGCTGCGACCCCGCGCAGGGTGGTAGGTTGCGCGGTCCTTCTGGAGGTGACTGTGGCCAGGCCCCGATCCGTTCGGATCATGATCTCGAGTCGATCGACGAGTTACGTGACCTTCGACGATGGAGAGCAAGCCAAGCTGGAAACCCTCCGCACCGAGCTGAAAGCGAAGCTCGAGGAGGTCACCCTGTTCAAGGAGCAGCTCTTCGAGGTGTGGATCCACGAGGACGCCGCCGCCGACGACGCAAGCAACGATGCTTGGGCGGAGTCACTGGCGCAGATCAAGAAGGCCGATGTCGTGCTGGTGCTCTACAACGGTGAGGCTGGTTGGGCTGCGCCGAACGGAAGCCAGGGGATTTGCCACGACGAGATGGCGGCTGCCGTGGATGCCGCACCAGCACTGGTCAGGATGATTGAGCTCCCGCTCGCTCCGTTGCCGAAGGCGAAAGCTGCCCGGGGCCGCGATGAGCGCTTCCGTGACTTCGTGGAACGCCAGGCTCGCTGGCGGCGTCTGGCCGGCACCCGCGAGCAGCTGTGGATTGAGACCCAGGTCTCGCTGCGAGCCGCTCTCGACTACCTCGTGCCGCTCGGCAGCCGCGAAGCTGCTACCGGGGCGAATGCCTATGGTGCCTCGCTCAACTGGGACCTCCTCGACCTCGCCGGACGACGCGCCGCCATGATCGACGAGCTTCGTGGAGCGCTCACTGCCCAGGAGGGAGAGCCGCACGGGGACCATGGGGTCGTGGTGCGAGGACTCACCGAGGGCGCCGGCATCTACTTCCGGTGCGACGCAGTGCCCGCAGCCATGGGTGTGGCAGCCGCACGGGAGATGGTGGGCCAGCCATTCCTGCGCGTCCGCCAACTGTACGAGGCAATGGTCGCCGCCGACGCCGAGGCCGGGCCCGTCCATCTCATCGCCTGCCACAAGGGTGTCACCGAGAACCAAGCCATGCGCCTCCTAGGCCATCCCGACGCAACCATCGTCACGACTCCCTTCGGGGTGTACGTGGCCGACGATGTGATGAAGACTCAGCTGATCCTGATCGCCGGGTGCCGTAACCCAAGTGCGGTTCATCACGGAGTGCAGCGGATGGTGACGTGGCTGGATCAGTCACAAGAGGCACGTCGGCTCGGCGGTAGGGCGGAGTCACGGTTCCGGATCGTCTCGGTCATTGCCGGAGAGGACCCCGACAATGTCTGAATCGGGAGAGTGTCGAT
>CAYLZR010000326.1:0-2788 GCA_964388145.1 uncultured Gemmatimonadaceae bacterium | reverse complement strand
TGTTTCCTTATCCCGCCAGATAACTCATAACGCCAAGTCTCGGCACCCGGCGGAAGTGCCGGTCGTTCCTCGTGACGAGGGGCTTTCCGAAGGCGACGGCTGTGGCCGCAATCCACAGGTCGTTGGCGCCGATCAACATGCCGTTCGTCCGAAGGTACCGATACAGCTGTCCATACTCCCAACACACATCGGCATTACACGGGAGCGTCCGAAACGGCGCGACGAAAGCCTCCCATCTTGTTCGGCCGTCCACGGCTACACCGGCGGCGAGTTCACCCACGATCGTGTGAGTAATGAAGAGGGGTTCGCTTGCGTGTTCTTCGAGGAACGCCTGTGCGGGTCCCTGCTCGCTACAATGCAGTTCTCTCTCGAGATCGATGAGAAACGTGGTCTCGAGTATCAGCCCGCTGACCACTTGTCCTCTGGCGGCGAGTCCGAGGCCTTCAACCCCTCGAGCCGATCCAGCTCCGCGGGCGCGTAGAGGGGCCCACGCTCGCGCACCTGTTTCAAGAACGCCCCTGCCGTGATCGGCTCCTCGTCCCACACCGCGCGCATCACCACGTCGGAGAACGACTCACCGGCATGGCGCTTGGCGCGACGCAGCCGCTGGTAGGCCTTGATGGTGAGTGAGATAGTCTTCGTGGCCATACACGAATAATGCATGGTGCATGCAGATTTGTCAATAAATTGGCTAATTAGGCCAATTTTGCGTAATTATCTGTGCATTATACACAGACATGGAAACGCTGCCGAAGATAATTATTGGGACGCGGATCCGTTCATCCATCGCGGCGAGCAGAACGAATCGGTGTCCAAGCGAACGATCCGCGGCAGTGTATCCTTTGTCCATGTTCCGCTACGCAATCACCATGTCCCTGGGCACCCTCACGCTGGTTGCGATGGCGGCTGCCGTCGCCCTTGGAATCGCCCTCGCCCTGCCGCGCGGTCGAGCGTGGATTAGCGAAGCACTCGGCGGCAACGAGCGGCATGTCATCGGCTGGGCTTGGGTCGTCGCCTTGATAGCCATGTCCGGGAGTCTCTACTTCTCCGGGGTGTTGAAGCTGCCGCCATGCATGTGGTGCTGGTACCAGCGGATCGCGATGTACCCGCTCGTGCTCGTGCTGGGCGTGGGTTTCTTCCGCGGCGACTCCAACGTGTGGCGCTTTGCGCTACCGCTCCCGATCGTCGGTGCGGTGATCTCGGCGTACCACGTCGCGTTGCAGTTCCAGCCGAGCCTCGAAGTGGTGGCGTGCACGACGGGAGTTCCGTGCACGGCCCGTGTTCTCGTGGTTCACGGGTTCGTGTCGATCCCCGTGATGGCGGGCGCCGCGTTTCTACTGATCGCGACGCTCCTGCTTGCCCTGCGCGTGGTGCGGGCGGGCGGGCGGGCGGGCGGACGGACGGGCAGACGGGCGGTCGGGCGGATGGAAATAGCTGCCGCAGATAATCGGTAACACTGCCGCGGATTGATCGTTAGGACGCGGATCAGCTCCTTGAACCGCACCGAACGACGGAAAATCTGCGTCCGAATTATCAATCCGCGGCAGCGCTTCCTTGAAACCATCCGTGGCAGCATTTCCTCATCAGCTCATCGGATCACCGTTTAACCCCGGTCAGCTCTTCACTCAACCTCTTGAGCATGGCTCGAGCTTCCCGGTCGTAGGCCTGAGCGTTCGCGCGCCCTCGCTGCAGACCACGGAAGAACTGCCCTCCTTCGATTTCCGTTGAGACGATCAGTTGCATGACCGCGTCTGCACCTTCGCCGATGGTGGCTCGGGGCTGGACGCCCAACCTGGCCACCATGCCCGTGGGCATGTACGTGGCTGGATGCAGGGAATTGACCATGACGCCGGTACCCTCGAGTTCTTCATGGAGATCGAAGGTAAACATGACTTGCGCCAGCTTGCTCTGAGCGTAGGCGCGTCCACCGCTGAAGTTGTGCTCGATCATCACGTCGTCGAAATCGATGGGGCGCTGTGCGAGAGAAGAGACGTTGACGATGCGGGACGGCGTGCTGGCCAAGAGCCGTGGCATCAGGATATGTGTGAGCAAAAACCCGGACAGATAGTTGACCTGGAAGCGGTACTCGTGGCCGTCCTCACTCAACCAGCGCTCGTTGGGAGCCGAGCCGAAGCCGGCGTTGTTGACGAGCACGTCGAGCCGGTCGTAGTCGCGCAGGATCGCTTCGCCGAAATCGCGCACCTGGTCGAACGAGGCAAGATCCGCGGCGTAAAAGCGCGCACTGCCCTTCCCCTCACGCTCGATCTCCGCGACCAGCTCCATCCCCCGCTCACGGTTGCGGCCGTGGACGATGACGTGGGCACCGCGAGACGCCAGCCGGCGAGCGACCTCGCGACCGAGTCCCCCGGTGGAACCGGTTACCAAAACGACTTGCTGGTCTGGTCCGGGACGCGCTGGCGTTTGCGCGTCGGCGGATGGCACGGTCACGAGCGAGGCAACTACGAGACCGGCCAAC
Source organism: uncultured Gemmatimonadaceae bacterium (assembly GCA_964388145.1). Lineage (GTDB taxonomy): Bacteria > Gemmatimonadota > Gemmatimonadetes > Gemmatimonadales > GWC2-71-9 > B3T1B10. Next base: position 312 of record CAYLZR010000326.1, on the reverse strand, counting down.
GCTAGGCCGAGTTGCGAGTTGCGGTGAGCGATCGCCTTTCTGCTTCGATTCATTGTTCGACGACTCCTTGTTAATGCCCGGGTTACGTCGCGTTTCCCGGTGCGTTAAAACGCGGGCTCGGCCGCGGCGCGTGCACGCGCCGCGACTCGTCTTGAAAGACGGGTCTCACGTCATTTCCTGCCAAATATTGAATATTGAACAAGGAATATTGAAGTGGTGGTGGGCCCGTCGATATTCCCTGTCGGATATTCGAGTTTCAGTCCGGGCGGAGCGGCGAGGCATGCCTAGCCGTTACCCCACCGGAAACCTTGC
>CAYLZR010000325.1:0-2800 GCA_964388145.1 uncultured Gemmatimonadaceae bacterium | reverse complement strand
GCAGAAGTCGGCATTCCAGCGAGGCAGGTTCGAGAAGCGGCGAGTGCACTCGAGCGTCCACCCTTGCAGCCCCCCGCCTCGGGGTTTCTCGGTGCACCCACGACAATAGCGTTCGAACATGTTGTAGATGCCGAATTGCCCGAGCAAGACTTTCCGTTGCTGGTCGAGGAGATTCGCATTACGCTGCGAAATGTCGGAACCATTAATACGTTTGGTAAATCACTCACCTGGCAAACCACGAAAACGCCCCTGGGCGAAGGTCGGGATGTGCATGTCGTGGTGACGGCTCGAGCGGGCCAGACACGCATACGCGTAGAAGAGAAGCTCGGCTCAGTGGCCGGCGGCTTGTTCGGGGGAATCATGGGCGGAGTCGGTGGGGGCGGCGGCACGGCTGCGTTCACGACACTCCTGGTGATTGGTGGTTTTCCGCTGGCTGCCGTCATCGCAGCCGCAAGCATCGTGGGGGGCGCGTACGCCCTTGCCAGAACCATTTTCACGGGTATCTCAAAGAAGCGAACGCAAGAACTGCATGGTCTTGCGGACCGTCTTGCAGAGATGGCAAGAGACGTTCTTCGTTTGAATCCGTAGCGGCGTAAAGGGCCATCATTGGCTCGAAATACAGCCCAGGAGGAAATCATGCCGTACACTCGCCGGGAGTTCTTGGAAACCAGCGCGGCAATGGGCGCAGCGCTTGCGGTGGACAAAGGTCGTTGGACTAGCGACGCGAGTGCGACGCCGTGGGGTCGGATTCAACAGGAGCCGCTGCGTGATCTCGTGGTTCTCAACGGCCGTGTTTACACCATCGACGACGCGCTTCCGCGTGCGGAGGCATTTGCCGTCAAACACGGTCGGTTCGTAGCAGTCGGCAGTAGCGGAGATATCAGAAACCTCATCACGCCGGACACCCAAGTGATCGACGCCGGGGGCCTGACCGTCCTCCCGGGGTTCATCGACGCGCACTGCCACCCTAGCGGAGTGCGCGAGTTGACTGGTGTGAGCGTGAACCTCAGCACCGTCGAACAGGTAAAGGCCGCCCTGCGCAAGAAGGCCGCCGAAACGCCTCCAGGGTATTGGGTCACCGGATACATGTATGACGACACGAAGCTCGATCGCCCGGTGACGCGCCGTGACTTGGATGCAGCGGTTCCGAATCATCCGGCGAGCGTGGGCCATCGCGGTGGACACACCGGCGTCTATAACAGCAAAGCCTTTGAGCTGGCCGGGGTGACGGTAGAAACACCGGATCCTCGCGGCGGGAAGTTCTATCGCGAGAACGGCCAGTTAGCCGGCAAGGTGGCCGAGCGGGCGCGCGGTGTTTTCAACGGCGTGGGGATGCGCGAGCCCGTAACGCGAGAGACGAATCAGGCGGGGATCAAGTTCATCTCGGAGCAGATGACCAAAGCCGGGCTCACGTCGGTGCATCAAACCGGCGGCGGCAGCTCATCGCTCATGGCCCTCCAGGACGCGTATCGCGCGGGCGAGATGCGGTTCCGAATGTACTTGTTCCCCCGGCGTGGCCTCTACAACTCGCTTCGCGACTCAGAAGTACGCAGCGGGTTCGGCGACGAGTGGCTGCGGATCGGTGGGGTCAAGTACGGCGCGGACGGTTCGGCATCCGAACGCACCATGCGCATGAGCACGCCGTACGTCGGGCGGCCGGACGATTACGGCATTGCCACGATGACCCAGGAGGAGATTCACGAGGCGGTGGAGGACGCACATCGCAACGGCTGGCAGATAGGGATTCACGCCAACGGCGACGTGACGATCGATCTCGTCCTCAATGCTTACGAGCGCGTACAGCAACGGTGGCCGCGGCCAGATGCTCGGCATCGCATTGAGCACTGCACGTTGGTGAACCCCGATCTCCTCCGGAGAATCAAAGCCGTGGGAGCGATTCCGACGCCGTTCTACACATATGTCTACTATCACGGCGACAAGTGGGCCGAGTACGGCGAGGACAAGGTGCGCTGGATGTTTGCACACAAGTCGTTCTTGGATTACGGCATTCCCGTCGCGCCGGCGTCGGATTACATGCCCGGTCCTTACGAGCCGCTCATGGCGCTGCAAAGCATGGTGACCCGCACCGATTTTCGAGGACACGAGTGGGGTCTCAACCAGCGCATCACCGTCGACCAGGCCCTCAGGATCTGCACGATGAACGGTGCGTATGCCTCGTTCGAGGAAAACCTCAAGGGCTCGATCACCGCCGGCAAGCTCGCCGACTTCGTGATGCTGGCCGAGGACCCGCACGACGTGGATCCGTCCACCCTCAAGGACATCGCTATCGCCCGGACCGTCGTTGGCGGGAAGATGATGTACGAGGCGTAGGAGCAGGGGAAGGCAGGGGAGGCAGTGGAAGGCAGTGGAGGCAGTAAGGAAGGCAGCCAGAGGTCGTGGGGCGGGGTTGGGGGATCTGTATCCTCCAAAGGTTCAGCGTGATCAGCGGCGCCTGGCGCTTTCAAAGCCTGCGCAGTACGATGTAAACCCATGTCGCAGGAGCAGCACTATGACCACCGTGCAGGATATCCTCCGCAATAAGGGAAAGGACGTCGTCTCGATTGACCCATCCGAGTCCGTTCAAGCGGCCGCCAGATTGATGAACGAACGTAAAATCGGTGGCGTCGTCGTTATCGCTGAGGGCAGCATGGTAGGAATCGTCACGGAGCGCGACGTAATGCGGCGGGTGGTTGCCGAACCGCGCGATTCGGCTGCAACGACGGTACGGGAGGTCATGACCTCGCCGGTCGCGACTTGCCGGCCTGACACTTCCCTGCAAGAGTGTATTGGTGTGATGACC
>CAYLZR010000324.1:0-2804 GCA_964388145.1 uncultured Gemmatimonadaceae bacterium | reverse complement strand
ATCGATTCCGATAATCGTTGACGAGCGGCTCTCGGTGGCGCCGTGAAGACGTGCGTTTTTTGGGCCGTTTCGGGCCGCCGCGCCCAGGTCCGTTGCCGCGCGATGGTAGGGGAACACGAGCCTTCCCAGGCATGCTTCGAATCCCGCCCGGTCGTAGTTTGGTGTTTCACAGGATCCCCCCTCCCGAAAAAGCCATGCTGCAATGAGCCTTCGCCCTTTAGCCGGGCAATTCTGGGGCCGAACCGTGCCATTCCCATAAATGACTGCTGTAAAACAACTTACGTTTTGTTACAGCATGGTTCAAAACGATCCATGTTGACTATGCCTGGTTCAAACCGTCCCAATTGTGCTCAGGTTCCAGGACGGAATCCCGGTGGCTGTGTCCGGCGTCACGGCATCGATGTGAGGTCTGGGTGAGTGGTTCAATCGGAACCATCTGGTACAATCTGACCCATCTAAGCATCGGGATCGGCAGAGCCAAGTAACGGCTGGCGTTGCGGTTACGACGCCGGGTCGCTCGGTACGCATCGTGCGCGGAGGATTAGTGGAAAAGATACGAATCATTATTGTGAACTTCTCAGAATCGTTCGCCCAAGTTTGGGACGACCTGGCCCGGGACCTCGGCGTCGAGGCCGAACTGCTCGATGGGAGAGACCCTGACGCTGCCGGCCCCGACGTGGCGGCCTTCGTCCTCGCGGCCGGCGGAGCCGAGCGCGATGTGGTCGATTGGCTCGACAGCCACGAACCGCCACCGGGCGTTCCCACTTTTGCGATTGGGTCGGACACCAGTCGTCGCGTCGCCACACAGATCGTGGCGTGCGGGGCGCGCGATTATTTCGCCCTTCCCGAAGATCTGGAGATTCTGCGGAATTCCCTGGCCTCGGTCGTCGAGCAACGACGTAGGGCGCTGCGCCGCATGGCGAAGCAGCGCGAGGAGACCAAGGATCACGCTTTTGCTGCGCTCATCGGCGAGAGCGAAGCACTAAAGAAAGCGCTCGCACGAGCGGCGCGAATCCTGCCGCGCTCTGACGCAACGACGTTGATCGTTGGAGAGACCGGCACCGGCAAGGAACTCTTGGCCCGCGCAATTCACGATGGTGGGCCACGACGCGGTGCGCCGTTCATCGCGGTCAACTGTTCCGCGCTCCCGGATCGACTCATCGAATCGGAATTGTTCGGCCACGAACGCGGCGCGTTTACCGATGCGAGTTCGACCAAGCCTGGGCTGTTCGAGGTCGCGGACGGCGGGACGCTGTTTTTGGACGAGATCGGCGACTTGGCGATCGAGCTTCAGGCCAAGTTTCTCCGCGTCCTTGAGGACAAGGAAATTCGCCGGGTCGGGGGAACGAAGTCACGCAAAGTCGATGTTCGTATCATTGCGGCGACTCACGAAGATCTGGCGAAGCGGATTCAGGCTGGTGACTTCCGCGAAGACCTCTACTTCCGCCTCAGTGTGATTACGCTGTCGCTTCCTCCCCTCCGCGACCGCGGCGACGACATCTTGTTGCTCGTGGACGTCCTTCTCAAGGCATTGGCCACGCACCACGACCTTCCGGTACCCGCGGTGTCTCCAGAGGCGCGGCGAGCGCTACTGGACTATCACTGGCCGGGAAACGTCCGCGAGTTGAAGAACGCCGTGGAGCGGGCACTGCTGTTGTCCGTGCCCGGAGAGCTGGATCCCCGGGAATTGCGACCGGAGTCGGAATCGGTCGCGCCACGAGGCGGTCCGATTCCGTTTCCCGCTCGTCTCGATGACATCACCACCGCGGCGGCCGGTGCCATGCTGGCCGTCGCGAACGGTAACCGGAGTGAAGCTGCACGCCGGCTGGGAATTTCACGTAGGCGTTTGCGGCGCCTGTTGGAAGGTGAGGGAGGAGAAGTCTGATGTCGATACAAAGAGGGAGCTATGCGTAAGAGAACAATTCTCGCCGCGGTGGGTCTGCTGGCGTTGGTCGCCTGTGCGGACCCCACGGGGCCTTCGCCCCCGGCGGATGGGCCGTTCGACGAGTTTGCTATGCTCGCGAAGGCGGCCGGCAGTAATGGTGGCGACGTCGAATCCCACATTTTGCAGCATTCGGAAGATGCACCGTCGCCTGAGGTGTACACGCTGAGCTTCTGGGTGACGCGGGGTCAATCCAGCCTCGTGCGCATTCTATACTCGGAGCCGGAGAGTGATGATGACCGCGACGATGATGACGGGAAGCGGAAGGCCGAGAGTGACACGTTCCTTGCACTCTACGTCCCAGAAGGCGCGCTGAAGAACTACCCCGATGGCAGCCCGATCGGCAAAAAAGAGCGTGTGTTGTTTACGATAACGGTGGACCCAGAGCATCTCTTGGTGAGCCTAGAGCCCTACGGATTGGAGTTCAACAAGAAGAGTCGTCCTTGGTTGTACCTGTCGTACAGTATTGCAAGCGGAGATTATGACGGTGACGGCGATGTAGATAAGGCAGACTCCTATATAGAAGAGAACCACTTAGGGCTGTGGCAGCGAACGCGTGGGTCGAGCGAACCTGCGCACGCCGATTTTCAGTCCCAGGCAGGAGCCGTTTTGCAGTCCCAGGCAGGAGGGGATTCTTGGAGCCCTGGGGATGCAAAAAAGTCGACCAAGCGAGACTATCTTAGCTCGCGTGTTGCCAAGTTTTCTGACGTGGCAGTGTCCTGGTAAGACGTGGATCAAGACGTGCGAAAGTCACTAGAGAAATTGAATACAGCACTCCAACTCTCCGAAAGCGGGCAGCACTCGGCTGTCGTCGAATTCCTCTCTCAATGTTCGCAGGAGGAAATCGAAGACTCGCCGACAC
>CAYLZR010000323.1:0-2806 GCA_964388145.1 uncultured Gemmatimonadaceae bacterium | reverse complement strand
AAAAGCCACTCCAACCGAAGCAAGTACAGGACGCCGTCGAGGACTTGCTTCAGGGAGGGGGCCGGCTCAGTGGATGGGACGACGCTCCCACCATCTGACGAGGCCACTCGGGCGCGGTTAGAACGCGGTGCGATCCAGCACGATCACTCCGTCGTTGACCACCATCAGGAGATCCTGAACGGCTGCGATATCCTCGAGCGGATTGCGTTCCATGACGATGAAATCGGCGTCGTGTCCGGCAACCAACGTCCCTGTATGATCTTCGACCCGTAACAACTCCGCGGCTACGGCGGTCGCAGCCCGAATCGCCTCCATGGGCGTGAGACCGATGTCCACCAGCTCGATCAACTCGTGACTCAGACGCAACACGCTGCCCGGACCGTACCCGGTATCGGTCGCCGCAACGATCGACACGCCGATCCGGTACGCCGTGCCCGCCGTTTCGCGCACACGTGGCAGCATGTGCCGTCCTCGCACTTCGAGGAGGGGGTTGTCGTAATCTCCGCCAGGCAACGTGAGATCTCGAACGACGGCGATCGTGGGAACGAGATAGGTGTTTCGCTCTTGCATCAACCGGAGTGTTTCTTCACTCAAATACGTGCCGTGCTCGATGCTCCGGACGCCGGCGAGCACGGCGGCGCGTCCGCCGGTATCACCGTGTGCATGGGCGGCCACCGGAATGCCGGCGTTGCCGGCTTCTTCTACGAGCACGCGCAAGAGCGCTTCGTCGTAGTACGGCTCCCGTGGGTCGGTATTCGGCAGTCCGGCCCGGGCGGTTGCGTTCGTCTTGATGAAATCCACGCCTCGATCGATCATCGTGCGCGCCACGCGGCGTAGCGACGCGGCGTCTCTCACGCCCGTTTCCATCAGGTCGCTCAATGACGGATCGTCGATGAACAGCCCGTCCGCCGGCTCCGGCCGAACGTGATATCCCGCCGCGAGCAACTCGGGCGCTTCGATACGCCCCTTTTTCGACAGATCGCGAAGTCCGACGTCGGCGAAGAACCCCGTTCCCATACTGCGGGCTGTGGTCACGCCCGACATGAGCGCGCGTCGCGCGGCCGCAAAGTCGTTGATGTGCACGTGTGCGTCGATGAGCCCGGGCATGACGTAGCGTCCACCGAGGTCGATGCGGCGCCCGTCCTGTGACACCGCTCCCGTCCCGATCCGTACGATCTTTCCATCAACCACGACAATGGTGGCGTTTGAAAGCGGTTGGGCCCCCGTACCGTCGATGACAGTGGCGCCTGTGAACACCAACGTTTCTTGGCGCGCGTGCGCCGTCGCACCAAGCGACACCACCGCGAGGATAGTCGTAACCGTAAGGACTGGTAGGCTGAGCTGGCGCATGCGAACCTCGACGAGAGTGATGTCCGAGAAACTACTCGACGAGCAGGCCGCTGGCGAGGCGACCGGTGACGTGGAGGGACCCTTTTCGCACCCAACACGGTACGATAGGCTGGTGCGGGAAGGTCCCCTTAGCGCACCATACAAAATCGGGAGAGGGTCGTTAGATTTGGCGCACGGCAATTCACCGTGCATGGCAAGGAATCCCCGCCAGGCTGTCCGGACGCGCGTGCCGGGCATCACTCGACCCTCAGGACTGAGGCCGAAATCAGCTCACGAATGAACAGCACTGCGATTCGATCGACGGTTTTTTCAAAGCTCATGATCGCATCGTGTCTATTGCCCTGGACCGATATCCAAACCGCGACGGCGCAGCAGGACACCGTCAGGTTAGGCAATATCGTGATTGTGGCGGTTGCCGATGCTCCGATGGCGACGACATACACATCCAAGCGGGTAGACATCGCCAAGATCGCGCAGCAGGACGCGGCCGTGGTTGCGGACCTCGCGCGGCTGATACCCGCGGCTCACATCCAAACCAATTCACGCGGCGAAACCCTCATCTACCTCCGCAACGCGGGCGACCGCCAGGTTGGGGTATTCTTCGAAGGAGCGTTGCTCAACATTCCGTGGGACAACCGCGTCGACATGAGTCTGATTCCGGCGAGCATCATCGGCGGCGTCACGGTGGCCAAGGGTGTTCCACCGGTTGAATACGGCACGAACGTGCTGGGCGGCGCGGTAAACCTCACGGCGCGAACGCTGAACACGCTCCGGTCACAGACCGAACTGTCGAGCCGAGTCGGAACGGAGGGACGTGTGCAGGGCACCGCGACACACCGCGGTCGCTCCGGACGGGTTACCTACACCGGATCGGTCTCGTACACGAGAACGAACGAGTTTTCCATTCCGTCGGACGCGGTTCTGCCGTTCAGCCAGTCGGCCGGGAGCGGCACACGCACCAATACCGATTCTCGCGTGACAAACCTGTTCGCCAGCGGCACGTATGATTTCGATCGTTCCCGTGTGGGTGTGTCGGTCCTTCACGTGGACGCCGAGAAGGGCATCGCGCCCGAGAGCCATCTCGATCCCGCCGTGTCCCGCGTTCGATTTTGGCGTTACCCCAAGTGGCGCAACACGATGGTGATCGTCAACGGCGAAGGCTTCTCGGGCGGCCGAAGCTGGAAGGGCGCCGCGTGGGTCAACGCTTTCACTCAAGAGATCGAGTCCTATCAGTCCGAGGCGTACCAGACGGTCGATGAGCGCCAGCACGACGACGACCTTACCGTTGGGACACGACTCACGCTCAGTCAATCCCTCGGCGCCGGGTTGGCCAAGTTTTCGTTCAACGGGCTGACGTCGACACACAAGCTACGCAAGGTCGAGTTGGACAATCCCGACCCGTCGCAGATCTTTCCGCGGCTCGAGTTTCAACAACACATAGTCAGCGTGGGTGCGG
>CAYLZR010000322.1:0-2807 GCA_964388145.1 uncultured Gemmatimonadaceae bacterium | reverse complement strand
CAGTCCGGGCGGAGCGGCGAGGCATGCCTAGCCGTTACCCCACCGGAAACCTTGCGCCAATTTCTTCTTGGATGACGTAACGGTCGGCGAGGGCGTTGCGCAGACGCTCGAGAGTGTCAGTCACGTCGCGCTCCGTGTTGTTCCACGGGTAAACCCGCGGCTCGGCCAACTGACTGTCGCTCAAGCGACCAACTTCCTAACGTCGGTTTACCGACAGATTGCCGAGCGGCGGCTTTAGCCGTCGTCAATCTCGCGACGCCGGACTGCCCCTCGATGGCATAGCGGCTCGGCGGGTCGTTTTGGAGCGGTCGAGGGTGCCGGTCATGAAGGCATAAGATAGGGATCGGTGACGGTCATCGCGAGGAGAGCCGCGGACTGAATATCGAATATTGAACATTGAACAAGGAATATCGAAGTGGTGGCGGGCACTTCGATATTCCCTGTTGGATATTCGATATTCAATATTCGATTACTCTACCGTCCTACCGCCCGTCGTATCCCCGCCGCTACCCCCTGCGGCCCCAAGTTCCGCCAATGCGGGTTGGGTCCCGGTAGCTGGCGTGGCCATTCCTCGGCCAGTGTGTTGCCATCGTACAGCCGGCCGTTCTTCATCACGTACCTGATCGCCACGCTGTTGCGCAGGTCTTCGAGCGGATCTTCGTCGAGCACCAGTATGTCGGCCAGCTTCCCGGCCTCCACGGTGCCGAGGTCATCACCGAACCCGATTGCCTCCGCACCATAGATGGTGGCCGCGCGTAGCACGTCGTGGTTCGAAGCACCACCGGATCCCATCGCCCATAGCTCCCAGTGGTAGCCCAGCCCCTGAAACTGGCCGTGACTCCCTACCCCGGCGCGCGCGCTGTCGCTCAACAGCTTATTGACGAACTCTGCGTGCTTCGAGAACACGTACTCCTCGTCCAGAAACCATCCGCCGCGGCCCGGGCTGCCGCCGGCACCGGTACCGCGCCGCCGCGTCCGCGCATCGACGCTCGCGTGCGGCATGAATCGGCGCAGCTTCTCGTTTTCGTGGGCGTTCTCCTTTGTGTAGAAGTAATTCTCCCCAAACGGGCCGCCGTACGATACCAGCAACGTGGGAGTGTTGGTGGTTTGCGACGCTTTGAAAAGCTGTACGACGTCGTCGTAAATCGGGGCAATCGGTAGCGCGTGCTCGATACCCGAGTAACCGTCAATGGCGTGCGTGAGATCTAGTTTGAAATCGAGCCCACCTTCGGTGGTCGGCATCAACTCGAGTTCCTTAGCAGCCTGGATGATCCACTGTCGTTGTTGCCGGTTGCCGCTCATGTACATCTTGAGCGTCTTGGTGTCGTAGTACATGCTGTAGCGCTTGAGCACGTCCTTGGCACCGTCGGCATTTTGGATGTTCTCGCTGATGAATACGCCGGGACCCGTAGAGTAGATGCGCGGTCCGAGCATGCCGCCGATCTCGACTCGGTCCTGATAGCTCAGCACGTCCGTCGATGCGGTCTGCGGGTCGCGCGTTGTCGTTACGCCGTACGCCAGTGTGGTGAGATACTGCCACGTTTGCTGGACGTGGATCTCCGGAACGAGCCATTGCGGGTGGTAATGGGTGTCAACGAAGCCCGGCATCACGGTCTTACCCGAGACATCGATGATCCGCGCTCCTTCGGGTATCTCCACCGAATCGCGCGGGCCGACCGCTACGATGCGATTGCCGGTCACCACCACGTCGGCGTTCTCGATGATCTCGTGTCCCTTCATGGTGAGCACGCGCCCGCCCCGCAACACGACGCTGCCTTCCGGTACGTCTCTCGGAAGCGTTACCTCGATGCGGACTTCCTGCGGTTTGTACAAGGTGGTGTCGGTCTTGGCACTATCGAGCCCGGCTCTGACCGAGTCCGCACGCTGCGTGATGGCCAACGCCCTGGCCCGCGCCTCTGCCGCTGCGCTTAGCAGGGAATCGGCCTTGACCTGCACCGAGTCGGCGATCAAGCCGTTGAGCTTGGACTCGAGCGAGTCGGGCACCTCGGCTTCGTCTTTCTTCAGGCTGTCTACGACCTGCCGCGTGGCCTTCAGGCTGTCGATTATCGCCCGTACTCTGAGCGCGTCGGCCACCTTGGCGCGGGCATCCTGGACGGTGCTGTCCTCGATGGTCTCTATCCTTCTGAGATCGTAGGTAAAGAGCGCGTTGCCGATGGCCCAATAGACGCGGGTTCCGTCGGCACTCCAAGAGGGAAACTCGCCGCCGATAGTGGTCATCTTTCGGACCATCACTGGTGCGGAATTCGGACTGGCCACGGACACCGTGGGCGTCGGTCCTCCCGCCTCGGGAATCTCGATCGTGTAGATGTGGCTACCCACCTGTGCGACCGCGCGGCCTCCGGCGGGTGAGATCATCACGAGCCCGGCCGATGGTGGTTGACGACCACCCTCCAGGGCGGCAAGGAACGGATCGGGTCTCGGCGTTGGGAACACACGACGCGGCAGTTGCTCCCACTCGCTGGGATGCGGAGACCCGATGCCCCCGGCCGCGAGAGAGCCGCGCACCTTGAGGTGCTCCTTCACGTCGGTCCCGTCCCACCGGAACGACACCAAGCCCTCCGCGGGGCTGTAAGCGTAAATGCGGTTGGGCTCGTCCGTCCGGAAGTGTGCCACGTCGCGGCGTGCGGTGGGAGCGATCAACGTGACATCACCGCCGGCCGCAGGGACCCATACGAACTCGCCTCCCAACGGGCCGAAGAAAACATCGGGCGCCTTCTTCAGCTCGCGCGCCGCGCCGCGCGTGGCGACGATGCGCTGCCCATAGGGTTGCCCATCGGGTGACCACG
>CAYLZR010000321.1:0-2815 GCA_964388145.1 uncultured Gemmatimonadaceae bacterium | reverse complement strand
TCGAGCAAATCCGGGAGCGGGGGAAGGTCGGCCAGGCTGGCGATTCCGCGGAGCGGTTGCGTCGCACGCAACACCGCGTCGAGGGAACTGACTCCCATCGGATTTTGCGCCAGTGCCTTCGCCGCTTGATCCAACGCGCTACCAACGGCGGCGCCTTCACGCGCGATGAATGCCCTGGTGGCCGCGTCGAGTTCTTCAACCTGGCGCTCCGGCTGTACCACGGTGCCGGTGACTTTCTGCAACTCGGTGATGATCTGCTGAGCCCGGGCGTCCTCTGCGTCCGTCCAGTCGCTGACGGTACGCACCAGAACCTTCAGGTCGTCGACCGCTCGAATGGACAGTTGCCGGTGCGCTTCCTCCCATGTCACCGTGCCATCGCGCCCCGCACGGGACAGCGCTTCGAGACCGCCCGCCACGTCGGCGATCTGGTGTTGGCTGGCCATGAGCGCCGAGCCCCGCAGTGCCCGTGCGAGGCGATAGAACTCTTGAAAGTCCGGGCTGCCGGGTGGAGACACCATGGCGTCGAGGCGTTCGAGGTATTCCCCGGCCTCCATGGTGAAGAAGTCGGCCATTCCCATCGGTTGCGTCATTGGAGATGTCCCGCTGTGGCGGAGGCTAAATTACTGTGGCGCAGTGAGTTAGTCAACGCGGGCCGCACCCATCAGGGCCCGCATTTCGGCCACGGCGCTCTCGATTCCGACCATGATGCTCCGGCTGACGATGCTGTGCCCGATGTTGAGTTCCTCGATCTCGGGAATGGCGGCCACCGGCTGGACGTTCCGGTACGTCAGCCCATGGCCGGCGTGGACGGCGAGTCCGGCGTCCTTGGCGAAGGTCGCCGCTTCCTGGAGCCGATGGAGGGAATCGTCCGAATCGCGATACTGGTTGGCGTATTCGCCGGTATGAAGTTCTACCGCCGCCACGCCGAGTTCGGCGGCGCGCTCGATGCTCGCCTCATCAGGGTCGATGAAGAGACTCACCCGCACGCCGGCGTCCTGCACTCGGTCGATGGCCTGCTTCAACCGCGAATTGGGGCCGGCGGCGTCTCCGGACAGGTCCAGGCCGCCTTCGGTCGTGATTTCTTCACGCTTTTCGGGCACGAACGTGGCCTGATGCGGTTTCAGTGCGACCGCGCTGGCGACGATGTCGTCCGCGGTGGCCAACTCGAGATTGAGGTGGGTCGCTATGGTCGCGCAAAGACGCTTCACGTCGTCGTCGAGGATGTGACGTCGGTCTTCACGCAGATGCACGGTGATGCCGTCGGCGCCGGCGCGCTCGCATGCCACGGCGGCCGCCACCGGGTCCGGCTCGTCGGTTCGACGAGCTTGTCTCACCGTCGCCACGTGATCCACGTTCACAAAGAGACGCATCGTCAAGAAACGCATCGTTGCCCCGCAAACTGGGAATGTTTAGCTTCGAATGGAACATCACGAAATCGATCATCATGGCGCAAGTTCTTCGCAACACATTCTTGTTGAGCGTGACCCTGGCGGTGGCAGCATGTGGGTCGAGGCCGCCGCGATCCTTCACGATCCCGGTCGATCCGGAAGTTACTGTCTCGCGGTTCATGAGCGCGGTTGAGGCCAATAACCTCGTTGCCATGGGGCAATTGTGGGGCACGGCAAGCGGTCCGGCCCTGGAGGAAATGGACCGCGCCGACCTGCAAAAGCGGCTCTTCGTGATGCAAACCTACCTCGCGCACGATGAATACGAGGTTTTCGCGGTCATGACGGGGTTTCTGGTCGACGAGAAGAATCGTGCGTACCAGATCCGGCTGACCAGAGCCGGCTGCGTGCATGACGTGCCGTTCGAACTGGTTCGCGTGGATGGTGGGTGGTTGGTCTCGAATGTCGATCTCGCCCAAGCTGGGAACCCGGCCCGGACGTGCGAGTGAGGTGGAACCCTCTTAGATCTCCCGGCGTTGGTTATTCCGTAAGTTCGAGTAGGATTCCTGAGGTAGATTTGGGGTGCAGGAAAGCGATGCGTCGGCCGTGTGCTCCGATGCGCGGTTTTTCGCCCACCAGCTGGTACCCTTGATCTCGGCAGCGCTGCAAGGCGGAGTCCAGATCGGGCACGCGGAAGCAGATGTGGTGGATACCCGGTCCGCGTTTTGCGATGAATTTGGCAACCGGCCCGTCGTCCGTCTGAGGTTCGAGAAGTTCGATATCGACGTCACCGAACGGCAGCGATACAATGGTGGCGCCGTCCGCCGTCTCGAGTGGTTTCGCAACGGCACCGAGTACATTTTGGTAGAACGCCGTCGCCGCGGAAAGGTCCCGAACCGCGACGCCGATGTGAGCGATAGAAGGGTTGTCGGGAGGCACGGATCCTCCGATCGGTGTGTGAGTGAAAGTCATGGCCGACGGGCCCAACATAATCCTGGAGAAAGAAGAATGTCAGCTCCCGTAACACTCACCGACGACGTCTTCGAAGACGAGATTGGAAAATATTCTGGTTTGGCCGTAGTCGATTTCTGGGCCGAGTGGTGCGGCCCCTGTCGGGCGATCGCCCCCCTGATCGAACAGCTCGCCGAGGAGTACGACGGAAAGCTGAAGGTGGGCAAGCTGGACGTGGATGCGAATCAGATTACCGCGATGCGCTTCAACGTGCGGTCTATTCCCACCGTGTTGCTGTTCAAGGACGGCGAGCACGTCGATACCGTGGTTGGAATTGTCCCCAAGGCCGACCTCGTGAAGAAGATCGAGGCACACTTGGGGTGAGGCCACCGCTCCCCGGGGTCCACCCCCCCCGGACGGACGGACGGAAAGACGGACGGTCGGACGGTATTCTAGTCTGGTCGTCCGATTTTCGTTGC
>CAYLZR010000320.1:0-2819 GCA_964388145.1 uncultured Gemmatimonadaceae bacterium | reverse complement strand
AATGTTCGCACTCGGGTATTGACCCGCCGCCTTGATTGTAGGGCCGGACCGGCAGAAGAATCAGACAATGCGGTCCGTTGAAGGTTTATAGCTCTATCGAGGGTTGACGGGGGAGCGCTCCCGTGCTCCTCTGTACTCACCACCACCCTGAAACCCAACCCTCCCCCAACCCGTATCTAGCTTAACGAAACGCCGGCACCCCGGCGGGCATCCTTTCCGCCCCAGCCCCAGGTCTACCATGGACAATCTGCTCAAAGACATCCGATTCGGCTTCCGCATGCTGATCAAGAGCCCCGGCCTCTCGTTCATTGCGGTCGTCGCGCTCACGCTCGGCATCGGCCTCACCACGACCATGTTCAGCATCGTGTACGGGGCCATTCTGCGGGGCCTGCCCTACGAAGACTCAGAGCAGTTGATGCACCTCGAGCGGAGTAACCTGGCCGAGGGGATCGAGAGCATGGAGGTGACGATCCACGACTTCGTGGATTGGCGCGAGCAGCAGAATGCGTTCCATGACATCTCGGCATTCTACATGGGCACCGTGAATCTGAGTGGGCCGGAGGGGCAACCGGAGCGGTATAACGGCGCCTATATGATGGCCGGCGCCTTCGGGCAATTGCGAGTACAGCCAATGCTGGGTCGCGGTTTCGCCGAGGAGGAAAACACGGTCGGCACTCCCCACGTCATCATCCTCGGACACCGGGTATGGGAAGACCGTTACGGCGCCGACCCCAACATCATAGGGCAAACGGTGCGCGCCAATGGGGAAACGATGACGGTGATTGGGGTGATGCCGCAGGGCTTCGAATTCCCGGTACGGCAGGACATGTGGCTCCCCATGCGGATGAACGCTCTCGAGATCGAGCGGGGAACGGGGAGAACACTGGAAGTATTCGGCAGATTGAAGGACGGCGTCTCGCTGGATGAAGCTCGTGCCGAGTTCGCGGGGATAGCGCAACGGATTGCGCTGGAATATCCCGAAACCAACGAGGGCGTGAGTTCTGTCATCAAGCCTTACGCCGACGAGTTCATCGGCGAAGACGCGCGCGTGTTGCTCTTTACCATGCTGGGCGCCGTGTTTGGCGTCCTGCTGATCGCGTGCGCCAATGTGGCCAACCTGTTGATGGCGCGAGCCGCCATTCGCACCAAGGAAGTCGCCATTCGCACGGCACTCGGCGCGAACCGCTACCGCGTAATCTTCCAGCTCATGGCGGAAGCGCTCGCGTTGTCGGTGGTGGGGGCCGTGCTCGGATTAGGGGTGGCGTACATCGGCGTCGAGTGGTTCAACAACGCCCTCACCGCCGACATCGGCGTGCCAAGTTGGATCGACATCAAGATCGATCCCGGGGTCCTGGCCTTCGTGCTGGCCATCACCCTCCTCGCCAGCTTGGCGTCGGGGGCCTTCCCGGCCATCCAGGCATCCGGAGCGGACGTCAACGCCATTCTGAAGGACGAATCGCGGGGCTCCTCGAGCCTGCGGATGGGCAAGCTGACGCGGTCGCTGGTGGTGGTACAGATGGCGTTTTCGTGCGCCTTGTTGGTGGCGGCGGGGCTGATGATCAAGAGCGTGATGCAGCTCAAGACCAGCGATTTCGGCTTCGATCCGGAGAACCTGTTCACCGCGTCGGTGGGGCTGTTCGAAAGCGATTACCCCGACCGCGAAAGCCGTCAGCGGTTCTTCGACGACCTCGTGCAGCGTTTCGAGGGCAGGGCGGGAATCGAAGCGGTCGCCCTGACGTCGAATCTCCCCACGTCCGGAAGCGGCCGCTGGTGGTTCGGCGTCGAGGGTGAAGAATACGCGACGGAGCGCGACTTTCCGATTACCCGCCGAGTGGTGATCACGCCTGGCTTTTTCGACACGTTCGGGGCACCTCTTCTCCAAGGACGCAACTTCACGGTCCAAGATCAGCAGGGTGCGCTTCCGGTCGTGATCGTGAACGCAAGTTTCACGCGGCGCTTCTTCCCGACCGGCGATGCCATGGGCAAACGCGTCCGGCTGGGCCGGTTCGACTCCGAGCGCGAGTGGATGACGATCGTGGGCGTGGTGCCCGATCTGTGGATGGCCGATCTGGACGACACGGACCACGCCGGCATCTACGTCCCCCTGACACAAACCGACGCCAGCTTCATGACTATTACCCTTCGGACGGCGGCGGCCCCCTTGTCTTTCACCAGCATGGTGCGGGCTGAGGTGATCGCCCTCGATCCGAACCTGCCGATCTTCAACGTCAACCCCATGACCGAGGTGATTGCCACCAACGGGTGGTTTTACGGAGTGTTCGGCGTGCTGTTCATGGCGTTCGGGTTCGCCGCCCTCTTCATGGCCACGATCGGGATGTACGGCGTGATGTCGTTCTCCGTCACGCGCCGAACACAGGAAATGGGGCTGCGGATGGCGCTGGGTGCCCAAGGTCGGGACGTACTCCGGCTCATCTTCCGGCAGGGATTGCTGCAGATCGGGTTGGGCGTTGTGCTGGGGTCGGGGCTCGCACTGCTGCTCGGTCGGGGAATGACGGTGGTGCTCTTCAACGTTGAGCCGAGTGATCCGGCCATCCTCGGCGGCATCGTCCTCACCCTGGTGGTCACGGGCCTGCTAGCGTGCTTTGCTCCCGCCCGGCGCGCCACCCGCGTCGACCCCATGGTGGCGCTGCGATACGAATAAGGATTGATGGAACCCGGACATCCGAGTTCGTCTCGACCGACACCAAGAACAAAAGGCCCCGTTATCGGAGGCCCCTTGGATTGTCCCGGTCTACGCGGTATGCGGGCTTCTACGGTAGCCTAGAGGATATGGCCCCGTAGTCGTTTTACGGGCACGA
>CAYLZR010000319.1:0-2831 GCA_964388145.1 uncultured Gemmatimonadaceae bacterium | reverse complement strand
TGGCCGCTAATCACAGCAGCTTGAACGGCAAGGCCTTGTTCACCACGTCACGAACCGCCTTCAGCGCCGCATTGATGGCGTTCTCGCCCGCTATGACACCAAGGCCCTCTACCGTGAGCATGACCATCAACGCTGTGTTCTTATGGATATGTAGAACCGATTTGGCCTCTGCTGCCGAAATCTTTTGGTGGGCCGCGAGTTTGGATATGTCGACAAGGGTTTGGGCCAACTGCTTGAACTCGGGCTTCGCATAATCTCTTACGTGCGCCCAGTCGGCAGACAGCGAAGCCTTCGCCGCCGCCACCATGGGCGCCAGAATATCCCGCAGCTTCAAACTCACAGTTACACCTCCCTTCGCATGGAAACGGGATTCATCGCTCACCACGTTTTTTGGCCACCTCCAGCGTGATGATCGCTCGCCAACCCTGGTTGAAGAGTTCGCGCACCGTACCGATGTACGCCACCGACAACGTCACTTCCGTCTCATGTGTGCTGCGGAGATCCTCGAGGTTGTCGAGCATCAGTCCATATTGGCCCAGCGACTGCCGGTTCTCCGGATGCGCGGAGGCCCGTAGCTCTACGGCACGAAGATCGACCAGATAATCCTGATAGAACTGTTTGTTTGACTCGAAGGTCGCGACCGGGCCGCTTACCGCCTCGAGCTTCGTCAGATGCGCGTCCATCTGCTTCTGAAGTGCGGTGGCAGCCCAATCGATTTGCTCGTCGTAGTTCGATATCAGCGTGATCGAGCATGCGCATAACACGAATGCGAGCGCAACAGATAGGAATCGAGATGACCCGCTCTTGCGTGGCTCGAAAGTGTTTGAAGCGATGGTCATCATCTTCTCCTTATTGACAAGCATTCCACAACCCGGCACGTTGCCGGTTCAATATCAAGTTCACACACGGCTATTCTACTTCCGACGCAACCGCCCCCACAAAAGGCGACAACATACATTCACAATGCGTCAAGGACTTGGTTTTGAAGCCTCCCTGGCGCCCGCAAAACCACCACCCCATCTTGGTCTCATGCGAAGCATCACGCTGGCCTGGCTCCTGACGATCTGCAGCCCCTGGCCCGGATGGGCGCAAGAAGCGCAGGTGCATTTGGTCTTTCTCGACGTGGGCCAAGGCGATGCGATCGTCGTGCGCTCGCCCGAAGGGAAGATCGCGCTCGTTGACAGCGGGAACGACGGCGCTATCGTCTACCAACTCCAAGCACTCGGCATCGACTCCATCGACATCGCGATCGCCAGCCACCCGCACGCCGACCACATCGGCGACATGGCCGCCGTGCTCCGGAATTTTCCGGTCCGCTACTACATGGACAACGGCGTACCACACACCACCGCGACGTACCGCGAACTGCTGCGGGTCGTGAGTAATTCGGATATCACCTATCTGCAACCCACGGCACGCACCATCGAACTCGGCAGCGTTCGCATCCATGTGTTTCCTCCTATGGAAAGGGCCAGGAATCTCAACAACCAGTCCGTCGGCCTCCTCATCGAGTACGGCGAGTTCGAGGCGTGGTTGAGCGGCGATTCCGAGATCGAGGAGTTGAATCACTTCCTGTCACTGGGCGTGCCGAGCGTTGAGGTGCTGAAGGCCGCGCATCACGGGAGTCGCGACGCCGTCTCGCCCGGCTGGCTCTCGGCAACCAAACCCGACGCGGTCGTTATTTCCGTCGGACTCAACAACACGTACGGACACCCCGACCCGTGGGCGATGCGGTATTACGACACGGCGAGTGATTTCGTCTACCGCACCGACCACCACGGGCAGGTCACGATACACGGCAATCTCGACGGCACGTTCGAAGTCACCACCGGGCGGACCGCAGAGGCGTCCGTCGTCCCAGAACGCCCGAGCCCCGAAGAGACCCCTACCCCCGCAGCCAACACCTTGGCGCTCTGGGTGTTCGCCGATGCTCCCGGCAACGATCACTACAATCTCAACGGCGAGTACGCCGTGTTGAGCAACCATGCTGACGCCGACATCGGGATCGGCGGCTGGACCCTGTGCGACGCGGCGTCACACTGCTTCACCTTCCCCCGAGGTGTATCGATTGCAGCCGGAGCGCTCGTGACGGTGTACACCGGTCCGGGCACCAACGACGGGCAGAATTTTTTCATGAACCGGCGGCAGGCGGTGTGGAACAATCGGGGTGATGTTGCGACACTCACCGATTCCAGCGGCAACCTCGTGGTGCGGTATGTCTACTGAGCGGCTCTACGTCGTGGATCGGATCGAAGGAGATGTCGCGGTGCTCATCGACGAAGATCAACGCTCGGTGGATGCGCCCCTGGATCGGTTTCAGTTGCCGCTGCACGAGGGCCTGGCGCTGCGCGTGCCGATCGGCGACAAGGGTGCTCCGCAATGGGGAAAGGCGGAGATAGATCGGCGGGAAGTTGAAATGGGGAAGATGAATGCGATGTTGGAGGAGCTGCGGGGGCGAGATCCAGGCGGCGACGTCAAGCTTTGAGGTACGGTTCTCTATTGAATATTGAATTTTGAATATTGGATATTGGATATTGGATATTGGATATTCAATATTGGATATTCGATATTCTAACTCCCGGTAACCCGCTCGTGCAACGCCTCGATCGTCCTCCAAGAGGACTGGATGGCGCCTTCAAGCCAGGCCGGCCGGGTGCTGGCGGCCGCGGACCCCATGAAGATCCGGCCGTCGGTCTTGCCGAACTGCTCCAAGCGTTCCGGTGAGGGGGTCCGCGCGTATGCGCCGAGGCTGTACGGGACCTTCTCCCACCAGACGCAGTACGCGGTCTCGAATTCCTCTCGCATCTGGGGGTGGACCTTGCTGGCCTGTG
>CAYLZR010000318.1:0-2837 GCA_964388145.1 uncultured Gemmatimonadaceae bacterium | reverse complement strand
TTCATCCGTGCGATGGTCGCGAACGACCTCGAGACCGGCAAGTACGGTGGCCGGGTGGTGACACGTTTTCCGCCCGAGCCCAACGGTTACCTGCACATCGGCCACGCCAAGTCGATGTGCCTCAATTTTGGATTGGCATCCGAGAATCCCGGTGGCGTGTGCCATCTACGTTTCGACGACACAAACCCCGAAACCGAAGACATCAAGTTCGTGCAGTCGATCCAAGAAGACGTGCGCTGGCTCGGATTCAACTGGGGCGGGAACGGGGGCGGGGGCGGGGGCGGGGACGACAAGCTGTTCCACGCATCCGATTACTTCGAGAAACTGTACGACTTCGCGGAATCGTTGATCAAGTCGGGCAAGGCATACGTGGACAGCCAGAGCCTCGAGGACATTCGCGAGCAGCGCGGCACGGTTAAGGAAGTGGGGCGGGAAGGCCCGTACCGCAACCGCCCGGTCGACGAGAACCTGGATCTCTTCAGGCGAATGCGGGCGGGAGAATTCAAGGACGGGGAACACGTGCTCCGCGCCAAAGCCGACATGAGCGCCGACAACATGATCATGCGCGACCCGGTGCTCTACCGGATTCGGCACGCGAGTCATTACCGGGCGGGCGACGCCTGGTGCATCTATCCGTTGTACGACTTCACGCACTGTCTGTCGGACGCGATCGAAGGCATCACGCACTCGTTGTGCACGATGGAGTTCAAGGACAACCGTGCGTTGTACGAGTGGGTGTTGGACGCGGCGAACATCGAGCGTCCGCGACCGGAACAAACGGAATTCGCGCGACTCAATATCGATTACACCGTGCTCAGCAAGCGCAAGCTGGTTCAACTGGTGGAACGGGGCCACGTCGATGGCTGGGACGACCCGCGCATGCCGACGATCGCCGGGCTTCGCAGGCGCGGCATCACGCCCGAAGCCATTCGTGCGTTTTGCGACATGATCGGCGTGGCCAAGGTCGAGAGCCGGGTCGACATCGGCAAGCTGGAATACGCCGTGCGGGACGACCTGAACCAAAGAGTCCCGCGCGTGATGTGCGTGCTGCGTCCGCTCAAGGTCGTGATTCTCAACTATCCGGATGACAAAGTGGAGCATCTCGACGCTCCATATTACCCGCGCGACGTACCAAAAGAGGGATCGCGGGCGGTGCCGTTCACACGCGAGTTGTACATCGAGCGCGACGATTTCATGGAGGAGCCGTCGAAGAAGTTTTTCCGTTTGGCGCCGGATCGCGAAGTGCGGCTCCGGTACGCGTATCTCGTCAAGTGCGTCGACGTCATCAAGAACGACAGTGGCGAGATAACCGAGATTCATTGCACGCACGATCCGGAGAGCAAAGGTGGAACTGCCCCGGACGGGCGGAAGGTGAAGGGAACCATTCACTGGGTTTCGGCGACACACTCGCTTCCCGCCGAAGTACGTTTGTATGACCGGTTGTTCGTAAAGGCGGATCCGGACGACGCAGAAGCAGGCAAGGATTTCATCTCGAACTTGAATCCCGATTCGAAGATGGTGCTGACCGAAAGCCGCATCGAGCCGAGCGTGGCGGACGAGCCCCCGGGAAGCAGGTACCAGTTCGAGCGTCAAGGATATTTCTGCAGCGACATTGTCGATTCGTCGCCAGAGAAGCTCGTGTTCAACCGCACGGTCGAATTGCGCGATACGTGGGCCAAGATTGCGGCCACGGATGTTACCGTGCGCGAGCCAAAGATGGGCTCTCGCCAGCGCAAGCCGGCGACCTCGAAAACAAGTGCGGCAGACGGACACGGATTCGCTCCGGAGATCGCCGAAAAAGTCGGTCGCTACACTGAGGTCTACGGCCTGTCCGGCGAACAGGCCAGGGTACTCGCCAAGGACGAGGAGCTGGCGGCGTTCTTCGAGGCCGCGGTCAATGCACACGACAACGCTAAGGCCATCGCCAGTTGGATCGTGGGAGACGTGTCCCGGGCCCTCAGGGAACGGGGAGAGGACGCACCGGCGATTTCTGGAGAACAGATCGGTTCCCTGGTCTCGCTGATCGATGACGGCACGATCTCCCGAGCGATTGCCAAGGAAGTGCTGGCGGAAATGCTGGAGCGCGGGGGACACCCCGGTGAGATCGTGGAGCGCCGGGGACTGCGCGTCGTGAGCGACCGCAGCGCCATCGAGCCCATCGTGGCCAAGCTCATCTCCCAGCACCCCGACAAGGCGGAGGCCTTCAAGGGCGGCCGCACCGGCCTGCTGGGTTTTTTCGTGGGTCAGGTCATGAAGGCAACCGGTGGCAAGGCCGACCCGGAAGTGGTGAAGGAATTAGTTCAGACCAGGCTTTCCTAGCCCTCACACCATAAACGAAACCGGGCGCGCCTCAATGAGACGCGCCCGGCGCAAAAAACCATCGTTGCCTAGAGGTCAGTCAATCTTGACCTCGAACCCATGATGGGACCGAGCTCTGAAATCTACCAACTCCCCCCCCTCAAGGGCTTTCAGGTCCCACACCGTGTTGTCGTCACGCAGGAACCACGCGGCCGGGTCCATTAGGATGGTGATGTCTCCGGTAGTCCCGCCATCCGAGACCACGAACAGATCCACCAGGTCCAGCTCCACCTCGATCTTGGCGTCGAAATACGTGTTGAAGCCAATCGGGTCACCCACCAATGCTCCCGTTCCGTCTTTCGCCTGCCATGTTCCCACGACAAGCATGCTGGCATCGCGAGGCCAATCCGGGAACCCTTTGCTCGTGATGTCGTCAAACAGCATGTCGATGAGAGCCGCGTCCTCTAGATCGCCGGAATCCGTGGGATCCACCTCGGCGTCGTCGATCTCGAACTCCAGCTCATCGTACGAGCCAATAG
>CAYLZR010000317.1:0-2838 GCA_964388145.1 uncultured Gemmatimonadaceae bacterium | reverse complement strand
CAGGGTCACCGCATCATAACTCAGCCCTTGCACCAGTGATCGCCGCTCAGCCAAGCAAACGACCGCGTGCAGTTTGAAATCAATCCGGACAAGTGTGTAGCCTGTCTCGCCTGTGTCCGGGCGTGTCCGGTCGAGGCCGTTGGGGTTGTGGAGACCAACGTCCAGATCATCGATGAGGCGTGCATTCGCTGCGAGGCTTGTGTCCCGGCATGCCCGCACGAGGCGATCGATGTTCGGGGCGACTTTGGTCGGGCGCTGGAGTTGGCGGTGGCGGGTGACGCCATCCTAATTCTCAGCGTCGAAGCCGAAGTGCACTTCTACCCCCAAACGCCCGAGCAAGCCGTGAATGCGTGTTATCGCGCCGGATTCGGTACCGTGTACCGCGGGGTGTTGGGCGACGAGCTGGTGGCCGAGCACTACCGTCGGCTATGGAGCAAGGGAAGCCGCGGAACGATGATCCGTTCCACGTGTCCAGTGGTGGTCGAATCGATTCGGCGCGAGTACCCGGAACTGATTCCCTTCCTGGCCCCGGTGCAGACGCCGGTACAGGCGGAGGCCGGGTACATCCGGGCGAAGCACGGCGCCGACACGAAGATCGTGTACGCGGGTGTGTGTCTCACCGAGGGTGGTGAGTCGGTGGACGCGGCGATCACGCTGCAGGAGCTGGAGGAGTTGTTCCGCGTGCGCCGCGTGGAAGTAGCGAAGGAGGCGCCGTTCTTCGAGCGCATACCGGAGGAGCGGCGCCGGCACGTGAGCACCGCGGGCGGTTTGCCGCTGCCGGTGTTGCAAAACGAGCCGCACGCCAGCAGCAGGTTCAAAAAGATGCGTGGGATGGAGCACCTTCCCATCATCGCACGGGCGGTGACGGTCGATGAGATCGACCTGGGGTTCGTGGACCTGTTGCCGTGTGATGGGTGTTTGGATCACCCGTTGCTGGGTCCGCCCGACGAGTTGTATCACCGCCGCAGGGTGGCGCAGGCGTTTGAGCCGTCGAGGAGTCCCGAGCCCGTGATCGAGCCGGAGATCGTGGTGGACGTGCGGGCGGAGTTCAGCCCGGCCACCAACGGGCACCCCGAGGTTTCGGAGGAGAAGATCGAAGCGGTCATCCATCGGATCGGTCTGGCGACGAACGGGACTCCTTGGGACTGCGGTGCGTGCGGGTTCGGGACCTGTCGCAAGTTTGCGTCGGCGTATCTCAAGGGCCGGGCCGACTTTCGGCAATGCCCGCCATATCAGGAGCGGCGGGCCCGGCAGGCGCAGGAAGAGGCGGCGGTGGATGAGCTGACCGGTCTCGCGACATTCCGGGTGTTGCGTGGCGGCTTGAAGCAGGAGGTGGCCCGGGCGCGACGGACCGGGGTTTCCTTTGCCGTGTTGTTCGTGGACTTGGACAACTTCAAGGCCGTGAACGACAGCTACGGGCACGAGGAGGGGAACAAGGTCCTCCAGCTCGCCGCGGGCGTCATGGCGAAGACGGTCCGCGGTACCGACGTGGCCGGCCGCTATGGAGGTGACGAGTTCGTGGTGCTGCTCATCGGCACCGATTTGAGGGGTGCGCGGAAGGTTGGAGAGCAGATCCGTCACGCCGTCGAGCAGGCGGGGACCCGGGCCGGCTACCCGGAGGGGGTGGTGACCGTTTCGGTCGGGGCGGCGCATTTCGACCTCGACCTGAACGACCCCGAGGTGTTGGAGTTGGCGGACAGGGCGCTGTACGAGGCGAAGGGGACGGGTGGAAACCGGGTCGTGTAACCTATTGGGTACCAAGAACACCTAGCACCGTGGGAGCAACGTGAAACCCAAGAAAGAGGATTCCGTGCAGGCCACAGCGAGCGAGGCACCGGCTGAACCGCGAGAGGCGCAGGGCGAGGCCCAGGCCGATCGTTGGGGCATTCGCCGTGCCGAGGTGTTGCTGGCCAGTCTCAAAGGCGTGCTCTCGGCGCGGGTGGTGGCGGCGGCCACCGGCGAGATCACCGAGGTCCACATCCTCACCGACGCGGGCCTCACCGCCAAGCAGGTCGTCAGGAATGTGGAGAGCGCGCTCCTGGCGCACCTTGGGATCAAGATCGACCACCGGAAGATCAGTGTGGCCCAGACGGCGGAGGTTGTGCCGCTCAAGGCCATGGAAGACCAGGCCGTGGCAGAGAGAGCCCGGAAACGCGGAGTGGTATTCCGCAGGGTAGAGGTCACCCCAACCGAGGCCCCCCACCGGGTAACCGTGACCGTCACGATGGAGCGGGACGGGCAGGTACTTTCGGCCCGTGAGGACGCCGGAGACGCCGACAAGATGCGTCTCGTGGCGGCTGCGCGAGCTACTGTATCGATTTTAGACGGTTTGGTCACCGGTGGGACGATCGACTTGGCGGGCGCTCATCTGTCCGATGTGTTCGACACGCGCCTGGCGTTCGTCGGCATACATGTTTTGCAAGATCGTGAGGCACGGCTACATGTGGGAACGTGCGAAGTGAAGGGAAGTGTGGAGCAGGCGGGCGCGCTTGCTGTCCTGGACGCGACCAACCGTTTGCTGACCTCGATGCTGTAAACAAGTTGGACGGCGGTTTGACAAAATCGCCCCAACATCCCATTTTGTGTGCCCCTTTCCCCAGCGAAAGCCGTCTAAGTACAAGATTATCAGCGTCTTAACCCTTCCAGATAAAGGACTTTGAAAAGGGGGTGCCCCGGTTCGGAGTTACCAGTCGTAGCGTAGCGGAGCGGATCCAGCAGTAAGAGCGAAGCGTCAGGGTGTGCCACAGCGAGGCATGCCACTTCTTGATTGCCTTTTTGGGCAGCAGAGGAGGTGACGCTCATGGGTCCAATTATTGAGTTCCTGTGCATGCTGTTTGG
>CAYLZR010000316.1:0-2861 GCA_964388145.1 uncultured Gemmatimonadaceae bacterium | reverse complement strand
CGAGGCCCTGCACAGCGGTTACGGCGCGGGAGACATTCTCCAGGGCCTAAGCCTCTCTTTTGGCCGCGGCGAGATCGTCGCAGTCGTGGGCCGCAACGGAGTCGGAAAGACCACCCTGATGAGGACGATTATGGGTCTGCTGCCGACTCGAAGCGGAAGCATAGGATACGCCGGAACCGACATAACACACCGGCCAGCCGAGGAGCGGGCACGTGCCGGTCTTGGCTACGTGCCCCAGGGAAAGCAGGTCTTCTCTCATCTGAGCGTCGAGGAAAACCTGCGCATGGGTGAGCGCATCAACACGGGAAAACCCAGCAACTGGAACCTCGTTTTCGAGTATTTTCCGATTCTTCAGCAGCGTCTCGGTCAAAATGGCCGGACCTTGAGCGGCGGCGAACAGCAAGCGCTCGCCATCGGCCGGGCGCTCATCGGCCAACCCGAGGTCCTGCTTCTCGACGAACCCTCCGAGAGCATTCAGCCAAGCATCGTCATCGAGATCGGCAAGGCGCTGGAACGGCTGAATCGCGAGACCGGCCTGACGATCATTCTGGTCGAGCAGAACCTCGGACTGATCAAGGCGATCTCGCACCGCGGATACGTGCTCGACAAGGGCAAGACCACCGCGACCCTGTCTATCGAAGATATCGCCGACCGCGACATCATGCTTCGCCATCTCTCTGTATGAGTGAGGAAGCGCCGTACTCATGCTGCCCGCCGCCTATCACGATTTCTTAGAGAATATCCGCGACGACGGACGGCTGCGGTTGGTCCAACTTTACCATGCGGTGCGGAACATCCCTTATGGTTCGGCCGGTGTGCGCGACCCTGTGAAAGTGGCGCTAAACAATGTGGGGTCCTGTTCTGGAAAACACATTCTGTTGCGCGACCTGCTTAGGGCGGAAAGTTACCGCGCCGAAGTCATCACCATTTTTACTCACTTCAACAAAGGCCTGCCCTTACACGAGTCCTATCCGGAGGAGCTGACCCGAATGATCCGGGAGGAGCAGGTCTGCGATTACCACCACTATGTCCGGGTTCAAATGGAGGAACGATGGCTCCACCTGGATGCCACCTGGCACGACGCACTCATCCCTTATGGCTTTCCGGTCAATAGCCCTTGGGACGGCACCGGCGACACCCTGCTCGCTGCCGAACCGATCCGCAGTTATGCCGACGTGCCCGACGTAGCGGCGCTCAAAGAGGAGCTCATTGCCTCGCTTCCTCCGGAGGAACAAGCGAGGCGAACCCGCTTCTTTGCAATTTTGACCGGCTGGATTGATTCCGTTTCCTAGGGCTGCGGGCAGAGAACGATGAGCAAAGCGGACTTATCGGTCTTCGTCGGCGTGGACGCCGGAACCACTGGGGTCACCGTCGCGCTGTTTGACGCCGAAGGCCAGGAGGTCGCAAGCGGATATCAGGAGTATCCGTGCATACACCCCCATCCCGGCTGGGTGGAGCAGGACATGTCGGTGGTCTGGGAGGGCATCTGCACTGCCAGCCGGGCCGCGATCGCTAAGGCGGCGTGTCCACCAGAGGCCATAGGCTCGCTCGGACTCTCCAGCCAAAGGGGAACCTTCGCACTACTGGACAATAACGAACGCCCTCTCGCCCCGGCCGTGGTTTGGAACGACAGCCGGGCAAAGGAGATGGAAGCGGTGCTTGCAGAGCGGATCGAGCCGGAGCGCTACCGAGCGATTACCGGCATGCCGCTGTCGTCCTCATGGACCGTGGCGAAGATCGCCTGGCTTCAGAAGAATTGCCCGGAGCTCATGGCGAAAGCGCGATGGATCGTCAACGGGCAGGAGTATTTTCTGCGCCTCATGGGCGCGGAGACCTTCGAGACCGACCCGGCTTCGCTCACCCTCAACGGCATGCTCGACATTCGCCAACTCAACTGGAGCGAGGAAATTCTGGAGGCTGCAGGGATCGCCCCTCACCTTCTACCGCCGGTCGGGCCACCGGGCGCCGTGGTCGGCCGACTCTCGGTCGATGCCGCAGAGGCCATGGGTTTGCCGGCGGGAGTATCCATTTGCCGCGGGGCGGGCGACCAGCAGTGCGCCGCGATCGGAGCGGGCGTCATCCGGCAGGGTATGGCGGAGATCACCGTCGGCACCGCGGCGATGATGGTTGCCCATCTCGATGATCCGGATCTGGTCATGGGGCCGGCGCCCTATATTGGCGGCCACGGCGTCCCGGGCAAATGGGACCTAGAGGGCGGCGCCTTTGCCATCGGAAGCTGCCTGCGCTGGTGGCGCGACAACTTTGGCCAGGCGGAAGTGGAAAGTGCTCGGCAGACAGGTTCGAATCCCTATGACCTGATCGTCGAACAGGCCATGACCGCGCCACCCGGCAGCCGCGGGGCGATCTTTCACCCCTTCTTCGCCGGCCAGGTCACGCCCTACTATGACGTGACCGCGCGCGGTGGTTTCCTGGGCCTGGGCCTGCATCACGACCGGGCGTGTTTGATTCGTGCGCTCCTGGAGGGGTGCTCCTGCGAGCTGCGCTTCATGGTCGAGGCCTTCGATCGTGACCTTTCGGGGGGCATCAAGGAGTTGCGCGTGACAGGGGGCGGGACCAAGAACCGTGCGTATGTTCAGATCATGGCCGATGTCATTGGCCGTCCCGTGACGCTCTTGGAAATTCGGGAGTGCACGGTGCTCGGCGCAGCCATTCTGGGTGCGGTCGGGGCGGGGTACTTCGTCGACATCAATTCGGCGGTCGATGCGATGGTCACGGTGGAATCCGTGATCGAGCCGAACCAGGACTTGAGATCGCTGTACGACGAGCTCTTCGCGGTCTTCAAGGAAGCGTACGAGAAATCAGCGGGCGCCGGCGTCTACCAGCGAGTCTACGATTACCAG
>CAYLZR010000315.1:1224-2868 GCA_964388145.1 uncultured Gemmatimonadaceae bacterium | reverse complement strand
GCCTCGAGCCAACGGTCTCAGGATTCGACCGACGCGTACCACGCCCGGCGACTGGCCATGGTGTCGCTGATCCAGCGGTACGGCGTCGAAGATGAACACACGCTCCGGGCAATGGAGGCCGTCCCCCGCCATCAGTTCGTACCCGTCGAGTTCCGCGACCGTGCCTATAACGATCATCCGTTACCGATTGGACACGGACAAACCATCTCGCAGCCGTACATCGTGGCATACATGACTGAGATGTTGGCACCCGCCCCTGGGATGAAGGTGCTCGAAGTGGGTACGGGATCGGGATACCAGGCAGCCGTCCTGGCAGAAATTGGGTGCGACGTATATACGGTGGAAATCTTCGAAGCCCTGGCTGCAAGTGCGGGAGCGCGGCTGCGCAGTCTTGGTTACGACAGTGTGAGCAGTCGTCACGGGGACGGGCATTTCGGCTGGCCGGAGGCGGCGCCCTTCGATGTCATCATCGTGACGGCGGCCGCGGGCCACATTCCTCCCCGTCTGATCGAACAACTCAAACCCGGCGGACGAATGATGATTCCCGTCGGAAGCGTCTATGGTGTACAAAATCTCATCTTCGTCAATAAGGATCCGAACGGAAAAGTCACCACGCGTAGTCTCCTCCCCGTCCGTTTCGTGCCGATGCTGAGCGGA
Source organism: uncultured Gemmatimonadaceae bacterium (assembly GCA_964388145.1). GTDB lineage: Bacteria > Gemmatimonadota > Gemmatimonadetes > Gemmatimonadales > GWC2-71-9 > B3T1B10. The sequence continues at coordinate 2,211 of CAYLZR010000315.1, read as the reverse complement.
CTTCGCTGAGCGTTATGGCGCGACTCCGGCGACCCGTCGCCGTCGCCCTCTTCTCTGCAGCAGCGCTCACCTACGAGGTCCTGCTCGTTCGCGTTTTTGCCATCGAGCATTTTCACCACTTCGCCTACATGGCCATCGGCGTCGCCATGCTGGGGTTCGGCGCCAGCGGCACACTCCTGGCACTCGGCGGTCGACTATCCGATGCGGATGCCGAGCGCCTGTTCCGGTGGAGCGGCATCACCGCATCCCTTTCCCTCGTAGCGAGTCCTATCCTCGTCGATCGCTTGGCCCTCGACGCTACGCAATTGGCGTGGGACTCCGGCCAATGGCTGCGGCTCACGGGCGTGTACCTTTGCCTGGCGATCCCCTTCGGTGCCTGCGCCCTGGCGGTCCTCTTGGGAATCACTCTGGAGCACGGACGCCCCGGCCGGATCTATGGAGCGAGTTTCCTCGGATCGGGTTTGGGTGCTGTGTTGGCTCTCGTGGCGCTGTGGCTGGTCTCCCCCACCCGGTCTCTCGCAATTCCGGCGCTTCTCGCAACCGCCGGAGCGATAGTATGCGTGACTCACGTTCGCGTGCCCCGTCTCCTGCGGGCATCCGTATGGACTACGGCAATCGTCTCCGCGGCGATGTTTGTCCGACCACTCTGGACACTGGACGTGAATCCGTACAAGGGACTGCCCCAGGTCGAAGCGTACCCGGATGCGCGCCGCGTGGCCGAGTACACCAGCCCCCTGGGTTGGGTCGTCGCCGTGGAGGCACCCGCCCAACGTTATGCTCCCGGACTCTCGCTATTGTACCACGGAGAACTCCCGACACAAACGGCGCTGTTCGTCGACGGTCAGTTGATCGGAGCATTTTCGAGACCGAACGCCGATTCTGCCACTGTCGAATACCTCAACTGGCTTCCTACCGCGCTGCCCTACGCATTACCGCGACGACGAAACGTGTTGATACTTGGCGCCGGTGCGGGTACCGAGGTCTCCA
>CAYLZR010000315.1:0-1124 GCA_964388145.1 uncultured Gemmatimonadaceae bacterium | reverse complement strand
ACGGCCGCGGCGGGGGTCCATTCGCTCGGGGCGGATTTTCTCCACACCATGGACGCTTACGTCAACTACCTCGATCACCTCACGCCTGACGGCGTGCTCGCCATCACCCGCTGGCTCACGGTTCCACCACGCGAGAACGTGCGCGTGATCCTGACAATGGCCGAGGCGCTTCATCGCGTTTTACCCGAGCGGGCGAGAGAAGGGTTATTCATCATGCGGAGTTGGGCCACGGCCACCGTCTTGGCCAAACCATCCGGGTTCACCGAGGAAGAGATCGACGCTCTCACAACTTGGTCGCACGAACACGGGTTCGACGTTGATTGGCACACCGACCTCGGCCGACCCATAGCCGAATTTCACCTATTGGACGAACCGGTGCTGTTCGAGGCGGCAGCGGCAGCAACGGTGAGCGGTAACGCCGCGGCGAACTTCGCCGCGGGTTATCCGTTCGACGTCCGCCCGGTGAGTGATGCGCGCCCGTACCCGCACCACTTTCTCCGCCCGAGTTCCGTCGGCACCTTCTTGACAAGCAGCCGCGGTACGTGGTTGCCGTTTGCGGAATGGGGGTACATCGCTCTCGTCGCCACACTGATTCAGAGCATTGTCCTTGCGGCGTCGCTCACGATCGTGCCGGTGGCAGTCCGTGCTCGACGGGCACAGAGCACATTCTCGTTGCGGTTGGCTGGATACTTCGGCGCGATCGGTCTGGCCTATCTGGCCGCCGAGATCGCCGCGATCCAACAGCTCAGCCTGCTCCTCGGTCATCCGGTCTATGCCGTGGCCGCCGTGTTGGCGGTATTCCTCATATGTTCCGGGGTGGGTAGCCTCTGGTCGGACCGGGTGGCGGTACACCACGGTCCCGCCATTCTCGGCGCCGCCGCGTTTCTTCTGTTGATTCATGCCACGGGCTTGCTGCGGCTGGCGCACCTTTTCCAGCCCTTCCCTCTTCCGATTCGCGCTCTCGCAGGCATGATCGCGGTGGCACCCGTGGCCTTCCTCATGGGAGTCCCGTTTCCGTTGGGGCTTCGGACACTCGCACAAGACGACACCGTCCGAACCGCCTGGGCCTGGGCGACCAACGGCTTCGCGTCCGTCGTTGCCGCACCGCTGGCGGCGTTGATTGC
>CAYLZR010000314.1:0-2875 GCA_964388145.1 uncultured Gemmatimonadaceae bacterium | reverse complement strand
AGCGGCGTGTTTTTTCGCTCATCGCTCGAGGGCACGCGCATAACCGGGTGGCAGGCGGAAGTGGCGCCGCCCGGTAATTTCACCGGAGGCATCTACGAGTCGTACGGCCGCGGTTGGTTGGTCCAGCCGGACTCGGTCAAAGACGAAGTATTGAAGATGGGCGAGTGGAACACGATGCGTGTCCGTGCCGTCGGCGACCACGTCACGACGTGGCTCAACGGCGTCGAGATGATCGATCTGCGCGACGAGAAGATCGGTGAGGCGGAAGGGGTGATTGCGCTACAGATCCACTCGGGCGGCGGCATCAAGCTGCGCTGGCGGAATCTCCGGATCATCGAACTCTAGTGATTTAACCGCGGAGGGCGCAGAGAACGCAGAGCCCCTTTTGGTTCGGCGACCATACAAGGGGCCATAGCGATGCCTCTTTGATCAAACAAAAAGAGTGGTAGAGGGGTTGCTCTGCGTACTCTGCGCCCTCTGCGGTTGTTCATTCTTGCCGTAACGTCAGATTTGTTGTCTATCAAATCTCGAATCTCGAATCTAGAGAATCTGAAATCCAATCCCCGCCTTACCGTCCTTCCACCAACGGCGCCGGCACGCCGACCACATACATCAACACCAACCCCAACAATCCCACGACGGCGAGATAGTACAGGGTCGGAATGATCGTCTTGCGCAGGGTTGTGCCTTCCTGGCCGAGCAGTCCGACCGTCGCGGAGGCAGCCACGACATTGTGGATCGCGATCATGTTACCGGCGGCGGCACCGACAGCCTGGAGCGCCACGACCAACGCCGTGCTGATGGCGAGCTGCGTGGCCACGCCGTGCTGAAACAGCGAAAACATCAAGTTGCTCACGGTATTGCTGCCCGCTATGAACGCGCCCATGGCGCCGATCGTCGGGGCGAACAGCGGCCAGATGGCGCCGAATTGGTCGGCCACCCATGTGGCCATCGCAATCGGCATCGACGGAAGCGTGCCGCCGCCGGACAACACAAAATGATTGGCTCCCGAATTGATATAGACACGCACCATCGGAACGGTGAACAACAGCACAAAGCCGGCGCCGAGGAGGACTCGGGTCGAATCCCGAATGGCGCCGGTGATCTGCTTGCGCGTCATGGCATGCAGGCCCCACGTGATGACCACGACGAGAAGCAACATGGCAGCGGGTAGATACAACGGTGTCGTGCTACCGGTGATGTTGGTTTCGAAGATGTTGGGCCAACTGATTTCCACTGACTGGAGCCACGCACCGATGGGTAATCGGCGAAGCCGCGTCAGGACCAGGAAGAAGCCGAGCAATGCATAGGGCGCCCATGCTTTCGTCGTCGACAACCCGTTCGAGTTCGTGAGCGCGGCTGAAGACAAAATCGGTCGCTCTTGGACAGCCGGCTCGTCGAACTCCCACGTGTCGCCTGGAACGAGAAACTTCCTCTTCGCGGCGAACGTCACCACGATGAGCCCGACGGACGAGCCGATGAGCGATGGAAACTCCGGACCCAACAGAATGGCAATGGCGAGGTAGGGAACGGTGAAGGCCAATCCGCCGAACACGGCAAACGGTAGAATGGAAAGCCCTTCGGTCCACGATCGCGCTCTTCCGAAGAACCGCGTCATCATGACGACCATCAAAGTCGGCATGAGCGTACCCGCCACCGCGTGAAGCAGCGCGGCGTACGTCGTGATCGTCTGACGGTGTTGCTCGAAGGTGAGACCGGCGGCCGTGAGTTGTTCGAACACCTCGACGCTCGCCAATCCGTCGGTCACGCCGATGAGGATCGGAGTTCCCACGGCGCCGAACGTCACGGCGGTACTCTGGATCATCATTCCCAGCATCACCGCCGCTAATGGCGGAAAGCCGAGCGCGACCATCAGCGGTGCGGCCACGGCGGCCGGTGTGCCGAACCCCGCCGCGCCTTCGATGAACGAACCGAACAGCCAGGCGATGATGACGACCTGCACGCGGCGGTCCTGGCTGATGTCGTGAAAGCTGCCACGAATCGCCGCGATCGCTCCCGAGTGCTCCAGCGTCTTCAAAAGCAAAATGGCGCCGAAGATGATCAGCAACAGATCCAACGTGACGAACAATCCTTGGACGGTCGAGGCCGCAATGTGTTGCAGGTCCACCCGCCACACGCCCCACGCGAGGATCACCGCCGCCAGATACACGAGGGGCATCGCGACCTTCGCGGCCAAACGCAACCCGACGAGCAGCACGGCCGCGAGCATGATCGGTGCGACGGCCACCAACGCTTGAACGGTGAGGTTCATGCGCTAATACTACAGCGCAAGGAGACAAGCGAAACCAGAAGGGGGGCGTGAGACGTGAGACGTAAGACGTGAGACGGCCCCGCCCAGCGACCCCTCAGGGTTGGGGGAGGGTCCTCTTACGTCTCACCTCTCACGTCTCACGTACAGGTTGACGGCACGGGTGTTGTGATGCACCATATGAGAGTCGCGCACAACTCCGGCATTGCCGAATCCCGTCACTCCTCACCGGGAAGACATTATGAAACGCTCCATCGGCTATCTCTGGCTCGGCGCCGCCCTGTTGGTCGGCCCCGCAGCGCAGGCCCAGAACCCAGTGCAGCCCCCAACCCCCCTGTTCACCTCTCATGACGTGCTCGAGTTCACCATCGAGGCGCCGTTCAAGAAAGTGTTCAGAGAACGGAGTCAGGAGTCGGAGCAGTTCCCGGCGGTCCTGATCTATCAGGACGGTGGTGAGCAGGTGACCCTCAATCTCAAGGTCAATACGCGGGGGCGGTTCAGGCTCCGGAAGCGGACCTGCAACTTTCCACCCATCCAACTGGATCTCCAGAAGGATTCGGTTGCCGGGACGATCTTTGCGGGGCAGAACAAGATCAAACTCGTGAC
>CAYLZR010000313.1:0-2885 GCA_964388145.1 uncultured Gemmatimonadaceae bacterium | reverse complement strand
ACGAGAACGGCCGTTACGGCGAATTTGGCGGCCGGTTCGTACCCGAAACGCTGATGCCGGCATTGAAGCGTTTGGAGGAAGGCGCCAAGGCGGCGTTTGCCGACCCCGGTTTTCAAAAGGCCTTCGGCGACGAGCTGGTAAATTGGATCGGACGCCCGACTCCCCTCACACGCGCGACGCGATTGAGCGCGGCGTGGGGTGCGACTGTCTATCTCAAAAGGGAAGATCTGACACACACGGGCGCGCACAAAATCAACAACGGCATCGGACAGGCACTGCTGGCGCAGCGGCTCGGCGCAAAACGCGTCGTGGCCGAAACGGGAGCCGGCCAGCACGGCGTGGCCGCGGCCGCGGCGTGCGCGCGACTCGGTATGCCCTGCACCATCTACATGGGCGCAGTGGACGTCAAACGCCAGGCCCCCAACGTCGACCGCATGGCGCGACTCGGCGCCGAGTTGGTGCAAGTCACCAGCGGCGATCAAACGCTGCGGTCGGCAATCGACGAAGCCCTCCGTGATTGGGTATCGGATCCGGAATCCACCTACTATCTGATCGGCTCTGCCGTCGGTCCGCATCCATATCCATGGCTCGTGTGTGAGCTGCAGAGCGTGATCGGCCGCGAGGCTCGCCAGCAGATCCTCGCGCAAGAGGGACGTTTGCCCGATGTGGCGGTGGCATGTGTGGGAGGGGGATCGAACGCAATCGGGTTGTTTCATCCGCTATTGGGTGATAGCGAGATCGCGATGCTGGGCATCGAAGCCGGCGGCGTTGGCGAAGGCATCGGCCAGCACGCCGCCACGGTGTTCTACGGATCGCCCGGCGTGCTGCACGGCTCGTATTCGGAATTACTTCAAGACGAACACGGCCAGATTCAGAAAACGCATTCGGTGTCGGCCGGGCTCGACTACCCGGGCGTCGGCCCGGAGCACGCGTTTCTCAACGCGGTGGGTCGGGTCGATTACCAGACTGTTTCGGACGACGACGCGATCGCCGCGGTGGACGAGTTGTGCGGGGTCGAGGGAATACTCCCGGCGCTCGAGTCGGCGCACGCGTTGGCGGGTGCTAAACGTTGGGCGGCCGAGCATCCGGGGTCGTGTATTCTCATCGGACTCTCGGGCCGCGGTGACAAGGACGTCGCCACGCTGAGGTCGCACCTCGGGAAGGATTCATGAGCGGCCGCGAAGGCCTGGAGCAAGCGATCCGCGATACGGGTGACCGTCCCGCACTCGCCGCGTTTCTCACGGGCGGCTTCCCCGATATGCGCGGCTTCGAGACGCTGCTCGCGCGTGTAGGCGCCGAGGCCGATGTGGTCGAGATCGGCGTTCCATTCACCGACCCCATGGCCGACGGCGTCACGATCCAGGAGTCCAGCCGTCGCGCGCTCGAGTCGGGCGTCACGCTGGCGTGGATTCTCGACACCGTGCAACGCGCCGAGTGCGAGAGCCCCATCGTGTTGATGAGTTATTTGAATCCTGTGATCGCGATGGGATTGCAACGTTTCGCGGATCGATGCGCCGAGGTGGGTGTGGCCGGATTGATCGTGCCGGATTTGCCGTTGGAGGAGTGCGAGCCCGTCAAGGCCGCGCTCGACGAAGTTGGAATGGCGTTAGTGCAGTTAGTCACGCCGGTGACCCCGCCGGATCGCCTTGCCAAGCTGTGCGACGTCTCGCAGGGTTTCGTGTACGCCGTCACCGTCACCGGAACGACCGGCGGCGACGTTGGGCAGAAACAGACGATGTTGGATTACCTGGATCGCGTGCGGGCGGCGTCGGCAGTGCCGGTGCTCGCAGGGTTCGGCATACGTGAGGCAGCACAGGTAAACGCGGTGGCTCCGCATGCGGACGGAGTGATCGTGGGAAGTGCGTTGATCGAAGTGCTCCAACGGGGTGAGGATCCGATCGCCTTCCTCCGTAGTCTCCGCGCCAGCAGTAGAGTCGAGGCAGAAAGATGATTGCAGTACTAAAGAAGGGATGTCCGCTCAAAGCCAAGGCAGAAATCGTCAGCTTTGTCGAACGTTCCGGGTTCCGCGTGCAGGTGAGCGAGAGCGGTGATCAGAGTTTGGTGGGCGTGATCGGACCCGGCGCGGACAAACTTGCCGACGCGTTGGCCGCAATGCCGGGCGTCGCGGAGGTTCGTCCCGTCGCGCCGCCGTATCCGCTCGTATCCCGCGAGCACCATCCCGATTCGACACGCGTCAAGGTCGATGGTGTAACGGTGGGCGGTTCCGAATTCATCGTGATCGCCGGCCCGTGCGCCGTCGAATCGCGCGAGCAGATCATGACCGTGGCCGAGTCGGTGTCCTCTGCCGGCGCGACGATGCTACGCGGTGGAGCGTTCAAGCCGCGCTCGTCTCCGTACTCGTTTCAGGGAATGGGCAAAGCGGGACTCGAATTGCTCGCCGAGGCGCGCGAGGCCACGGGCCTCAAAATCGTCACCGAAGTCGTTGCGCCCGACGAGGTGGATCTCGTCGCACAATATGCCGACGTGCTTCAGGTGGGCGCGCGCAACATGCAGAACTTCCGATTGCTGTCGGCCGTGGGCGAACAGTCCAAGGCCGTGTTACTCAAGCGCGGCATGATGGCCACAATCGAGGAGCTGCTGCTCGCCGCGGAGTACATCGCCGCCGCCGGGAACCCACGCCTCATGCTGTGCGAGCGCGGGATTCGCACGTTCGAACGCGCCACACGCAACACGCTCGACATCTGCGCCGTGCCCGTATTAAAAGAAAGGACCCACTTGCCGATCATCGTCGATCCCAGCCACGCCGCTGGTCGGCGGGAGATCGTCCCTGCTCTCTCCAAATCGGCAGTGGCGGTCGGCGCGGACGGCTTGATCGTGGAGGTGCACCCCGATCCCGACACCGCGGTGAGCGACGGGAGGCAGAG
>CAYLZR010000312.1:0-2886 GCA_964388145.1 uncultured Gemmatimonadaceae bacterium | reverse complement strand
GGAGCCCGGAACGGCTCTGGAAGCCGGGGACCGCCGCGGGGACGGGCTGGGGCGCGATATTCCGCCTGTCCGTGACGAAATGAGCCCCCGCCCCTTCGAGCGGGGGGTGCTGGGCCTGGTTCTGGACGGCCCCGACACCGGTGGGAGTCGGTTTTTTGTGACTCTCAGCCCGCAACCGGCTCTGGAGGGGACCTACACGGCGTTTGGACGGGTGGTCTCGGGCATCGAGGTGTTGGAGCGTCTGACCATGGGCGATCGCATCCGGCGGGTCAGGCGCCAATGAGCCGCCGGCGGTAACGAGTGAATCACACTCCACACGAGTATTGCTAAGACGATATGATTCAAGAAGTTATATTTAAGACCGGTTGCCTCTGCTTGCTGGTCGGTTGTACGCCCAGACTCGGCTCTTTGGCGCCTCGGGGATTCATGCCGGCCGACCGGGATCTGGTGTATGGGTGGGTGGCGCAGCTGACCCCGTCGCGACCCCGTTTGTACGAGGTTCGCCCGTGGCGCTTCCAGAACGAGCGAGGATCCGCAGCCGGTCGAGCGTCGATACGAATCGTCCCACCGGACTCTCTGCGGTTCGACTACCGGGGGCCGTTTGGCAAATCCGGCAGCGCGGCCGTGGTGGGCGAGTCCGCGCTGTGGATGACGTCGGACGATTTCGAGGGGCTCGTGACATACGCCCCGTTATTCTGGACCGCGTTGGGAATTCCACCGGTGCCACCCGACACGGCACCGCTCTTCAGCCTCGTCGGCGACGATTTCCGAGCGTGGCGGTATATTCTGGCGCAGGACACGCTGGATTTCGTCTTGCGGGGGTCGCCGGCGGTGAGCCTGTTCGGCGAGATTCGCCGGCAGGGTCAGGTGCTGGCGCAGGCGACGGTGGAGTTGGATACGCTTACGGGATTGGCAAGACAGTCGAAGATCGATTTCTACAATATTTCACGCTTTGAGTTTACGATTCAATCGGTTGATACCCTTGCTTCCTTTGACTCGACCATTTGGCAGCAGCAGTAGCGCCGTCGCTCTTGCTCTTGCCGTTTCGTTGTCGCAAGCCGGATGTTTGTACGGCTTTGCGGGAGGCGGATTGCCGCCGCACATCCGCACCGTTGCAATCCTGCCGTTCGACAATCAAACGGGGGAGGTCGCGTTGACCCAGGAGGTATCCGAGGCCGTCCGGCAGGCGCTGGAAAACCGTTTGGGGCTGCGGGTGGCCGCGGAGGAACAAGCGGATGCCGTTGTCCGGGGTTCCATCACGCGGTATGAAGCCGACCAACCGTTGTCGTTTCGCCCAGCGGGTCGGGGTGTCAACGTATCGGTGACGCGCCGATTGGTCACGATTTCACTTTCGGTCGAGATCTATGATCAGGTAGAGGATCGTATGCTGTGGCAGCGCAGCGGGATGCGTGTGGAAGGCGAGTACGAGCCGCCCGGGGAGGACGAGAAAAAGGGACGGGACTTGGCGCTGGAGACGCTGGTAGCGGATATAGTGGACGGAGCCCAGTCTCAATGGTGAAGCCTCGTCGCGTTCTTCGTGAACGTGGAGTAACTCGCACCGGCTGCCTCTTCGCGATACTCCTGTTGATGGCAGTGACTTATTTCGGTCTTCCAGTCGCCGGGATGTACATTCGCTACTACCGGATGAAGAACGAAATGCAAACGCAGGCTCGATTCGCACCGAGCATTGATGACGGTACCATACGGCGCCGTCTATTGCAGACGATCGATAACTTGGGTCTTCCGGTGGAAGCTCGCCAGCTGCGCATTCGTCGCATCAACCGACCCCGGGAGATTATCATAAGCACCAGTTGGCAAGAAACCATCATCCTTCCGTTCTACACCCGCGTACAACGTTTCCGGCCACAAGTTCGCGAGCGCATGTAATCGGATGAAATCGGCGCGCATCGTGCTGCCTGCGGCATTGTTCATGCTGCTGGGAGCCGAACGTCTATGGGCGCTACCAGCCGTCGCCGGCGACACGGACGTCGGGCGGTTCCTGTTTGTTCTCGGTATCATGCTGGTCGCCGGCAAGATTTCCGGCGAAGTGTTCGAACGTATCGGACAACCCGCAGTGGTCGGCGAGCTGATTGCGGGAGTGATTCTCGGTGCAAGCGTGCTCGGAGTGATCCCGGTGTCTCCCGACGACGGGCTGACCGAAATCGTGAAGCTCTTCGCCGAAATCGGTGTGTTAGTCTTGCTGTTCGAGATCGGTTTGCAAACCGATCTCAAGCAGATGTTCCGGATCGGTCGCGCGGCGAGCAGCATTGCACTCGTTGGTGTCGTGGTGCCCTTTGGCTTGGGCGTGTTGTTTTGGATGTCGCCTCTGGTACCTTCGGAACTGAACATTGCATCCACGTTCACGACTGCCCTTTTTGTCGGCGCCACGCTCACGGCAACGTCGGTCGGGATTACCGCGCGGTTGCTGAGCGACATGCGGGTGATGTCGTCTCTGGAGGCGAAGCTCATCATCGGTGCCGCCGTGCTCGACGACATCGTGGGGCTGGTTTTGTTGGGGATCGTCGCCACCCTCGCCACGGGTGTAGCCGTGTCCCTATTCGATGTTGGAGCAGCGTTCGCCATCTCGGTTGGATTCGTGGTCGTTGCGGTCGCCGTAGGATTTGTCGTGGCCCCGCGCCTGTTCGGCTTGATCGATCGCATGCGCGTGCGTGGCGTGCTGGTGGTTGCCGCGTTTGCGTTTGCGCTGCTCATCGCCGCCCTGGCGGACAAAGTGGGGTCGGCCATGATCGTCGGGGCGTTCGCGGGAGGGATTATCCTTTCACGAACAAACCAGTTCGATACGATCGAGGCACAGATCAAACCCGTGGCCGATGTCTTTACCCCGATTTTCTTCCTGAGCATCGGAGCGCAATTCGACATTCGATT
>CAYLZR010000311.1:0-2890 GCA_964388145.1 uncultured Gemmatimonadaceae bacterium | reverse complement strand
GGGCCGAGTATGTTGAATATCGTACGGATACCCAATGCGCGGCGCACCGGAGCCACCGTCTTCATCGCGGGATGGAAGTAGGGCGCAAAGAGAAAAGTGAATCCGGTCTGTTCGAGACACGCGGTAGCTGCCTCGGTATTTTCCGGCCACACGAGTCCGAGCTGCTCCAGCACGTCGGCGCTTCCGGACTTACTCGAGATCGACCGGTTGCCGTGCTTGATGACGGGTTGTCCGCAGGCCGCGGTGATCAGCGCCGCACCGGTCGAAAGATTGAGACTGCCCGACCCGTCGCCGCCTGTGCCCACCACATCCACGCCGTGTACACCCTCCGGTATCGGCGGGCGGTTCGCTAGCCGACGCATTGCCTTCGCAAACCCGCGCACCTCGTCTGCCGTCTCTCCCTTGGTGCGCATCGCGGTCAACAGCGCACCGGCGACCGACGCGTCCATCGACTCGTCGGTCAGCGCGACCAGTAGGTCGTCGGCCTCCTGCTCCGAGAGGTGCGAGCCGCTCACCAAGCGTTCGAGTGTCTCGTTCATCACGACTTCCGCTCGGGGGCATCGAGATCCAAGAAATTGCGCAGCAGGCGGTCGCCCTCGGGCGTCAGCACGCTCTCGGGGTGGAACTGCACGCCCTCGGTTGGGAGCGTGCGGTGGCGTACCCCCATGATCTCGCCGTCGGACGTGTAGGCCGACACCACAAGGTCCTCCGGAAGCTCCTGCTCGGCAACCGCGAGCGAGTGATAGCGGCCGGCGTTGAACGGATTGGGTAATCCCTCGAAGAGCGTGCGACCGTCGTGGTACACGGGCGACGCCTTGCCGTGCATCAAGGTCTGCGCCTGGTCGATGCGCCCGCCGAGTGCATATGCGATAGCCTGATGGCCGAGACACACGCCCAGCACCGGAACTCGGCTCATCATGTCGCTCACCACCGCGACCGACACCCCGGCGTCCTCCGGTCTACCCGGTCCCGGGGAAACCATGAGATGTGACGGTTGCAACGCGTTCGCTTCTTCGACCGTGATCTTGTCGTGGCGTTTCACGGTGACCTGCGCGCCGAGTATCGCGAGCGCCTGCACCAGGTTGTAGGTAAACGAGTCGTAGTTGTCGATGAGGAGGACGTGCTGGCTCATAGCCCCTCCTCGGCAAGCGTGAGGGCGGTTTCCAACGCGGCGCTCTTGGCCAGCACCTCTTCGTGCTCGCGTTCGGGTACGCTGTCCGCCACAATACCCGCGCCGGCTTGATAGGTATAGCTGCCGTTGCGAAACCATAGCGTGCGGATGGCGATCGCCTGATCCATCGCGCCGCCGTGGCCGAAGTATCCCACGGTCCCCGCGTACACGCCGCGGCGATGCGGTTCGAGTTCTTCGATGATCTCCATTGCGCGGATCTTCGGCGCGCCGACGACGGTGCCCGCGGGGAATGCCGCCTCGAACAAATCGAACGCGTCGGTCTCGGGCGGCAACACGCCGCGCACGCCGCTCACTATGTGCATCACGTGGCTGTACCGCTCGATCGTGCGGTAGGGCACCACCTCGATGGAGCCGGGCACGGCAACGCGGCCGAGGTCGTTACGGGCCAGGTCCACCAACATCACGTGCTCCGCGTTCTCCTTGGGATCGGCGAGCAGTTCCTTTTCCAGCGACGCGTCTTCTTCTGTGTTCGCACCGCGCGGACGCGTCCCCGCGATGGGCCGCAGCGACGCCTCGCGTCCCGTCAAACGCACCAACGCCTCGGGCGACGAACCGACGATCGCGAGGTCACCAAACTCGCAGAAGTACATATAGGGTGACGGATTTAATAACCGCAACGCGCGGTACACCTCAAACGGCGGCACGTCGCACCCGCCCGTGAAGCCGATCGAGAGTACGAGCTGGTACACGTCGCCCGCGGTGATGTATTCTTTGACCCGTTTTACAGAGGAAAGAAAAACGTCTCGTTCCAGGCTCGGCGTCGCCTTGGCATGTGGAGTAATCGACGGGCGTGCGGGCAGCGGTCCCCGCAAGGCATCGATCACCTCGTTTCGCAGCTTGGCACGCTCGTCGTCCGATCCGTCGTACAGCAATGCCGCGCGGCGCGTGATGTGGTCGAACGCCAGCACCGATGTGGGTGCCATGTACGCCGCGTCCATGTCGCCGGCGGCCGCGAGGTTCTCGAACCGCTTGTTCATCTCGAATCCGGTGGTACCCACCAGCCCGCCTGCGAAGGGAAGTCCGGGAATCTCAGGCCGCAGTCTCGGTGCGCTGTCCAGAGCTGCCCGCAATACGTTCAACAGGCCGTCACTCGTCGGCGGCACGGGGGCCGAGTCGCCGTTCAAGCAGTAGGTATCCCCCGTGAGGCGAAACTCCACCGAATCGCCGAAGCCGATGAAGGAATACCGTCCCAGCCGCTCACCTCCCTCCACGCTCTCGAGCAGAAACCGTGGCTTGAAGGGAGCCAGCTTCAGGTACGCCGAGACGGGCGTGTCGAGGTCAGCGGTGATGTCGAACGCAGATTGCATTTGTCTCCATGACGGCTCTCGTACGAAAAAACCCACCTCCGAAGCTCGGAGGTGGGTCGCGATATTCGTGCCTACGTACTGCTAGCCGACCGAGCCCACCTCCGCGCGCGCACTATCCCACCACCACCAGCTGTGGGCGCTCGAAACGGGGTAGACGGCCTGGTCTCTCATAGGACCGTGGAATTAACGCCGCCAGCTCGCCCCGGTCAAGAGGAGGGGGAAGGGGCCGCAGAGGTGTCAGGTTTCAGGTGTCAGGTTCCAGGTCTTCGGTGCCGGGATCGGTAAGCCCTGACACCTAGAACCTAAAACCTGTCACCTAAATAGGGCCGAAGGGCAACCGCAGTTGACTTCCCCTCTCTGTACCCCCTCGTATATTCCCGCCGAGAGGTCG
>CAYLZR010000310.1:0-2900 GCA_964388145.1 uncultured Gemmatimonadaceae bacterium | reverse complement strand
TCTGCGGCGGATGCGGTTCTGACGGCCGCAACTTGGACGGAAAATACAGTCGTTCTACGATCTGGTGTTTCCGTGGCAGCGCTGTCGGCGTTAAGGGTATTGGCTCGCTGTGCTGCGAACACATCGGCGCATCGCTGGAGATAAAACGCGGCGCGATTCCCCAACTCGATGTTCACGCTAGACTCGCTCTGTGCCTGTACCATGTATTGGCAGCCGGCGGTCGAGTTGTTGAGATCGAACTCGGCACGTCCGGCCCAGAACGCGGCTTCGGCACGGACCGGACTTGTCGGATAGTCCAACAAAATGCGGTCGGTGTAGCGACGAGAATTGCTGAGATCGCCGTCTGCGAAGGCGAGTTGCGCCAAACGCAACAGCGACCGGTCGGCCCAGGGTGAGTCCGAGTACTCGATACTGACTCGACGGAAATACTGCTCGGCTGCCTCCGCCGTGTCGCTCACGAGCCCGGCGGTGAAAAGCACATGCGGGTAGGTCTCGCTGAACGGAGAGAGGCTACTCAACTGTGTGTTGATGAGAGCCTTCGCAGAATCGGTTTGCCCTTCAGTTGCTAGCCGAATGACTTCGCGCATGAGCGCATCTTGAGGGGCCGCGCCCTGCTGCTGGGCGGCCAACGGTGCCGCCGAAAGGCTCAAGCCAAGTATCAACCGCAGGATCATACAGCCTCCTTCGCAGATCGGAAACGTAATAGCAAAGTGGTCATCGTGGCTCTGGGGTCGGTCAGTGTCGTTGACTTGAGCTGTTCGTCCGCCTCGTGCATCAGCGTCAACGCGGCGTCGAGTTCCTTGGTCCTCCAACGCTTGGCCGCAGCAAGCCACCTTTCGACCTCTTCACCATATCTGCCGAGGCCGCGCGGGCGGGCGCTTTTTAGATAGCGCCAGAGCCCGTCCTTCACTTGGCGTTCGTTCTTGCGTTGGTCGGCCAGGGCCCGCGCAAGTCGAGAGCCGAGCAGCGTTGTGCCCATGGCGTTGAGCATCTTGACCGCGGTCATCCCCGGCTGGGGCAGCACCACATCCAACAGTTTGATGGCGCGGGGAAGATCGCGCTGCACGACAGCGTCGATCCAGTCGGTCAATGTCTCACCGTGCCGAACGCCCACGAACTTCTCTATTTCTGCTACACCGATGGCCGCGCCGGTATCCAGCGACGCGCCAAGCTTGTCTACCTCGCTGGCCGTCATCGAAAGACTCCCTGCCACCGCGCGAATCAAATGTGTCGCCGCCTCGGGCTCGAGCGTCATACCCCAGCCGGTGGCCCTGGCGATCGCCCAGCTGCGCAAACCGTCTGCATCCGGAGCTTCGACCGACACGGTGGTCGCGTTCTTCGCGATACTCGCGTCGGGTGCGTGTGCGCCAGTGAGGGTGAGAATCGTTGTGGGAGACGGGTGGCCAAGGTAGTCGAAGAGCACCGACCAGATCTTGGAATTCTTGCGCCATTGCTCGATACCGCGCACCACCACCACGCGACGCTCGGCGAGCATTGGAGGTGTTTCGAGGAGCGTGTGCAGGCTCTCGCCGTTCAGGTCGCCGGCGCCACGGATGTCGACATTGAAATCTCGGGATGCCGGATCCACGGCTGCATCGACGATCGCGCTGACGAGCTCGTCCTTGAGGATTTCCTCTTCACCGGCGAGATAATACACCGGTGCGAGGTTGCCACGCTGGATCGCCTGCCGGACAGACGAATAGTCAACCGCCGACATATTCGGCGGAAGCTATCAGGGCCGCTCTCGGGAGGAAAGTGCGCGCCGCCGCTACTCGGGGTTGGCCAAACTCGTCAGCGTGACGAACGCCTGCGACGCCCGCTGTGCGTAGTCGTCGGTGGTCCACTGCGACGTGACGAACGCGCCGGGCGCTTCCAGGTCGCCGAACGTAACGAATGGTGGCCGCGGATGAGCCTGTACCATCGGTATGGGGCGTTCCGGTTGGAGCGGCTCGACCTCGCGGGTGTCTTGCATCACTCCCTCCACCACTATGACTGCCACCGATGCCGCCAGTACCAGGGAGCCGACGAGGCGGACGGGCACCGCAAACAGAGGGTCGGGGTGGAGGATGGCCGCTGCCAGCCGTCGAGCCAGGCTTGGACGGAAGCGCGTCGACGGCTCGATCTCGTCGGACGAGCGCAGGAGCGTTACGCCCCGGTTGATCACCTCGTGGTACCTGGCGCACCGGGGGCAATCGGAGATGTGTACGATGAACCGCCACCGCCCATATGGGTCGTCGACGGTCTCATCTCGAAAATCGGAGTACCGATGTAAGAATTCGGAACAACGCATTTTTGCAGGCTTGGCTGATTGGCAAGGGTACTACCGCCGGGCACCCGGTGATGTTCCGGCCTCGGGAGTTATGTCGAAGGGGCTCCCCGGGGGCGGGCGAAGGCATGGTGCCCGCCCCGGGTCATTCAGTCAAGAAGCGGTTCTATTACCTGGGCGAATCGGTTCCGAGCCCGGTTGAGGCGGCTCTTCACGGTTCCGAGATTGCAGCGGGTGATATCAGCGATTTCCTCGTAGGTCTTGCCCTCGATCTCTCGCAAGACGAACACCACCTTGTGGTGCTCAGGTAGCTGGTTCACGGTCCACTCCACTAGATCGCGCAGGTGGCGTTTGCGGTAGAGGTCGTCGGGGCGATTTCGGTGATCTTCAAACTGAAGTGGGCGATGGTCGGCCTCCCAGTTTTTCTTGATGGTTTGGAACAGAACGAGGGGGTTTCGGCTTCGGTTGCGAAGCTCGTTCTTCGCGAGGTTCGACGCGATCGTGTAGATCCACGTCGAGAATTTCTTTGACTGGTCGAACCGGTGCAGATGCCGATGCACGCGAATGAAGACCTCCTGAATCAGGTCTTCACCCCGCTCGCGGTCGCCAATCATGCGGAAAACAAAGTTGAGCA
>CAYLZR010000309.1:0-2905 GCA_964388145.1 uncultured Gemmatimonadaceae bacterium | reverse complement strand
GGCTCCCTTCAGTATCTCGATGCGTTCGATGGACTCCGGGTTTATGTCGTCCAACTTTGACGGTGCGGCGGCATTCGCCGAGACACCATCGAGTCCACCGGCGTTGTCGATGCGTACGCCGTCTAGATACACGATCGGCTCATTTGACTGCGAGAGGCTGTTGGTGCCTCGGATGCGGATTCTCGCGCCAGCACCGGCTAGCCCGCTCGAGGGTAGCACGTTCAGAGAGGGTTCGCGGGCGGCGAGCGCCTCCGAGAAGTTCTGCACCGGCGCCTGCTCGATAGCCGCGAAGTCGATGGTGCCGATCGTATTGCCGAGCTGTTTCTTCTCGACAGCGGCGCCGGTCCCGGTCACGACGATCTCATCGAGTCGGATGACCGATCCCCTGAGTGTGAAGTCGAGGGTGGCCGGCTGCGTTAGCGACACCGACACAATGAGCGTCTGGGTTGCGTACCCGATCGCGCGGACCTGGATGCGTACGCTTCCCTCAGGTACGTTGGCGATTTCGTACTGGCCCTCACGGTCGGTAACCGTACCGATCCGTGTCGCCAGCACCGCGACCTGAACGTCCTGAAGCGCGCGCCCCGTGGCTTGCGCGCGTACCACGCCGCGGACAATGCCAGTCCGTTGTGCGGCGGCCTCCGTTGCGCTGCTCGCGAAGAGCAGCCCCACCACGCCGAACATCAGCATGGTTTTGCTAAAACGAGGACTCTGCATGCTAAACCTCCTGGGAGTGAGACCTAACAACTACGCGTGAACCTACCGCGTGGGTCGCGGCAGGATTCAAAAAACTCGGCCACCTTCAGAGGGAAACCGATACCGGTACCGTATCCCGTAGGGCGGCGTCTGTCAAGGAGGTGGTTCCGATGGCCGCCAACCGGTGTTTCAACGAGCACCGGCGGCGGCCTCGAGCCGCCTCAAGAACTCAGCTAATCCAGGATCGTCGGGGGCTTGTCTTGCCGCCTTCCTCGCCGCGGCCACGGCGCCGGTCAGGTCTCCCCGCTCCAAGAAACTCCGTGCCAGTGCCAGATGTGCCTGATGGAGACTTGGATCGTACCGCACGGCTCGCTGGTACGCCGCCGTTGCCTCGTCCGACCGGCCTTGGGCATACAGCAGGTTCCCAAGGTTGAAATGCGCCAGGGCGTGATCCGGCCTGATCTCCAGGGTGCGAACGTACGCTTCTTCGGCAGCGACGCCGTCACCCAGTCTTTCCAGCGCCACACCGAGGTTGAGCCAGGAGAACGGTTGGTAGGGATCGACAGCGAGTGAGTTGCGTAACGTGGTCGCGGCGGTGACGTTGTCGCCGGACGACAGGGACGCGAGACCGAGATTCCTCAGGACGCCCGCGCGGTTCGACTGCAGTTCGAGTGCCTTCAGGTATGCCGCGCGGGCGGACGGCCAGTCCGCCGCCAGGCCGTAGTTGTCCCCGAACGTGCCGAGGGCGAGGGCCCAACGGGCACGGAGGCCGGCCGCGTCTGAGCCCGCCCGGTCGAGTGCCCGTACGAGCCGGCGCCGCGTGCGCCGGTCCGAACCGCGGGCCAGGTGGATCGCCGCCAGGGCCACGGCACGTACGTCCAGGTCGGTGCTGCCCGCAATGCGCCAGAGCGCGGAGGTGATCTGCGGGTCGATCAGCGACATATCGGGCCGGAGAAACCGCTGGGTGAAGAGCCCGACGGCCGCGACTTGCGCCATGGGGTGTCCGGCGTCCGGGCGGAGCAGTGCCGCCGCTGCCGTCAGGGCATCGGGGAACGTCGCCACCTGCTCCACTGCCCTGACGATCGGCTGGGCCGGCTTCAGGTCTCCAAACCAGGACTCAACGGTATCCTGGATGTCCTGTACAGACTGCTCCGCATGGCATTGACGGCACGCATTGTCGACTCCGAGACGATCGTCGGCGGCTGGACGCGGAATGGGGATGGTGTGGTCTGACCGAGCGAAGCGCAGTTGGCTACCCACCTCGGGCTGCTGGAGGTACGGCATGTGGCATGACACGCACCGTGCCCCGACCGACTCGGCAGGATGATGGGTGTGCACCTCCGGCTGGGTTGCCTTGCTCGGATGGCAACTCGTGCATTGTCGATCGTCGAACCGGTCCGGCAGCGGGTTGCCCCACACGTCACGGTAAGCCTGGCTGTGCGGATCGTGGCAGTCGGTGCATGTCATGGACCCGTTGAGATAGCAGACGCTGTACCGGTGATTGCCCTGATACGCGAAGGTTCGGACGCGCCCGTCCGGAAAGAACGGCTGTTCTCCGAGCTGGGGCAGTCCCAACGAGTAGTGTTGCTCGAGCGGCTTGCCAGGTAGGTATCCAGGTTTGAGGACGTCCTTGAGCGCGTGACACTGAAAGCAGACCTTGATCGATTCGTCCTTGGAGAGACCGGCGAGCGACCGCATTCCGATGTCGGATTCCCTGCTCAGTTGTCCGTTTTGCGCTTGCTGCACATGTCGTCGACCGGGCCCGTGACACGACTCGCAATTGATCGTGTAGCTCACGAGGCGGGTGTCGTAGCGAAGAGTGGCCGTGTCGAGGCTGAGCTCGATTTGACTTCCGTGGCACTGTTGGCAGTTGGTGAACCGCTGGTCCGTGCCGAACGCTCGAATCGGCGGCCAATCGCCGCAATCGGCGAGCGAAACGTCGGGCGTGATCGGAATCCACCCCTCGTTCGTTCGAGTAGCACTACTGCAGAACCACAGGTTCTCTTGGCGGATGAAGTCGAACGGTAGAAACCGGAGAGTCCCGTCGGCGAAGTCTGCGAGGAACCCTTGAGTACCGCCTCCGACCATGTGCCCACCCCCAACCACCCCGGCTACGTCGAACGCGATCGGCTCCTCACCCTCCGCTTCCACGACGAAGCGGAACCTGCCGTCAGGGGTGATCGTTGGGATCACCACCGCATCCGCGAAC
>CAYLZR010000308.1:0-2911 GCA_964388145.1 uncultured Gemmatimonadaceae bacterium | reverse complement strand
TGGGATCGATCGAGGAAGGCAAGCTGGCCGATATGGTCTTGTTGAACGCGAATCCGCTGGACGACATCAACAACACGCAGGAGATCGACGGCGTGATCAAGGCGGGATCGATAGTGGATCGGAGCAGGCTGGATCTCCCGGTGAATCGGTAGACGGGCGGACAGGCAGACGGGCAGACAGGCAGACAGGGAGGACGGGCGGTCACATACTGTCCCTTCGTACAATGACTCTTTGGACGGCATCGGGTCGTAGGATGTCGTAGATTGAATTACATCTGCGACGAGTAGCCATCGGCATGCCGCCACGAACCAACTCTATCAGCCCTGAGCCCGAATCGCTCGAGGGGTTTCCCGAATCGAAGACCCTCCCCCGTCTGATGGTCGGCGTGATCGTCATGGTCGCGCTGATCTACCTGACCAGCGACTACGACCTCTATGGCGAAAGTGAGGGCGCCGCTCCGACCGGCGGCCCGACGGGAATCTTTTTTCTCGTCCTGCTGATTCACGCAGCGCTGTATGCGCTAGGGCCTCGCATCCGATCGAAGGCCCCTCTCGTGGTTCCTTATTTTCTCACCCAGTCAGCCCTCGTGTTCGGTGTGGGGATACTCACCGACAACTTCCCAGTGGTGCTGTTGCTTTACGCCGCCATTATCGCCGAGGCGGTAGCCATTCTGGGCGGGACCAAAAGCGTTTTTGGAATTGCAGCTTTTGGGACGCTGTTGTTTGCGATCAACACAGCCGCGGTGACCGGAGTACGGGGAGCGCTGAACGTCTTGCTCACCCTATCGTCACTCGGGTTGCTCCTCTACCTGATCAACTACGCCCGCGGCGCCGTAGCGATACGCCGGATCCGTGCGTTGGTTCGGCAACTCGACGAATCAAACCACGAACTCGCCGAGTATGCGGGCCAGGTAGAAGGGCTCACGATAACGAACGAACGCCATCGGATGGCGCGCGAACTCCACGACACCCTCGTGCAGGGGCTGGTGGGTTTGACGCTGCAACTCGAAGCCGCCGGTTCACACCTGACAAACGGGAGAGCCGGAAAGGCGCACGAAATCGTCATGCAGACGATCACCCGAGGCCGTGAGGCATTGTCTGAAGCGCGTCGCGCCATTTACGACCTGCGGTCCAGCAAGGACTCGGAAGGAAACCTGTCACAAGCCATCCGTGAGGAGATCGACCGGTTCAAAACCGCGTCGGGCATGAACTGCTCGCTGGCTCTGTCACTCGAACATCCCATTCCGTCGGCGACCGCCGATAACATACTCCGTTGTATCCGAGAAGCCCTCACCAACGTACTGCGTCACGCGCAAGCGAGTGACGCGAGCGTCACCGTGGCCGAGAAACACGACCACATCGAGGTTGTGCTTCGGGACGATGGTGTGGGATTCGATCCAGCCGCCGTCCCAGCCGGTCACTACGGCATCCTCGGCATGCACGAGCGCACGCGCACAACAGGCGGTACCGTGGACATCGAGTCAGCCCCCGGGAGCGGCACGACGCTGCGTATGCGTTTCGCAGTTACCGCCGTGGAAGAAATCGCGTGACCGGCACACGATATCGGGTTGTGATCGCCGACGATCACCTCGTCGTACGCGAGGGGCTGAAACTAATCCTCGAGACCGAAGACGACTTCGAGTTGGTTGGGCAAGCACAGGACGGCGCGAATGCCGTCCAACTCGCGAGCGAGCTCGAACCCGATCTCATTCTCATGGACTTACGCATGCCGGGCATGAGCGGGATCGAGGCCATCGAGCAGATCCACGACGCTAATCCGGACACAGCGGTCGTCATCCTCACCACGTATGACGAAGACGACCTGTTGGTACGGGGCCTCCAAGCGGGCGCCCGTGGTTACTTACTGAAGGACGTGGACAGGGAGACCCTCTTTCACACCATGCGGGCGGCGGTACGCGGCAACACCGTGTTGAGCGCCGAGGCCGTGTCGACATTGCTCGCAAAATCAAGATCCAACAACGACGCCAAGCCGAGTTTTGCGTCGACGAACCTCACACCACGGGAACTCCAGATTCTCGGAGCGATCACGCGTGGTCGGCGCAACAAAGACATTGGCGCCGACCTGGGAATCACCGAGCGCACGGTGAAGGCGCACGTCTCGAACATCTACGCAAAGCTCGGCGTGGCGTCGCGCGCAGCCGCCGCGGCGACGGCCATCAGCGAGGGCCTCGTGTCACCAAGTAGCCCGTAGCCTTTCATCACCGCTCGCCTGGCAATCGCAGACGCCGACTACGGCGAATCATGAAGAGAGCCAGCAAGACGATGGTGTAGATCGCTGGGGTCCGTACGCCAAACCCGATGTCGTTGGTGAGTTCGGTGAACACCGCTCCCGTCATGACCGCCACCCCCATCCCCGCGCCGTATGCGGCTAGTGGGGGAATCAAGAGCATCACGCCACTCCCCGCTTGCAAGACACCGATCAGCATCCGGAACCAGGCCGCGTAACCCCAGGCGTCGAAGTAGTTCGGCCAGGGTGCGCTCCCGCTCAGCTTGGCTGTTCCCACCATTACGAACACCAGCGCAACCGGAACGGTCAGCACCCAAATTCCGATCGTTTTCAGGACTCTTATCATGCGGGCTTTGTCGGCCATGGCACCCTCCTCGATGTACATGCGTGAGGCCTAATGCGTACGCCCAAACCGCAGCGCGCACATCGTCCCAAGGGACGGAACCCCTACGACTTTCGGTCAACGCTCGTTCGCCCCTTCCCCTGCTTCTTCTTGAAGTCGGACAGTCGAACGACACGTTCTTAGAATCTAAGAATCCCCGGTCTCCCCGCCCCTTCCTCCCCCCGTAGCCAAGCCGCATCTTATCCCACATGGCCTTCCTGTAACCGACGTACCCAGACAATTAACCGAACCGAGCGCAATGCTCCTCCTGCTCCTCGCACT
>CAYLZR010000307.1:0-2920 GCA_964388145.1 uncultured Gemmatimonadaceae bacterium | reverse complement strand
AAACACCTGGAGCATCTCAGCCTCGTACGCACTGCGAAACGCGCGTGGATACAATCGGATGAGGGTACGGTACACCCGCGCGCTGCTCGTCATCGTGCCAACCTCCCGAGAAGTTTCTTGGCCCGCGCCGACGCCACGGCTGCCGCCAACCGCTCCGCTTCGGCAGACACCACGCGACGACCCAGCGTCGTAAGGCGATAGTAGCGCCGCCGCTCGTCGTCGTACTCGGGATCGGGCCGCGAGGCTGTTTCCGCTATGAGACCGTCGGCTAGCATACGATCAACCGCACGGTACAGGGTGCCGGGCCTCAGCTTGACCCCCCCTTCCGTCCGGTCCTCGATTTCTTGCATGATGGCGTACCCGTGGCGGTCCTGGTCCCCTAGGGAAACCAACACCTCGAATACAACCGGGGTGAGCGGCAGGCGGTTACGAACGTCGGATTTGGATTGGGACACGGTGGCTCCCAGGACTAGTCTCTGTTAGAGTATATTCTCTGGGAGAGTAATATGCAATAGGGTAACGATCGACAACGCGCCGCCAAACTCGAACTCGGTGCCGGACGCGTCCCGGCCCGCTTGACAGCGAAAACGGCGCGGCCGACAAAGAACGGCGCCTCAGACATGATGAAGTTCGCGTCCTTCTCGGGCGTCGAACCGGGAGGGACCGGCGATTACGGGACCTTGAGCCACCGATCGAGGAATGCCTCCGCCCGCCGGTACATGTCGATGCGCGCGGCGGCGCTCAGCCCGTGTGGTTCTCCCGGATAGCTCCGGCTCTCGAACGTTTTCCCCAGGGTTCGGAGCCGGTCCACGACGAGCTGGAACTGCCGGTATGGTGCGCGTACGTCCTCCTCCCCGTGCATGACCAGCAGCGGAGTATTGATCCGGTCGACCCGGGCCAGCGTGTTGCTGATTGCGTACACCTCGGGGCGTTCGTCCGGCGTGCCGCCGTGTCCGGTCTTGATAAAGATCCTTCCGATACGATCCGCGTTGGTGAACGCATCCGCAAAGTCGTAGATGCCGGCCATCGGGACCGCGGCATCGAACACCCCGGGCGCGCGCGCAATGGCTGCCATGGAGGTGATGCCACCGTAGCTGTATCCGTAGATGCCGACCTTGCCGTTTGAGAACGGCTGCGCACGCAGCCAACCGGCCGCGGCGGCCGCGTCGCGGGCTTGCCCGTTCGCCCAGTCATTGACCCCGAGATCCTGAAAAGCCCGGCCGAAACCCGATCCGCCGCGGTAGTTCACTGCCAGCACGACGTATCCCTTCGACGCGAGGTACTGTTCGAACAACCCTTCGCTGTGGAGATACGAGTTCGTCCCGCCACCGTGCACGTGGACGAGGGCCGGGAACCCGCCGTCCGGAACCGGACCCGGCGGGCGATACAGGAATCCCTGGATGTACAGACCGTCGTGGCTGACGTAGGACACCTCGACCGGGTCGATGACGGTCGACCACGCGTCGGCGAAGCGGGTGAGTTGTCGGAGGGTGCCGCCGGTGGCAGGGACGTAATCCACGTCGGGCCCGCGGGTCGGCAGCGTCCGGATGAAGGCAAAAGCATCGGCCGCAGCCGTGGCAGTGAGCGAGCGGATGCTTCCCTCCATGTTGGTAACGCGAGTGGCGACGCCTCCTCGCGACGGAACGGCCCAGAGATTGAAATCGCCGCGTTCCTGGTACGGGAAAAAGATCCGGGCGCCGTCGCCTGACCAGAATAGGGGCATGCTGTGGAGCCAGTCAGTCGCCTTGACGTGCATCTCGATTCCCAACTCGGTACCCTCTTCAGGGACCAGCACGACGATCTCGGCAAGATCTTCGTACCAGTACCCGGATTTGAACGTTGCCATCAGGGCGATGCGGGACCCGTCCGGTGACCAAGCCGGTGTCGATGACGCCATGATGCGTCGCGACACTTGTCGCGGCGTCCGGGTTGCGATGTCGACCACGAATACATCATCCGCCCAGAAGTCCGCGGCGTTCGAGATGTACGCGATGCGGCGTGAGTCGGGTGACCACGCGGGCGCCCATCGCGATTCGTCGATCGCGTAAGCATCGAACGTAAGCTGCCGGGCCGTACCGCCGGTCGCCGGAACGGTCCAGATATCCTGTGCGCCGCTTCGCCGTGAGTAGAAGGCGATCGTCTGCCCATCGGGCGCTACGCGGGCCGCGCGTTCGTCGTCAGGTGTCTCGGTCAATCGGACCGGCCGGTCGTCGCCGATCGCGATAGACCACAGGTCCCCCTCCGCCTGAAAAACGATGTGGCGGCTGTCAGGGAACCAGGCCGCCGAGCGGCCGCGGACCCAGAGCGATCCGGTCCCGGCCGGATCATCGGTGAGGATCAGGTAGATCCCCGATCCGTCCGGCCCGTTTGCGGAGACAGCCACGAATCGGCCATCCGGAGACAATGCGGACTGCGTGGCGCGGTGCCGTCCGCGATAGATATTCTCGATCGTCAGGTCGAGCGTGTCGATCTGGCCGTACGCCGTCCCGATGACCGCCAGGGAGAAGAGCAGCGCTGACCCAGCGCTTCGACACACCCAACCGCATCGGCGAGTGGATCCGTTTCCTGCAGACGGGCCTTCCATGTGGCGCCATGCTCCGGGATGTGAGGGTTGGTCAACAGTGTATTGAGTCTTGCCGGCGGCTCGGTGTCAATCGTGCAACGTGACACCTCACCGTCCGTGGTGTGGCCGCAGGGTGTTCGGGCCTCTATCTTAGCCCCAGGACCGAGATCACCTCCCGCCTCAAGACCGCCCTCGCGGACCGCTACGCCATCGAGCGGGAGATCGGTGCTGGCGGCATGGCCACGGTCTACCTCGCCGAAGACCTGAAGCTCCACCGTAAGGTCGCGGTCAAGGTCCTGCGCCCCGATTTGGCCGCTGCCCTCGGTCCCGAGCGGTTCCTCCGTGAGATCGAGGTTG
>CAYLZR010000306.1:0-2928 GCA_964388145.1 uncultured Gemmatimonadaceae bacterium | reverse complement strand
ACCGAATCCGTAGCAACAACACTCCCCCCTTGGGTATCGTCTCCGCTCTCAACACGGCAGCCGCTGCGGCTCGAGGTGAGCTGTTAGCTCGCATGGACGCCGATGACGTGTCGGTGTCGACGCGATTGGAGCGACAGCTGGCCATCATGGACTCGCAGCCGGACTTGGTTGCTTGTGGAACCCGAGTGCGGTATGTGCCGCGCGATCTCGTTCGTGATGGAGCGTTGCGTTACGAGCGTTGGATCAACAGCGTCATCACGCCCGAAGACATGCATCGAGATCTCTTCGTCGAGTGTCCTATTCCACATCCCAGTCTGATGGTGAGGCGCAGTGCGTTCGAGCTGGTCGGTGGGTATCGCGAAATGGGGTGGCCTGAGGATTACGATTTGCTACTCAGGTTGTGGGAGGCGGGATATCGATTCGGGAAGGTGCCCGAGGTGCTGCTGGAGTGGCGCGAGCGACCCGACCGGCTGTCGCGTACCGATTCGCGGTATGCGGAAGACGCGTTTAGGCGTTGCAAGGTTCATTTCCTCGGACTCCGGATCGCGGGGCGTCCCGTCGTGGTTTGGGGTGCCGGGCCGGTTGGGAAGGCCTTCGCCCGGGCCCTTCAGCACGAGGGACACAAAGTGGTTGCGTTCGTAGATCTCGATCCTCGCAAGATCGGTCAGACGATTCACGGCGCCCCAGTAGTTTCACCCGCCGCGATCGGCAAATATGGGGAAGCGTTCATCGTGGCGGCGGTCGGCTCTGCTGATGCGCGTGCCGAGATTCGCGACTCGCTCCGTGCGGCGGGGTTCAAGGAGCCGGAGGATTTCTGCGCGGTGGCTTGACTACCCCTTGCCGAAGCTGTTCCCAGCGGGCTATTCCTCAATAAATGCCGTATCGGCAACTGCAGCGCCCGGCGACCTTCGCCTCTGCCCGGTAAGCCCGGGCATGAGCGGAGGCCCGCTGTGGCGCGTGATCTTCCGATTACTACCAGGAGGCGTCCCATGTCGACACCTGTGGGAAAACCGATCCGCCGTCTACTGACTGTTCTTGCGTCACTTGCCCTGCTCGGCGCTCCGGCGACGGCTACCGCGCAGAATATCTCGCCGGAACAGTACAGCCAACTGCTCTATCGGCACATCGGTCCGGTCGGCAACCGGATCGCCTCAGTGGCGGGTGTGGTGGGAGATCCGCTCACCTACTACGTGGGGGCGGCTTCCGGTGGCATTTGGAAATCGGACGACGGCGGCGAGTACTGGCGGCCGATCTTCGACGACCAGCCCGATCACTCCATCGGTGCCCTCGCGGTGGCGCCTTCGGATCCGGCAATCGTGTGGGCCGGCACGGGCGAGCCGCACATTCGCTCGAACGTGTCACTGGGCACGGGTGTCTACAAATCCACCGATGGAGGGGAGAACTGGCGGCACATGGGCCTCGCGTGGCCGAGCCGCACATCGCGGATCGTCATCCACCCGACCAACCCTGACATCGTGTACGTGGCGGCGTTGGGTCATAGTCACGGCCCGCAACGCGAACGTGGCGTCTTCCGCACCATGGACGGCGGCGAGACGTGGGAGCACGTGCTGTTCGTGGACGAAAACACCGGCGCGTCGAGCCTGGAAATGGATCCCAACAACCCGCGCATACTGTTCGCAGGGATGTGGCAGATCGAAATCCACACGTGGGGTCGGGAGAGCGGTGGTCCCAGCAGTGGGATTTACATGTCGCGAGACGGAGGCGACAGCTGGACGAAGCTCGAAGGAAACGGGCTGCCACTCCTGCCCGTCGGAAAAATCGATATCTGTCTCACCCTGGCGAACTCGAGTCGCGTGTATGCGTTGATCGAAACGGGTGACGGTGTTCCGTGGCACGGCCAGGAGACCGAGAGCGGCGAGCTGTGGCGGTCGGACGACGGCGGGCGCAACTGGCAACTCATGACCCACGATCGGAACCTCGGCGGTCGCACCGGCTACTACAACAACTGCGTTGTGCTGCCCGACGATCCGGACGAAGCCTTCTTTCTCACCGCGGCGTTCGTGCACTCTGTCGACGGCGGGCGCACGGGCACGCCGCTCGCCGGGCGTCAGCGGCCGGGCGGAGACTATCACGACATGTGGATCGATCCCACGAATGGTGATCGCATGATCGTGGGCAACGACGGCGGTGCTGCCGTCTCGGTCAACCGCGGCATAACCTGGCACCGGGTTCAATTTCCGATCGCGCAGATGTATCACGTGACTGCAGACAACGCGATTCCGTACAATGTCATGGGCAACCGCCAAGACGGGCCCTCCACACGCGGCCCGAGCAACAGCCGGATTGGCGGGTTTGGCGGCAGCGGCATTCCACGCGGCATGTGGCATTCAGTTGGCGGTGGTGAGAGCGGGTTTGCGACCCCAGACCCGACGGATCCGACCATCGTTTGGTCGAGTGCGTCCGGCTCCGGCGCGCGCGGCGGGATCGTCGTGCGGTATAACGAACGCACGAGGCAATTCCGTGCGGTCGAGGTGTGGCCGGAGAACACGGGCGGGTGGCCTGCGGCGGAACTCAAGTACCGTTTCCAGTGGACGTTCCCGCTCCACGTATCACAGCACGACAACAACACGATTTTCGTGACGAGCCAACATGTGCATCGAACGACGAACGGCGGCCAGAGCTGGCAGGTCATCAGTCCCGACCTCACGACAAACGATAAATCGAAACAGGGAATCTCGGGCGGCCTCACCCCGGACAACATCGGGGTGGAGTACTGCTGTGTGATTTACGCGTTCGACCAATCGCCGGTGGACGCGAACGTGCTTTGGGCCGGGTCGAACGATGGCATGGTGCATGTCACACGCGATGGCGGCCAGAGTTGGACGAACGTCACAAACAACATCCCCGATCTCCCGCCGGACGGAGTGGTGCGGAACATCGACGCGTCCAAGTGGGACGCGGGGAAGG
>CAYLZR010000305.1:0-2930 GCA_964388145.1 uncultured Gemmatimonadaceae bacterium | reverse complement strand
GGGCCGATTTCTGCGCAAACGCTACTACCTGACGCGGGCTTCGTGCAGCGACGAACGTCACAGTGGTTACGCCGATTTATCGTTGGTGGCGTAAATGATGTCATGAAAGGAGTTATAGTTCTAACACAACAAAGAGTAATCGCGTTTTTCCTGAGGGGGAGATTGCATGAGCGAGCCTGAACGCGGTATTCGCATCGCGATCGTGAAGGGCAGTGTACGGCCCGGGAACTTCACGTCCAAGGCGGTGGCGTATCTGGAAGACGAGTTCGAGGGACGTGGAGTGGACGTGGACGTGATCGATCCGGCGGAGTTGAATCTGTCACTTCCCGGCATGCCGGCCGGCGAGTCCCGGGCCGACGAACTTCAATCTTGGATCAAGGACGCCACGGGCGTGGTTTTGGCCACACCCGAGTACCACGGCACGTTTTCCAGTGTCATGAAGCTGACTATCGAGAACATGGGCTTTCCCTCCGTACTGGCGGGTAAGCCGATAGCCCTCCTTGGAGTTGCGGCGGGTCGAATCGGCGCAATCAAGGCCCTCGAGCATCTTCGCTGCGTGGCGTCGCATGTCGGCGGGATCGTGTTGCCTGGCCCGGTTTCAGTGGCCGGCGTGCGGGGGTATTTCGACGACGAGGGACGGATCAACGATCCCGCTGTTGAGGCAAGCGTGCGTGGCGTCGCCACGAGTCTGCTCGACTACATCGACCGGCACATTTGCCCGAGCAAATGTCTCGAGGAGATGGTCCGGGAAGCGGCGGCGTAACAACGCGTTACCCGGGCTGTTTCTCCGGCAGAGCCTTACGACTCTCCGGGCGATTTATGATTCGGCGCAGAGGATTGCGTTGGCTGTGGCGGGCCGACCGCTAGTCGTCGACCTTTTCGACCACGATTGTCAGGTCTGCCGCCAGTGCACCAATGGCCCCTACCGCGGCCAAAACGGGTGCCAGTGCGATACCGACCACACCGATGGTCAAGGGGATCTCGATCAGCGTCCGTCCCTCATCGTTCTTGATGATGATGCGGGTGATATTGCCTTGGTGTATCAATTCTTTGATCTTGGCGATCAGGCCCTCACCCTTGACCTTGTGCTCTTCTGTTTGCGCTTCCTCTTCTGCCTGAACTTCTTCGTCTACGTCCTGCGTCATGTCGCCTCCTCGATGGATTTCTATCTCAGGGCCCGGTGGCCGGTCCGTGAACTGTATCTCCCTACGTAGCTATCCCCACCAACTGTTTCAATTCCTCCTCGTCCACTCACAACCACCTGCTCATCCCCAGGTTTTTCTTGATCAGTCGCCGGCGGCGTTTGAGCGCGGGCTTGGCATCCGGTTCGGCTTCCCGCACAGCGGCGTCGGCGAGCCTAACGATCTGATCGGCGTATCGCTGCAGAATGTCGCGATACTCAATCGGCACATTCGCTTCCAGAGCTTCCGTTATGTACGCGTGTCCGTACGCTGCCTCGTGCCCATTCAATCCGCCGGCAAAGCTCTCGCTGCCGAAATATTTCGCCCAACACTTACGTGAGTTGTCGAGGTGATGCTGCTCCGTGAACAGCAAAGCCATTTCCGCATAACACTCGTCACTCCCGTTCGCCACACCCTTCTGGAACTGTTCCAGTCCTTCGTCCGTATCCTGGTCGCATCCCTCTCCGTCGCGGTACATGATGCCTAGTGCGTAGAACGCGTCGGGCGCGCCCAAACGGGCCGCTTGGGTGAAGAGCTTGAACGCTTGCCTCTTGTCCTCGATCGTCTCGCCCTCGCCGTGGTAAAAGGCCTGGGCTTCGTCGAGGATATCGTCCCACCCACCCTGTGGCTTGTCGCGGGTCGGTGTCGCTGCCGGCGGCGCCGGAGATCCCTCTACCTCGAGCATCATCTTGATGACCTCTTTCAGCGGGGCGTTGAAGAACTCGCGGTTCTCGGACACACGATAGCCACGACGCTGTAGCAGCGTGTGCAGATACACCTCGGCCTCCGAGCAGTCTTCGACATACACGTCGAACGCGAGGACAAATGGAGTTGGGGCGGCGGTGCTGGACGAGAGTTCCCTCACCCGATCGGTGGGGTCACGGGTGGTCTTGCCGATCTTGATCAGTCCCTCGAGTGAGGGGTTGATCAGCGCGTAGATATAGCCGGCGGCCATGGGGGTCAGCCGGAATTAGCCACAGAGGACACAGAGTTCACAGGGCATAATCTAAGAGTTTTTTCTGTGGCGTCGCAAAAAAGGGGCGGGTTGTTGTCCCCGCCCCTGGTTCGGCTAGTTACCGTTCTTCTTCTGTAGGGGGTAGGCAGTGGGCAGTAGGTAGGACGAATAACTAACCGGTGGAGTAGCTGGTAGGCAGAGAACCAGTAATCGATTAGAAACACCCGCTACGGCCTGCCCACTGCCCACTGCCTACTGCCCACTACCAACTGTCTCCTGCCCACCCTATTTTTCCCCGCCATGCAACGCGTCACCGTTTCGATCAAGCGCCGCGCCGATTGTCGGGACCTACCGCTCCCTAGTTATGAGACCGATGGTTCCGTGGGGATGGATCTTGCGGCGGCCGTCGACGGCGATGTGGTGCTCGGGCCGGGTGAGCGGGCGTTGGTCCCCTGCGGGTTCTTCATGGCGCTCCCCCCGGGATACGAGGCGCAGGTCCGGCCGCGCTCGGGCCTGGCCGTCAAGCACGGCGTTTCGTTGGCGAACGCCCCGGGGACTATCGATTCCGACTATCGCGGCGAGGTGAAGGTCCCGATGATCAATCACGGCACCGAGCCCTTTACCGTGAAGCGCGGTATGCGCATCGCCCAGATGATCGTAATGCCGGTACCGCCGGTCGAGCTGGTGGAAGTGGACGAGTTGCCGAAGACGGCGCGCGGCGAAGGGGGGTTTGGGCATACGGGCGTTTAGAGGGAGAAGTGAGAGGTGAGAAGTGAGAAGGGAGAAGTAGGTCC
>CAYLZR010000304.1:0-2932 GCA_964388145.1 uncultured Gemmatimonadaceae bacterium | reverse complement strand
CAGCGCATCGGGCCAAGATGGTGCACCGGGACATCAAACCGGCCAACGTGATCCTGGAGGGGAATCTCGAGAAAGCTCTCTTGATGGACTTCGGCATCGCGAAGGCTCTCACGGACGAAGTCCACGAAACCGGTGACGATCAGGTGGTGGGCACCCCACATTACATGTCGCCGGAGCAGGCCGCTGGATTCAACGAGATCGATCACCGCTCGGACCTCTACTCGCTGGGCGTCATGGCGTACCGGATGCTCACCGGCAAACTTCCTTTCGATGGCGAGAGTTCGCGTGAGATCCTCGTAAAACACATCGAGGAAAAGCCAGTGCCCATCCGAAACCTC
The DNA here is from genome assembly GCA_964388145.1 of uncultured Gemmatimonadaceae bacterium. Taxonomy (GTDB): domain Bacteria; phylum Gemmatimonadota; class Gemmatimonadetes; order Gemmatimonadales; family GWC2-71-9; genus B3T1B10. The sequence continues at coordinate 2,594 of CAYLZR010000304.1, read as the reverse complement.
AACACGTCGGTTCCGAAAAACTTCGCTGACGCGATCATGCGCTGCCTCGAGAAAGACCCGTGGGATCGCTTCGCCACGACAATGGAGTTGTGGAATGAGCTGCAAAAAGTGTCTTTCTTCCCTCCAAACACCGAGATCAAACCGAGCAGTCATCCCTCGGAGACTCGCCGCAAGGTTTTCGCCGCTATCGCCGGAATTGGTGCGATCGTCGGGTTCATGGCGGGTCGAGTGGTGTATCAGACCCCCCCGGCATCAGCTCCCCCTACGGCCACGGCCGCACAGGCGTTCGTGTTCGGCTGGTTGGAGAACGATGACCCGTTGGCATTCGAACCGAGCGCCACAGTCATGCACACGACCGTCGATTTAGATGAGCCATCAACGGCCCACCTGTCTCCAACGCAACTACCGCTGTACCCGGCAATCGAGAACCGGCTGTCCGGCGTGGCGAATAGTCCACTCGATGCCATCCGGTTTGGTGATATCGCGATCGTGTCTGGATCCTACGGAACACCGGTCTCGGCGTGCGGCAGAGCCTGGTTCACGTTGAGATCCCACAACGAAGCGTGGCGGATAATGCACCTACGGCTGCAAGATGTCGAAACGTCTTGCGAGCGCAGGGTCGGGATGGCCACAGACATCGGAACTGCGCAGAGAATCATTAGAAGGGCCGCAGGTAACCGGTAGAACTGCCGAGGCCCCACCTCCCGTGTTGCGCCGGCTGCCGCCTGCGGTCAACTTAATGCCTACCCGTTGACTCTTTGCACAGAGGACGTCCAGATGATTCGAACATCGTTGGCACTCACGGGCGCCGGCCTCCTGCTGTCCGTGGCCGCCCCCACCCTCACCCCTGTCGCCGGCCAGTCGCCGGTCATGCGGTCGGCTTTCCATGACTACCGCGTCGTGCCGGTGGCGGAGGGACTCGAGCACCCGTGGTCCATAGCGTTCCTTCCTGGCGGCGACATGCTGATCACGGAGCGCCCCGGACGCCTTCGCATCGTTCGTCACGGAACGCTCCTTCCTGATCCGGTGCCCGGTGTTCCGGAGGTCCTCGCGCAAGGACAGGGCGGACTGCTTGATGTGGTCCCACACCCGGATTTCGCGTCCAACCGCCTGCTCTACCTGAGCTTCTCGAAGCCCTACGCCGACGGTAACGGTGCAACCACCGCGGTAGTGCGCGGCCGGTTCGAAAACGATCGCCTCACGGATGTCGAGGAGCTCTTCGAGGCGGTGTCGCGAGGTGGCGGGCACTACGGATCGCGGCTCGCGTTCGACGGCAACGGATATCTCTTCATCACCGTCGGAGACCGCCAAGCGCCGCCCCGCGGTGACTTGGAAGCTCACCCGGCGCAGGATCTCTCCAACCACCACGGCACGATCAACCGCATCCATGCAGACGGTCGCGTTCCCGCGGACAATCCGTTCGTTGACCGGCCCGGCGCGCGCCCGGAGATCTGGAGTTACGGACACCGCAATCCTCAAGGCCTCGTCATTGACCCCGAGACGGGCGACATCTGGGCCACCGAGCACGGACCACAGGGGGGAGATGAGCTCAATCTCATTCGCGCGGGCCTGGACTACGGATGGCCGGTTATTGGGTACGGCGTGAACTACCGGAGTGGGTCAGCGATTCACATCGGGACGCACCGGGAAGGCCTGGAAGCGCCCATCCACTTCTGGGTGCCGTCGATCGCGACCTCGGGGTTGATGCTCTACACCGGTGACCGTTTCCCGGAATGGCACGGCAGCATGTTCGTCGGAGGTCTGGCCGGCCAGCAGATCGCACGCCTCTCGATGAACGGGCAGGACATCGGCATCGAAGAGACGTTGGTGTATGGATTGGGCCGCATCCGAGACATCCGCCAGGGACCGGACGGTTACATCTATCTCGCCATCGACGACCGCCAAGGGGGGCCGTCGCCGATCGTACGATTGGAGCCAGTACCGCGAACTAGCTTTTAAAGGAAAAACGGCCGCGGATGAACGAGTTTGCCCTGTTCGCTCGACCGTGGCCGGTGAATCTCTTCATCGTTGCGCCGTTCGTGACGTATTACCTGTGGCGACGAGAGGGACTTACCCTCACACGCGCCGCCCTCGTCGCAACGTGTTTCTTTGGAATGGCCTTTGGGTTTGTCGAGGCAGCGGTGGTCGTGTACCTGCGTGCCGCCGTCGGGCTGCTGCCTGGGTATGGCGGCTCGCTTGCCGACGTGGCGGGCCTCTCCGCGAATATCTTTCAACAAGCGCAGATTCTCGATGAGCTACCACGAAGCTTGCGGGCGGTAGAACTCATGCGGGAAGCCGCGACCATGATCATGCTGGTGAGCGTTGCGCTCTTGACGGTCAAGACGACGCGAGAGCGCTGGGCAATATTTCTTTGGACGTTCGCGATCTGGGATATCTCGTATTACCTGGGTCTGTGGACGACGGTGCGGTGGCCACCGTCACTGTTCACCGCCGATGTGCTCTTTCTCATTCCGGTTCCGTGGTTCGCACAGGTGTGGTTTCCCATCCTCGTGAGTGCTCTTTTCATGGGTGCCGTTCTTCTGGCTAGGAGAGTCAGCCGATCGGAAGCGCTGCCGCGGATTGATCGTTAGGAC
>CAYLZR010000303.1:0-2952 GCA_964388145.1 uncultured Gemmatimonadaceae bacterium | reverse complement strand
CGATCCGCTGAGAACTCGTCATCACGGCGTCGTACCACAACGCGCCGCCGCGCAGGCCTTCTCGGTCCACCTGAGGAAACAGTGCCGCCGTGGCAGCGGCGCTAAGTACTTGCCCGTTCGGTAACTGCCGATCTGCCCGAACCCCCCGGTTCCGCCCGTGCGAAAGCAGATCGTTGGCCAGTAGCGCAACCTTGAAGACACTCGGTTTTCTCAACCCGTCGCCATGGAGCGGCATCAGGCACTTCAGTGGTCGAACCAATTCCGGGAAGTGTCGACAGAACCACCGCCGTTCACCCACTGATTCCCGGAAGCGTTGTAAGTCGAGCGATTGGAGATAGCGTAACCCGCCGTGGAGAATGCGCTGCGAATTCCAACTCGTCGCCCCCCCAAAGTCCTCGCGCTCGAGCAGCAGCGGCCGGAGGCCCCGCCGCCCGGCCTCCATCGCCAGACTCGCACCGTAGACGCCACCGCCTATGACGATGAGATCGTATCGCTCGTCGACCGCCTTCTTGAGGTTGCGCTCGATCATCTTCAGACCTTCCAACGCCTTTTCCAGTCGTGAAATACCAAGAGCGACCACAACACGTGGCTGTGATTTGCCCGACCGCTCAAGTGCTCACGCCTCAGTCGCTCGATCTCATCCGCCTGGAAAATGCCATCCGCACGCACCTGTTCTGCTGATAACAGCTCCTCGAGAATCGGTCGAAAGTCGCGCTTCAGCCAGTGCTTCATGGGGATGCTAAACCCTTCCTTTGGCCGATAGATACATTCCCGCGGTACGTGCCGAGCCGCGACTCGCTTGAGCAGCACCTTCGTCATGCCGTCCGCCACCTTCAACGCCGAGGGCATGCCAAAAGCCAACTCAACGAGTTCTTTGTCGAGCAGCGGCACCCGCACCTCCAGCGAACATGCCATCGACATGCGGTCGACCTTCACGAGGCAGTTATCGACCAGGTAGCTCTTGACATCGACGTAGAGTCCGCGATCACACTCATCGCGCTCCCCTGCTCGATCGCTGAGGGTCTGCACGTGACGACCGACCTCGGTTGCCACAGCTATTTGCGCCTCCGGCGAGAACAGACTCCGCCGTAGCGTCTCGCCAACAAACAACCGCCAACGCGCGTGACCTAGACTCTCTGGATGCTCGAGCCCCTCAACGAACCGCTTCGCTTTGTTGATCAGTCCCTTCTTCTTGGCCGTGGGCCGAATGGCGCGGATTGCCGGCTGGACCACACCTCGCCTCACCAAGGCTGGGATGCGCTGCCACGCCCGTGCCTTCTGTTGAGCAACGTACGTTTCATATCCGCCGAAGAGCTCATCGCCGCCGTCACCCGACAGGGCCACCGTCACATCACGGCGCGCATGCCGCGACATCAAGTATGTTGGGAAAATCGAGAAATCACCGATCGGGTCATCCATGAAGTGCATCAGATGGTCGAACAGATCCGCCACCTTGGGCTCGATGATTTCGTACTTGTGATCGACACCGAGGTGTCTGGCTACTTGCTTGGCCCATTCCAGCTCATTGTAGGTGGGATCATGGAAGCCAATGCTGAAGGTCCGCGCGTCGCCCATGGCTGCCACCACGAGCGAACTGTCTACGCCGCCGGACAAGAACGCCCCTAACGGTACATCACTGACCAACTGGCGCCGTACGCACTCTCGAATCTTGCCATCAATGGCCTCTTCCCATTCGCCCACCGTTCTCGGCATCGATCCGTCGCCGCCAGGCGCCGCTGGCCGCGGAACGTCCCAGAACGGAACGATCCGAATGTCCGGCCGCTGTCCCTCAGATATATTGAGATCGATCTCCATCAAATGGGCAGGCTCGAGCTTGCGGATCGCCTTGATGAGTGTGCCCCGGCCCGGCACGTATTCCCATGATAGGTATTCGCCTAGCGCATCGACGTCCAATGCCCGCTCGACGAGGCCTGAAGCCAAGAGCACCTTTATCTCCGATCCGAAAACTAGGTGCTTGGGACCAAGAGCATAGAAGAGGGGCTTGATACCAAGATGGTCACGCGCCAACACGACCTTTCTCCTGCGAGTGTCGTGCAGCGCAATCGCGAACATACCATTCAGGTAGCGCGGGAAGTCAGACTCATACTCCTCCCAAAGATGAACGATCACCTCTGTGTCGGTTGAAGTGGCAAAGCGGTGATTCCTGGCCTCCAGCTCACGACGGAGCTTGCGAAAGTTGTATATCTCCCCATTGAAGATCACTCTCACGCTGCGATCCTCATTGAAAATGGGCTGACGTCCACCAGCCACGTCGATGATCGCCAGGCGCCGCATCCCGAAGCCGACGCCGTCCCGCACATCCCGACCCTCGTCGTCTGGCCCACGATGCACCATCTGGTTGCACATCGCACGGATCTGGTCATCGGTGGGCGCAGCACCGTTACCGAGAGGAACGATTCCCGCGATCCCGCACATTATCGAAGCGCTCGCAGCAGTTGGCCGATTTTCTGCGCGTATGCAGATCGGGAGTACTTGGTCTCGTAGAGCCTCTGGGCTGCAGCCACGATCATGCGTCGTTTCGCGTCATCGTTGAGAGCAGTGACTATGCCATCAGCCATCGAAGCGGGTTCAGGATCGACCAAGAAGCAAACCGTGTCATCCAGCACTTGTGTGTGTGACCGGATGTTGGTGGCCACGAGGGGCTTCCCACTAGCCAGCTGTTCATAGATTTTCAACGGCGTGTTCGTCCCAACGCGTCGTGGTGATACGAGAACCGACGCAGCGCGGAGGTAATCCGTCGCTTGTTTCTTAGACACACTCCCCGTAAACACACACGTGCCGTCGAGGCCACTTTCCCGAGCCACCGATTCCAGCGACACCACCTGATCGGGCGTGCCACCCACGATGAGCAACCGCGCGTCCGGTCGCGCTTTGCGAACCAGCGCAAACGCCCGGATCAGGATGTCGAGCCCTTGGTATTGCTCTAGCGTC
>CAYLZR010000302.1:0-2964 GCA_964388145.1 uncultured Gemmatimonadaceae bacterium | reverse complement strand
CACCTCTACTCCCACTCGATCGTGCCCGGTGGCTTCGACGTGATGTCGAGAGCCAGGCCCGAAATCCCATCCAGCGGGAGAATGCTCGAGCGCAGGTCGTCCAACACGGCCTCGGGGAGTTCGACCGGCGATGCGGTCATGGCACGCTGAGAGCGAACCGGTCGCACGACTATCAATTCTCCTTCGCCTTCTTCAAACTCCAACGGAACCAGTACAGTGGGGCACTGCCACACCTCGTCGTAGAGACCGTGTCGAGCCAGCGCCTCCATAACCAAATGATCCGCTTCCCGCAACAATTCGAGACGTTCGCGCGTCATCGTTGCCGCCAACGGCCGAACCGTACTTGGCGTAGTGGGACCGAGGTTCCATATACACCGATTGATGCCCGGCACGTCCGCCGTGATCGTCGATGCGGCTTCGAGCAGATTGGACCAGGCGGCACTGCCGCTCAACAACACCGGGTGTTCGTAGGCACGTAAGTCTGCCTTCACTCCTACGGAACGTATGGGCAGCGGAAACGCACTCAGTCCGAAACGGCCGCCGATGGCGTCGAGCTGCGCCTTCATGTCGTCGAAGCCCGTGCTGTCACCTTCGCCATTGCTACACAACAAACGGACTCCCAACCCCGGACCCGGGAACGGGTGACGCCACAGTAGCTGATGAGAAATGCCGAGCCGCTCGCCCAACTCCCGCACTTCCACCTTGTACAAATCGGCTAGTGGCTCGACGACCTTCCCCTCGGCGATTAATTGCTCGATGATCGGAACGCGATTGTGATGCGTCTTTATGACGTCGGCCCGTTGCGTCGCGCCGGTCTCGATCGTGTCGGGATAGATCGTGCCCTGCCCCAGCAGGTACCCTTCGATACCCAATTCCCGGGCGGCGTCTTGAAAAACCCGAACGAACGTCTCGCCAATGATGTTGCGTTTCTCTTCGGGGTCGATCGCATCAGCCAGCGCACGCAGAAACACGTCACTCGCGTCCACGAAATGCAGGTTGTCACCGAAACCGAGTTCCTGGAACACCTCAACCACCCGTCGGCTCTCATCCTTGCGCATGAGTCCGTTGTCGATGTGCAACAGATGGAGACGTTCCGGCCCGAGCGCCTGGCCGATGATCACGGCAGCCACGGTTGAATCCACGCCGCCGGACGCGAGAAGAAAAACCGACCCGTCGCCTACCTGCTTCCTGATCCGTTCTTTCTCTTCGTCGACAAAGCCTTCCATCGTCCAGGAAGGCCGGCATCCACAGATTTCAAGTACGAAGTTGGCAATGATCTGATCGCCGTGGACCGTGTCGTCTACTTCCGGGTGAAACTGGAGACCGTATCGCTTGAGTGAATCCGAACCGATGGCGGCAAACCGATGGTCGGGGGCTCCCTCCGCCGTTTCGGTGTAACCGAGTTCTTGGAACTCCGGGCCAACCCCCGTCACCGAGTCGTAATGACTCATCCACACGCGCTCGACCGGGCCGAGTCCTTTGAAGAGGCGGTGCTCCTTGAGGTGCAGGTCCGCCTTGCCCCACTCCCGCCCCCCGTGTACAACGACGCCGCCGTAGTGCTTGGCAATCTCCTGATGTCCAAAACAGAAGCCTACGATCGGGACATCGAGGTCGTAAATCTCCTTGGTGTACGCCGAGTCTTCTCCATAAGCCGATAGGCTCGGGCTTCCGGAGATGATGATTCCCTTGTATCCGGCAAAAGACTCGATGGGATCTTCGGGCTGGCGGATTTCGGCTCGGACTCCCTGGCGGCGCACCTTTGTGGCAATGAGGTGGGCGTATTGCCCTCCGAAATCGATTACGGCGACGGTGTCGTGTTCCATGTATCCCGGTTGCTCGTCGTGACGGCGTTGATACGATGGAATCTACAACCGATGGGAAGTGAGGCCGGAGGCCGGGGCCACGTTTGGCCTACGCCCAGCTCAGGGAACGAGAACTGGCCTCCTCGCCGGCCTGAGGATGAAGAGACCCTCCGCCATGCTGGAGACGACGATCGTTCCGCTCTCGAAGAACGGGTAGGCCGTCCAGGCCCCACCCATGGTCGGCGGGTTGCCCTCGTATGGTGTCGTGTCGAAGAAACCGATTTCCACAGGATGCTCGCGGTCGGTGATGTCGATAACCCGCAACCCGGCCTGGTAGTTCGCCAAATACATCCGGTTGCCCTTGATGTACAGATTGTGGTCGGTCGCACGGGTTGGACCAAAGTACTCGGCGACCATGACCGGATCATCCAACTCGGCTACGTCCCAAACGAGTGTTCGAGTCGTTGCCGCTCGACCGGTCAATTCGTCGAGCTCGTCGTCCATGTAGAAATAGCGTTGGTCGTCCGTGAGCCACCCCTGGTGCACGTAGGCCATGCCGGGATACGTCGCCGCCGCGATGGGCGTGGGGCTCGCCTTGTCGGTGACATCCACGATCCGCAAAGCCGTCTCGTTGGACGCAAAGCATACCTGGCGCCCCTGGAAGTTCCGATCGGGACCATGGTATTCCACGCATTGGCCATCGTGCGTCCTGCCGGGCCAGATGAGCCCTTCGGTGTCCGTGTAACAGCCGGCCGAACATCGGATTGACGGGATCCCGGATATCGATCATGTGCAGGCCACCACCGCACGTCTCACCACCCCCGTTGGCTCCTACCGGATACGCAAAGCCACTTTGTGTGTCGATGACGAGATTGTGCGCAGCCGTAATTCCCTCGTACCGCGCATCGGGCTCCAGCGTGACGGGCGGGTTTCGTATGTCGCGAAGGCGTTTGAGATCGAACACCAGCATGCCTCGCGTCGCTTGCCCACCGCCGATGAAGAACGCGTGATCGGCATACACTTTGACGTCCAACGCCGAGCCCGGTCCTGCGGAGAGCAACCCGAGATACACGGGATTCGAAGGCTCCGTGATGTCTACCACGGCCGTTCCGCCCGTTCGAGCCACAAGGGCATACTCCCGCCCCGTCATCGGATCGGTCCA
>CAYLZR010000301.1:0-2966 GCA_964388145.1 uncultured Gemmatimonadaceae bacterium | reverse complement strand
TGGACGGATCGATCATGTGAGCCGCCCATTTTTCATCGCCGGATTGAGTTCTATATGACGAGGATGGTATGTGGCGAAGAGTGTGGTTAGCGTCGGTGACGGCGGCGGCCACCGGGTGCGGCGGTGCCGACCGGCGTCCCAACGACGGGCAGGCCATTGTGTTAGACAGTGCGGTTGAAGTGGGCATGAACAGCGTGGCGGAGTCATACGTGCAATTCGTCCTAGCGGTTGGGCAGCACGATCCGAACTACGTGGACGCCTACTATGGGCCGAAGCAGTGGCAAGACGATGCGGAGGAGAACAAGTTGCCGCTCGGCACGATCAGGTCGATGGCGCTCGAGCAGTTGGACACGCTGGATCAGGACGGCAGACCCGCTCGTGATGAACTGCTGAAATTGCGTTACGACTACCTCACGAAACAACTCCAATCCCTCATCGCACACACGAGGATGATAGAGGGTGATCGGTTCAGCTTCGACGAGGAGTCCAAAGCGCTGTACGACGCCGTCGCGCCGACTCACACCGAGCGGGACTTTCAGGGCGTGCTGGACGAGTTGGCGCAGGAACTTCCGGGCACCGGCTCTCTCCACGGTCGGTATGCCGCCTTTCGTGAAGATTTCGTCATTCCGACCGGCCGGCTCGACGACGTGTTTCGCGCCGCCATCGCCGCGTGCCGGGAGCGCACGGTGCAGTGGGTCGATCTCCCTGAAGCAGAGAGTTTCGTCGTCGAGTACGTCAAGGACAAACCCTGGAGCGGATACAATTGGTACCAGGGAAATTTTCAGAGCCTGATTCAGGTCAATATCGATTTCCCGATTTATGTCGATCGCGCATTGGATCTGGCGTGTCATGAGGGTTATCCCGGTCACCACGTCTACAACGTCTTGCTCGAGGCCAACCTGACGCAGGAACGCAAGTGGATGGAGTTTTCCGTCTACGCCTTGTTCAGTCCTCAATCTCTCATCGCCGAAGGCAGCGCCAATTACGGCATCGAGGTGGCGTTTCCCGGTGACGAGCGACTGGTTTTCGAACGGGATGTGCTGTTTCCGTTGGCCGGACTCGACCCGGCACGCGCCCAGGAATACGGTAGGGTGATGAAGTTGGTCGACCGCTTGAGCTACGCGGGCAACGAGGCCGCCCGGCGTTACCTCAACGGGAAAATGGATCGTGGCGAGACGGCCGAGTGGTTGACGCGGCACGCCATGATGCCACTGCCGCGGGCACAGCAGCGCGTCGACTTTTTCGACACTTATCGCAGCTATGTCATCAATTACAACCTTGGTCTGGACATGGTTCGGGACTATGTCGAACGTGAACTGGGCAACGCACCTGACGACCGGGACCGGTGGCGGAGATTCTCGAACCTGCTAGCGTCTCCCCGCCTTCCCTCCGGCCTGCGATGAAGCAGTCCTTGCGTTCGCTTTGCTGATGCTTCGAGGGCGCCCGTCCAAAATCATCTGCGTTGGCCGAAACTACCCGGCGCACGCCGAGGAGTTGGGTAACACGGTCCCGCAGCAGCCGTTGTTGTTCTTCAAGCCTCCGTCGTCCCTCGTTGGCGACGGGGATGCGATTCAACTCCCCAGCGCGTCGCAGCAAGTGGAGCACGAAGGTGAGATCGGGGTCGTCATGGGCAAGACGCTTCGTCGGGCCGACAAGGCAACGACGCTCGACGCCGTCGCCGGCCTGACGTGTGTGAATGACGTAACGGCTCGAGACCTTCAACGGACGGACGGGCAGTGGACCCGAGCCAAGGGGTTTGACACGTTTTGTCCGATGGGTCCTCGGCTCGTGCCGCTGGCGGACTTACCCCCGCTCGATGAGCTGGAGGTTATCTGTCGGGTGAATGGAGAAGAGCGACAACACGGCTATGTGCACCAGATGGCCTTCGATATTCCGACGATCCTGGCCTACATATCGGAGATCATGACGCTCGAGCCGGGCGACCTAGTCGCCACCGGCACCCCGTCCGGTGTTGGACCACTCCACCCGGGGGATCGAGTGGAGGTGGAAGTGCCGGGAGTCGGTGTGCTGTCGAACCCGGTCCTATGATAGGGCGGACGGTCCCGCCGGATTCGCTTGGTCCCCGTTACGTCCGTTGTCCCATCGTGCGTGGAAGACGTCCTCAATTGGGCGCTCGAAAAGCCGCGCGATCTTGAACGCCAGCGGCAGACCAGGGTGGTATTTCCCCCGCTCGAGAGCGTTCACCGTCTGCCGGGAAACCCCGAGCCGCCGCGCAAGCTCGGCCTGAGACCACGATTGGTCCGAGCGAAGCACGCGAAGCCGGTTGGTTATTTCAGGGCGGCCGTTGCCGTTCACCGAATCCTCACCGGTGGAGGGGGTATCGGCTGCCCGTCTCGTGTCGTCCTGAATCCGAAATGCCGTTCGGACGTCGGAGACCTCGAGGGTCGTGTAGCGTGTCATGAAGTTCCTCGATTCGATGCCGTCTGCCGACCCTGGAGCGACGGCACCGCCAAGGCCATGTAAAGGCTCCTTGTCACCCATCTGAGGACAAGCGCACTTTTCCTTTATATCTCGTAACCCGCATCCGATATCTCAGGTTCCATCTTCACCGGTTCCGCACATACCGGACCGGCCCCGGAGGTCACCTGACGGCCGGGGTGAGGGAAATCTCAGGAATCCCCACGCCGCGTGCGAAGATCGGAGCGCTGGGTTATTGTTTCGTCGCGCAAGTTCCTACTCGAAAACACACAGACCCCGGCCCGGCGGTACCTCCGGGCCGTGCATGGTTGAGGAGAACGGTATCGCATGAACGTGGCAGACCTTGTATCGACCGCCCAAGCACTCGTCGCAAAGGGTCGGGGAATCCTCGCTGCGGACGAGAGCTTTCCGACGATCGAGAAGCGTTTCAAGGCCATTTCGGTCGAAGCCAACGAGGAGAGCCGTCGCGCGTATCGGCAATTGCTCTTTACGACCGACGGCATGGAACAGTTCATCAGCGGCGTGAT
>CAYLZR010000300.1:0-2997 GCA_964388145.1 uncultured Gemmatimonadaceae bacterium | reverse complement strand
CCGCCCCCGCCCCCGCCCCGGGTGGTCAGGGTACCATAGAGCCGTTTGCCAAACGGCGACTCTCTCGGCGGCGCGGGCATGAAGTCGATGTAATCGATATCGTTCCAACGCAGCTCGACCGTGTCGCCCTCTCCGTCCTGAACGATGACCTCGAGCCCCCGGCCCAAGTCGGAAGAGCTGCTGCTAAGCTCCTGTTCCTCGCCCGACTTCAAAACCAGCAGACCGTGTGTGTCGTCCAGCACTTGGATCTGGCGGATATGTCCGTACCGGATGCTCGACGCCGCCGAACTAGTCCAGCGGGATTCGGTGTCCCACCCAACCCGGATTCCCAGCACCCGCACGGCCCGTTGCTGCTCGTATTTCTCGCCGGAAAGGCGTTCGGCCTCCCGCATGAACCGTCGCGGCAACCGCTTGGTGGCGTCGAGCTGGTCGGTCCAGTGGCCTTCGTTGTTGTCCCAACGTATGAAGCCCTGATACTCCGAGCCGTCCATGGCCACGACACGACCGTACAGACGACCCTGGTCGTTGGCCTGGGCGAACGCCGCTGGCACCACAGCCGCGGTTAGGCATGCTGCGATCGCTAAACGAACGATTGATCTCATGGCGATCTCCGGATGGGGCTGATTGTCGTAACCCCTACTACGGAAATGAGTTGGTGATGTTTCACCGCCCTGCCCGGCCCCACCCCACCAGGTTTTAGGTTTCAGGTTTTAGGTTTCAGGTTTTGGTCTTGCGATCAGGCATGGAGATCATAAGTTGTTGCGCAACATTGTGTTATGCGACTGGGCCGATTCTGCGGGCGCCAGCCCGAGCTTCTCCCTCTCTCCCCGAAAGACCTGAAACCTGAAACCTGCAACCTGAAACCTAAAAAGCACCCAACTACCGCCCCAACACCACCACCGCCATGCGCTCCGGGTGGAGATACTTCCGTGCCGCCCGGCGCACATCCTCGGCCGAAACCGATCGGACCCGCCGCACATACCGGAACAGGTGCTGGAACGTCCCGTATTTGACCAATTCCTCGGCAAAGGTCCGTGCCACCGCGTGTCCATCTTCGAAGCGCATGGCAAAGTCGCCATCGCTGAGCGCCCCTTTGGCAACGAACAACTCCTCCTCGGAGACCAGTTCGGTTTGAATCCGCTCGATCTCGGCGAAGACGATGTCGATCAGTTCCTGAGCCACCTCATGGCGACCGTACGTACGGAACGTGTACGTGCCCGGACCCCGTATGTTGAGTCCGAGAAACCCGCTGGCGTCGTTCGTGAGGCCCCGCTTGTCACGCGTCTCGCGGAACAGGCGTGTATCAAAATGCCCCCCACCCAGGATGTAGTTCATCACCTGGAGTGCTGGGATGTCGCCTGGAGAAACCCGGGGCAACTCGTGTCCCATGACGATCCACGTTTGGAGTTTGCCCGCGCTGTATTCGTAGGTTGCCCGTGGAGGCGTATCGATGTTGGAACCGCGTCGAAGAGGCCGCGGCTGGTGGCGTTCCCAATCCGCGAACCGTTGGTCGATCTCACGGACCATTTCCAAGAGGTCGAAGTCGCCGGAAACGGCCAACACCAAATTACTCGGGTTGATAAAGTCTTGATGATAGTCTTGCAAATCGTCCAGGGTGATCTCGGCGGCGTCTGCCGCGGTGATCTCATCGCTGTACCGATGGCCGGTAAAGAGGCGCCGGTTGAACAACTCTACCGCACGCTCCAACGAACCATCTTCTAGGCTGGCGCCCGGCGGCGGTGTTGGGGAGGAGACGCCGTTTTGCGCGAAGTCTTCGAGCACGCTGCGTTCGATGCAAGGGGCTCGGAGTATGCCCGCAAACATGCGCAAACCCTGTGACGCATCCTCCGAAGGGACATTGAGGGAAATTTCCGTGATATCGGCGGTCATCGTGATCGAGAGTTGTCCGGCCATGCCGTCCATCACCTCGGCGAAACGGTTGGGCCCCATCCAGCACGGCCCACGCCGCATCGATGCAACCACCGCTTGCGCGACGCCCCGCTTGTTACCGTCACCTGTTCCGGCCCGGGCGAAGGCCGAAAACTTCACGATCGGCGCACGCACCTCTGGAACGGCAAACCCCACCAAACCGTTTTCGAGAGTGAATTCGAATTGGGCTGTGTCGGGAATTTGAATTTCCAGCGGCTTGAACCCCATCTGTCGAGGTGGAGGCACTTGCTGCGCCGCCGCCGGCCGGCCCGCACTCGCCAGCACGAGAGCCACGATCGTCATTTGCGCCACCGAAGCGGTACTCGGCCATCTACGGGTCATCGTGACCCTCCCGAGGTGGGATCCCGTTCCGTCGAGCCCGAACGCACAACCCCAATCGTTCTATTTTCCGGAACGAAGTACCGGGCCGCGAGACGCATGAGGTCTTCAGGAGTCGCAGCGTCACGCGCCTCCAAATAGGGTTGGAGGGTTCGCCAGCTATCCATGGTCTGAAAATGTCCGATCTCGAACGCCAGACGTCCGGCGTCGAGCGTGAGCCGATGCCAGTCAGTTCTCAGGTGTTTTTGTACGATCGCTACGAGGGCCGACCCGACCTCCGTGCGACCAAGCTCGTCCAACGTCGACAACAGCACCGTCTCTGTCCCTGGGATGTCACGCTCGTCGCTCAAGACCAATTCGAAGTTCAACGAAGACGGCACACCAAACCGCGTGGTGTGGACCACGCGCGTATTCGCGTTCACGCGGGCCGATATGTTTCGCTGATCCAACGCCTCGTCGATCGTACGCCGCGCCACACCCAGCAACACATCGAAGAGTGGCCGGTCGGGATGTCCGACACCGGGCATGAGGTAACGCACCTCGACACGGGGCGCGATCTGGTCGCTCCGATACACGACCCGCCGTTCGGCAGCCGGCACCGGCTCAACCGCGGGCGTACGAGTCGGCTCCGGCGCACGCTCCATGGAACCGAATCGTGCGTCGACCAACGGCACCATCTCCTCCAAGCGCACCCCTCCAACGAGCACGACGGTCGTGTTGTTTGGAACG
>CAYLZR010000299.1:0-3017 GCA_964388145.1 uncultured Gemmatimonadaceae bacterium | reverse complement strand
CCGTTGCCGCCGTCGTCGTCGTCGAACTCGAGCTCGTCCGGTTCAATGAGGTCGGAAACGTGGAGAAAACCGCTCTTCTCGAGACCGATATCCACGAACGCGGCCTGCATGCCTGGAAGCACGGCTTCCACGCGGCCGTAATAGATGTTTCCGACGATGCGGTCCAACTCTGGTCGATCGACCAGTACTTCTACGAGGTGGTCATCCTCCAGGATAGCTACACGCGTCTCGCGTGGGCTGGAGGTAATGAGTATTTCCCTTTTCAACGTTATTCACCTGCGCCATGACCAATGCCTGCGCCGCCGGCATATCACCGGTGCTCAGGGTGGCCACGACCCTATGGATTCTGATCAGAGGAACTTTCGATTCGTCGAGCTGCAAAGCGGTTTGAAGCACCTCTGTGGGTTTAACTGAACCGCCGCTGCCCGCGGCCAGAGTGAGGATCACCTGGTCATGAGCAGTGACAGCCAATTCACGAACGAGCGGACGGATGTCCACTTTTTTGACCCTGCCCTTGCGCGTGCGCTGGATGACGACCGACGACATCTCCCGAAAGCGGGCGAGCGCCAACTCGAGATCGCCAAAGGCCAGCTCGAAGGGTGGGTTTGGTAACTGCGCCACGTAGGTGCACTCGGCGATTTCGGCCGCCAAAGCACTCACGTGGGCGGGCATGGCCGCCGCAAGAAAGAACTCGATGCCCCGAGCACTCGACCCGTTCACCAGGTCGAGTAGGCCCGACAGACGTTCCTCCGGCCACTCGCCGGCAAGGTCGAGGTCAATCCATTCGGCATCGGAGGTCCAGCCCAATGGCAGGGGCGGTCCCGCAGACAGCTTGGGTCGGGGAGAAAATCCCTCCGTGTAGATCATCGGCAACTCGGCACGGCGGAACGTCCGCTCCAGCTCCCGAAGAAGGTCGAGATGCGAGATGAAGCGGACGGGCTCCTGCTTGCGATACCCCAACCGGATCTTCGTTCCCGGCACGCCTTGGAGTAGCCCAAGAGCCCTTGCGGGCTGGGGCGATTCCGCCTCACCCGCCAGGAGATTCTTCATGGCATCGAAGTCGCACACGCCGCACGCGGAGCACCGTTCGTGCTTGCATTCCTCGGTCTCCGCCGCGTGGTATGCCTTGTGCCTTTCCTTGAGAAAGTACTTCCGGTCAATCTTGTAAGTGACTATTTCCCAAGGCAGTTCCTCGTTTTCGCCGATCTCGCGGAACGTGTCCTGCCACGTGACGCCAGCCTCTTCCAGAGACCCCAGCCAGGCGTCGAAGCGGCAGTGCTCTCCCCACCCGTCGAACCTGGCGCCCCGCTTCCAGGCGCCTTCGATCACCGCCCCCATCTCACGGCCCGAACGCGAAATGATGCCCTCGATGGCCGTGTCGGCCGTCTCGTGATGCCGAATGACGACCCCCTGGCCCTTCAGCCGACGCTTGACCCACCCCAGCTTCTTGCGGGTGGTTTCGACACCGTCCTGCTGCTCCCACTGGAAAGGCGTGTGGGCCTTCGGTACGAAAGGTGAGAACCCGAGCGTAATGCTCCTGCGCCCGGGGTGTTGCTTGAGGATGTGTTTGATCTTTTCAACCAGCTGAGCAAGCTCTTCGAAATCTTCCTCGCATTCGGTCGGATGACCGATCATGAAATAGAGCTTGACGCTCGTCCAACCGGCGGACATCGCCTGATCGACCGCCGACAGGATGTCTTCTTCCGTGATTCCCTTGTTGATCACGTCGCGCAGCCTTTGGCTTCCGGCCTCGGGCGCAAACGTAAAGCCGGACTTCCGAACACGACTCACGGCTTCTGCCAAGCCGACACTGAACGCGTCAGCACGCAGTGACGGCAAACTCACACTAACCCCCTTGTCGACCATCGTTCGACTCATGCGGTCGGTCAATTCGACGGCCCGAGAGTAATCCGCGGTCGACAGCGAAAGCAGCGAGACTTCCTGCCATCCCGAGTGCTTGATTCCGGCCTGCGCGATTTCCACGGTTTCGTCGATGTCGCGCTCGCGGGCAGGCCGATACAAATATCCTGCCTGGCAGAACCGGCAGCCACGCATGCATCCGCGCATCACTTCCACGGGCAACCGGTCGTGCGTGGTTTCGGTGAGACTGACGATCATTTCGCGTGGGTGATCTTCTTTGCGCAGCACGGGTACCTTGCGAGCCACCACCTGTGTGGGCAGACCGTCGGGAGCGTCAGGCTTCGGCCGCGGCATTCTTCCCGTCGCCGAGGTCTCATAGAGTGAGGGTACGTAGACGCCCACTACTTCGAGGGGAAGACGTCGCAGCAGGTCGTCACGCGACTCTCCCCTGGACCGGCCGGCGTCCTTCCACTCGGCAATGACCTCCAAGACCTCGCCCAACGCATCCTCGGCATCGCCGATCAGGGCGAAATCGATGAAGTCCGCGAGTGGCTCGGGATTGGACGCGCACGGCCCGCCGGTACACACGAAGGGATCGCCTTCCGTCCTCTCCGACTGGCGAACGGGGATATGCGACAGGTCGAGAACATTGAGCAGATTCGTGTACGTCAGCTCCGATTGCAGCGTGAACCCCAGTACGTCGTAGTCGCGAACGGGTCGCTTGTGTTGCAGGCCCCACAGCGGCAGGCTGCGGGCCCTCAGTTGCTCCTCCATATCCGGCCACGGGGCGTACACCCGGTCCAACAGCCAGCGGGGGTCCCGATTCACCACATGGTAGAGGATCTGAGTCCCCGTGTGGCTCATCCCTACCTCGTAGGCGTCGGGATAACAGAGAATGAACCGCACCTGGACGGCGTCCCAATCCTTGTCTGCCAGCCCGATCTCGTTGCCGACATAGCGGTTGGGCTTCGATACGAGCGGGAGGATTTCGGTGGTAAGGAGGTCGTGGAGTTCCTGCGGGGTGCGAACTGCTGCTTTCATATTGGCCTAAAAGTAAGCAGGGAGCGGACTTACCGCCACCCCGCCCCGCCAACGCTGGAAGTCCCGGTGCGGGACCCCTTTATCAAACATCCAATGCTCGATATTCGATATTCCAC
>CAYLZR010000298.1:0-3020 GCA_964388145.1 uncultured Gemmatimonadaceae bacterium | reverse complement strand
CGCGATGGGGCAGGTTGGCCAGCGCCTCGAATGTACGGGCATGGAGCGGCACGCCGCGGTCCTCTCCGTTCTTGGTGTCGAGGAACACGACACGGCGGCGCACCAAGTCAACCTCGCGCCATTCGAGATACAGCGCCTCGCTCAGCCGCGCCCCTGTGTAAAACAGGAACGTCACCAACGGCGCCATGTGCGCGGAGCATTCCGCGATCAGCCGCTCGGCCTCATCCGGCCGCAGCCAGCGGACGCGGCCCTTCGGTTCCTTCGCGCGCTTAATCTTGACGTATTCACAGTGCCCCCGCTCAGCCGCGAAATGCAGCACCGCCGCCATCGGCGCGTAAATCTGCCGGTTGACGGTGGCGGGCTTGGCGTCCGGTTTCAGCACTCGCGCCGCCCGGTCGATGGCCGCCTGGTCGATCTGGGCAAGCTTCATGCATCCGAAATGATCGATCAGCCGTTTCAGGTAGCGACGCTCGCCGCCCGCCTCGACGGCTACGGCGTCCTCCTCACGCGCTACTGACGGCCGGCGCATGCGAATCTACCCGAATAGATCCGGTTCCGGTGCCCCGAAGGCCCTATTTGGTATTGGGTTTCATCCGCTTGGGATTCACTCTAGCGTGTTCGTCGAACAGGGAGAAATATCATGAGCGAAGATCTGGGCCAGCGGCTGTTTTCCTTCGGCGTCATTACCGACACGCACCTCAACCAAGGCGAGGACGACTGCAACTCACCCTTCGAGGTCAACACCCTCGCTAATCGGCGCATGCGCCATGTGGTGCGGGACTTGAACGCCCGCGACCTGGCTTTCGTTGTTCATGTGGGGGATCTGGTGCATCCGGTCCCGGCGATTCCCAACCTCTACGCGGAGGCGGCGGCGCGGTTTCACGAACAGATGGTGGACCTGAAACACCCGCTTTATCTGACGCCCGGCAACCACGACGTGGGCGACAAGCCCAACGACTGGGCACCGGCGGCGGGTGTCCACGAGGACCATCTGGCACTTTGGGACCATCACTTCGGCGCCCAATATCAATCCTTCGGCCACGACGATTGCCATTTCATCATCATCAACGCCCAGATCATCAATTCCGGCTTCACCGCCGAGGCGGCACAGCGTGACTGGCTGGAGAAGGACCTGGAGGCCAACAAGGGCAAACGCATTTTCTTGCACAGCCACTACCCGCCCTACTTCTCTAGGCCCGACGAGGAGGAGAACTACGATAATATCGGGGAGCCTGGCCGCACCTGGATGTTAAAATTGCTGGAGACATACGGCGTCGAGGCCCTATTCAGCGGCCATGTGCACAATTTCTGGTACTACCGCTATGCCAGCACGGACTGCTATCTGCTGCCGTCGACGGCCTTCGTGCGCCATGACTATAGCGAGATGTACCGCGTCTCGCCCGGCCTAAACGCCGAGTTTGGACGCAACGACAAACCGAAGCTTGGCTATTTCATTGTGCACGTGCATGAAGGTGGGCATGTCTGTGACATTGTACGAACCTACGGCGCAGTGATCGATGCGGGCAGCCCGGGAACACTCGTGCCGGAACATGTCGCACCAGTTCATCCGCGCCTCAACCGGCGCGGCAATTTCGGTTTTGACATGCGCCAGAACTGGATGGAGATCGTCGAGATACCACCCACCGGCGGTCTCGACGAATTCGACCGCAAGGAAGTGCGCAACGACTATCCGCTGATGGCGCTCTGGGAGATGGGGATCAGGAAGGTGCGCGTCCCTCTGCGCGATTTACTGGTGCCCGGCAACCGAGACCGCCTGCGCATACTGCAGGCCCATGGCCACGAGTTCACCTTGTTTTCCTTCGGCGACCCGGCGGCGCACCACCGCGACCTGATCCTCGCCCACCAGGATATCTTCTCAGCCTGGGAGATTGGCATGAACTGGGATGTCCTGGAACGCATCGTCAGTGGCATCGGCAAGATCGCTCGGCGGGTGGATATCCCCGTCTATCTTTCGCGGCTGCGCTCCATCGACGAACAGCGCACCGAGGCGGGCAAGTACTATCACGCCATCAATCAAGGATTCCTACCCGACGACCGCGACCAGATGGCGGGCCTGCTGGCGCGCCCTGAACTTAGTGGCGCCGTCTCCGGTTTCGTCTTCCGGCTGACCATGGACAAATCGCCCTGGGCAACCATCGCCATGGCCCGTGCCACCGCCGCCGAGTTGGGCGTTGCGGCCTCGGTACACCTGCGCATGAGCGGCGCAAACCCTGCCCTGGAAACGGCGGACGATCACCTCATGGTCAATCGAATCGCCGAGGCCATGGCCGCTGCCTGCGCCTTCGACAACGTCACGGTCTATGCCGATACCTTTGCTGACAACGACCGCGGCTATTTCCCGCGCCAGGGCGTCCTCGACCGGCTTTGGAACCCGCGCCTGGGGTTCCACGTGGTTCGGCACCTAAACGCCGCCCTGAACGGCATCGACGGGCCTTTGACGCCTGGCGAGGGCGGATCGTGCCTTGGCGGTAGCTTTGTCGCGCTGCAGTCTGATAAGGGTTCCATCACCCTGGCCCTGCCGGACCCGGCGATTTCCGAAATGACCCTACCCCTGCCCGAAGGACACACATCGGCCCGGCGGGTCAATCTACGCACCGGCATTATTACACCGCTTGAGACCGCTGCCGACGGCGCGCTGGCCCTTGCGTTTTCCGGTGGTGATGCAGTTCCCACTTTGATCGTTCCCGGTTAGTGTCTCATTCGAGCCCCAAGAGGGGTCGCTCTGCCGAAGCGCACCGCGCCATACATGAACGCCGCACCACTGGATCAACCGTGTTGTTGCCGTTCGCTTGAGATGTTCCTGACTTCCGCTCGTGATGCAGTGGACGGCTCCCACCCAGCGGCATCGTGATGCGCCGAAATCTGGTATTTTTGCAGACCGGGCTGAGTCTGCTTATGGCTAGGAAGCGAAGTTCCGGCAACTCTGATTGACGTCCGCTCTTCACCCAATAGGCGACATTAGGGCTGCGATGTCCGCTTCCGCACGATTTACGTCCGGT
>CAYLZR010000297.1:0-3027 GCA_964388145.1 uncultured Gemmatimonadaceae bacterium | reverse complement strand
GGTCCGACGCACACGTTCGTGCAATTCGCGATCTCGCCGGACGGCCAGACCATGGTGGCGACCGCGCAGCTCACCGCCAAGTTGTTCGTATTCGACATCAGCCAGCCGCCGGCCATGAAGATCACGGACATTATCGACGTCAATGCGGCTCCGTGGCATCCGACATTCTCTCCGGACGGCCGCTACGTGTACCTGGGGAACAAGAACGCCAACACGGTGACATTTGTCGACATGCGCAGCCGCCGAGTGGCGGCCGTCGTGGAAGGGCCGGGCTTGGCGGAACCGCACGGTGCTGCCGTTTCTCCCGATGGCCGGTATCTCTACGTGTCCAACAACAATCTCAAAGGCGTGTACCAGCCACGCGGCGCTGACGGCGTCGGCACGGTGGTGGTGATCAACACAGCCACTCGTGAGATCGAAGAAGTGATTGAGGTCGGACACTATCCCGCCGGCGTGGCCACCTTGGTCGCCAATTGAGCGGGCCACGCTTGTTTCGACTGAAATACGCATCGGTCGGGCTGCTGCTCGGGTGCGGTGCCTACAGCGCGGGCAACGCACCCGGCCCTTCCGCGTCGTCCTCCGTCTTTCCCCCGCCCCCGCCCCCGCCCCCGCCCTTCGTGCGCGTCGTTGACGGGTTCGAGGTGCGCGATCAGGACGGGACGCCATACGACCATCCGTTCCTCGGCGGTTTGAACGTGCCGAGACCCCAACTCGTCGATATCGACAACGACGGCGATCTCGACCTCTTCGTGCAAGAGGCTTCGGGCCAGCTCGCGTTCTTCGAGCGGGTCGGAACGCCGTCACAACCTGAATTCGTTTGGCGTACACAAACGTATCAGGATCTCGACATTGGCGAGTGGTACCGCTTCGTCGACATGGACAACGACGGAGATTACGATCTTCTCGCCGAACGCCGATTCAGTTACCTCCAATACTTCCGTAACGACGGCACTCCCGAAGAGGCTTCCTTTACGCTGGTCGCCGACACGCTCAAGGACGTCAACGGCGCTCCCATCTTCTCCGATCGCCAGAACATCCCCCAGGTCACCGACATCGATTGCGACGGCCGGCTCGATCTTTTCATCGGCCTGCTCATCGGCACCGTGAAGCGGTATGAAGAGGTCGGACGCAACGCCGAGAACGTTCCGCTTTTTCGTCTGGTGACGGACCGGTTCCAAGACATCGAGATCGTCGCCCAGATCGGTAGCCTGCACGGGGCGAACACGATGGCGTTCGTGGACATCGACCAAGACGGCGATCAAGACTTCTTCTGGGGCGATTTCTTCGAGGCCGGGTTGTTGTTCATCGAAAACGTCGGCAACTGCGACACGCCCGTCCTCACCGGCGAGCCGGTTTCGTTTCCAGTCGGAAACCCTCTGGCGTCGAGTGGCTATAACGCGCCGGCCTTTGGCGATGTCGACGGCGACGGCGACGTCGATCTCTTTGTCGGTGTGTTGGGCGGGGCCTTCAACCCCAATCGTACCACCATCGACAACTTCCTCTTCTACGAACAAGAGGAGGACGGCTTCACGGCCCGCACGCGGCGTTTCATCACCAACGTCGACGTCGGGAGCGAGAGTATTCCAGCCTTTGCCGACCTCGACGGTGACGGCGATCTCGATCTATTGCTGTCCAACAAGATCGATCCCGAGCAACTCCAAACGTCGCTCATGTTCCGTTTCGAAAACCAAGGCACAGCCACGCGCCCCGACTTTCAGTTCGCGGGCAAGATGGATCTCGAGGGACGCTATCACTACGCTCCCGCGTTCGCCGACCTCGACGCCGATGGTGATCTGGACATGCTGCTTGGCTCGTGGAAAGCGAACATCGCCTGGCATCGCAACGACGGCACCGCGGAGGAGCCACGCTTTGAACTCGTCGACTCGGCGTTTGTGACCATCACCCGGGGTAGCAACACCACGCCGACCCTGGTGGACATCGACGCAGACGGCGACCAAGATCTCTTTATCGGCGAGTCGTCCGGGGCAATCAACTTTTACCGTAACGTCGGAACTCCAAGCAGTCCCAACTTCGAATTCGTCAGCGACAGGTTCAGCGACATAGACATCGGGCGACGGAGTGTCCCGACCTTCGCCGACCTCGACCAGGACGGCGACCAGGATCTGTTTGTTGGATCGGAATCGGACGGCCTGACGTTCTTCCGAAACATCGGCACCCCACAAGCAGCGGTCTTCGTGGAGGACAGCTCCTTTAGCATCGACGTGCCGCCCTTGGCCGTTCCGGTGTTTGCCGACATCGACGGTGACGGGGATCTGGATTTGTTTGTGGGTGGGATCGGCGGTGGGGTGGTGTTTTATGAAAACCGGCAGCGTAATTAGGGCCCTTCAGCAAGACGCATCCCGTCGCAGGAGGCAAGGCGAGAAGGTTTTAGGTTTCCGTGGCTATTTCCCTCGCCGAGTTGGGTACCAGAGCGTAGCTTCCTCAAGATGGTCCTAGACGTCAACCCAGCTCCGTGAGTCCTGCATGACCCACCCAGTCCCCCGGCAGCTATCTGAGTTGCTGAACGCGCCGCATGCCGTGGCCCGCAATGGCGCGTGGGACTCGTTCATGGGCGAGTACAGCAAGCTGTTGCTGCGGACCGCCCAACGAGCCTCGTCAAAGCATGACGATGCCATGGATCACTACGCGTTCATCTTGGAAAAATTACGCGAAGACGATTTTCAGCGTCTCCGCAGATTCGCCGCCGGGGGACGAGGGAAGTTCACTACCTGGCTCGTCGTGATTGCTCGGCGCCTTTGCGTCGACCGCCACCGGCATCAGTATGGACGACCGCAGGCGGTGCATGATCCCGGCCATGCCGACGCTGTCGCACAGACGACCCGTCGAAACTTGCTGGATCTCATCGCTGACGAGCTCGATACGGCAAGGCTGCAAGACGAGAGGTCGCCTCGACCCGACGCCGACATCCTGACCACCGAACGGCGACAAGCCCTTACAGCCGCTGTCGCAGAGCTGGACCTTGGCGATCAGCTCCTGCTCACACTTCGATTCGAAGATGACATTTCC
>CAYLZR010000296.1:0-3040 GCA_964388145.1 uncultured Gemmatimonadaceae bacterium | reverse complement strand
GTGATCTTCACCTCGGGCGGTACCGAGGCCGACAACCTCGCTGTGATCGGTTCTGCCCTGGCGGCGCGCAAACGGGGTGAGCCGATGAGGGTGTCCGTCACGACGGCGGAGCACAAGGCGGTGATCGCCGCGGCGAAAACGGTCGAGGCCATGGGTGGTGAGGCAATTTTCTTGCCTGTGGACGCTCGGTGTCAGGTCGATCTTGCGGCGGTCGATGAGGCGCTCGCAACGGGGCTTTCGGTGCTCAGTGCGATGTGGGTGAACAACGAGGTCGGCATCATTCAAGACCTTCGCACCGTCGCCGATCGATGCAGTGAGGCCGGAGTGCCGTTTCACACCGACGCCGTTCAGGCCGTGGGGAAGATTCCGTGCGTTGTAGATGATTTTCCGTGCCCGCTTCTTGCGATATCCGGGCATAAGATCGGCGCGCCCAAAGGGATCGGTGCACTCATCGTGCGCGATCGCCAGGCGGTTCAAGCTATCATTCACGGAGGAGGGCAACAGTTCGGCCTCCGGCCGGGCACCGAAAACGTTTCCGGAATAGTCGCCTTGGGTCGCGCCGTTGAACTCGCCGTTAGTGAAGTCGATGCTGCTGCGCCGAGACTCCGCGGGCTCCGCGACGCGTTCGAACAACGGCTGCTCGAAGCGGTACCCAATACAACGGTCATCGGCGCCGACACCGATCGAGCGCCGCACGTCAGTGCCGTGTGCTTCCCCGGTATCGATCCGCAGGCGTTGCTCATGCATTGCGACCTGGCAGGACTCGCGTGTTCGTCTGGCTCCGCGTGCAACACCGGATCCCCCGAGCCTTCACACGTGCTAGCAGCCATGGGGCTGCCCGAGGACATTGCAGTGACCATGGTGCGCTTTTCGTTCTTCAAACAGAACACGCCGCAGGACGTCGATCGGGCCATTGAGATTTTGCCTGGCATTGTTGAAACAGTCCGAAAGTTGACGGAGGCGCTGGCGAGATGAAGGGCGAGAAGGTTCTCGTGGCGATGTCCGGCGGCGTCGACTCGTCGGTGGCGGCCGCGCTGCTCGTCCGGGACGGGTACGAAGTTATCGGCGCAACGATGAAGCTCTTCTGCTACGGCGACACCGTTCCGGATCGGCCGTGTTGTTCGTTGGATTCCATTCAGGACGCCGCGGCGGTGGCGACCAAGCTCGACATTCCGCACTACGTTCTCAACTTCGAAGATCGATTCCGTCGCGACGTGATCGACAACTTCGTCGCCGAGTACGAGCGGGGACGCACGCCGATCCCGTGCGTGCGGTGCAACACCTTTACGAAGTTCCGCGATCTCGCAGCGCATGCCGATGCGCTCGACTGTCAGTTCATTGCCACGGGCCATTACGTCCAGGCAAAGGACGGCGTGCTCCACCGGGGCATCGACCCGAGCAAGGACCAGACGTACTTCATGTGGGGCATCCAGCGCGATGTCGTTCGCCGCATGATCACACCGGTAGGTGGGTTGACCAAAGAAGAGACCCGTGCAGCCGCTCGCCAGCTCGGTCTTGTTACCGCAGACAAGAAAGAATCCGTCGATATTTGCTTCGTGCCCGACGGCGACTACCCGAGTGTGCTGGCGCGACATCTGGGCGCGGAAACCCCGGCACTCGCGCCAGGACCGTTTCTCAACACGGCGGGTGACGTCGTGGGAAGTCATGACGGGTATGCCCGGTACACTATCGGCCAGCGCAAAGGACTACCGGGAGGATATGCGAACCCGATGTTCGTCGTGGCGATCCAACCCGAGCAACGCGCCGTCGTGATCGGCACCGCCGACGAGTTGTACGGCCATCGCGCGGAATTGGAGGAGATGAACTGGCTGGTGCAACCGCTGAGCGTCGGCGACGAGTGCGAACTGCAAATCCGCTATCGATCGCAGGCTGTACCCGCACGCGTCGTAGCGACAAATGGCCGGCTCGAGTTGGAACTGAACGAACCCGCCCGCGCCATCACGCCCGGACAATCGGGTGTACTATACGACGGCGACAAGCTACTCGGCGGCGGCGTCCTGAGCTAACGCAAAGAGCCGCCCCTCTCACCTCTCACCTCAAAAACCATCTTCATCCCGGCCTCCAAGTGCTCGGCGATGTGACAATGAATCATCCATCGTCCGGGATTGGATAGTTCTAGGAGAATGTCGGCCGTAGAACCAACCGGCAGGAGGATGGTGTCTTTCCACACCAGGTTGTCATTCTCAACGCCGTCCTGTTCCAGAATCAAGAACCGCTGTCCGTGAATGTGAATCGGATGTTGCATCGCGTGAAGCGACCGGCGGTCGTTGGTCAAACGCACCTTGACGACGTCCCCAACCTCGAACCGCCACCGCACGTCCATGTTTTCATCTCGTGAAGACGGCTCGTGCAGAATCCACTGCACTTCTTCCGATGTCGATACCCAATTCATCATCGGCATCGTGCCGGTCCACTCCACCGGACCGAAGTAGATCGAGTCCATCCGCATCATCCACTCGACCGACACCGGCAGGTTCGACGTGCGCAAACGCAATACCAGCTCGTGATCGACGGGACGATCGAATTGATCGCGGTAAGCGTCGATGTCACCGATGACGTCGTGGTGCTCGCGCAGCTGGTTGAAGACATCGGTGTAATCCACCGCCGGTGGGCCGGGCTGCACATCGACGACGCCGAGCGTGTCGTTCTCGGAGAAAAAGGTTCCAAAAAAGTGGTTGAGGCCCTGAATGTTGTTGGTGAGGGCGACCTCTCCCAAAGCATCGAACCGTACTTCGACGATGAATCGCTCGGCAGGCGCGATGACGACGTTTTGCACCCACGCCTCACGCTCGAACTTGCCGACATCCGACCCCACTACTTTTATCGCCGCCCCGCCAAACATGAGGTTGAACGTTCGCGTGTTGGAAGCATTCGTGAGGAGGAAACGGACCACCTCACCTTCTTTGACCGTCAAGCGGTACTGTGGTTCTCCGTTGACGAGCAGCACGTTGCCAAAACGACCCATCAACGCGTGCGTGGCTCGCTCTTGTCCAAAGGGAACCAGCCCGTCGACGCCAAC
>CAYLZR010000295.1:0-3086 GCA_964388145.1 uncultured Gemmatimonadaceae bacterium | reverse complement strand
CTGGGCCTCGCCATGGGGCTGGCCGGCATCGCCGAAGCGCAGCAACGGGGCAACATGACCGAGGAGGAACGGGCTCGTCGCCGGGCCGAGCAGGCACGGGAGCTCGAGGAGGAGTTACGGTCTCCGCGCCCAATCGAGGCCCTGAACTCGGTCTGGATCGAGGAGCTGACCTGGCTGGAAGTCCGCGACGCGATTGCGGCGGGAAAGACCACGGCGATCATCTCAACGGGTGGGATCGAGCAGAACGGTCCGTACGTGGCTACCGGCAAGCACAATTACATCCTACAGAGTGCGTGCGAGTGGATCGCGAGAGACCTCGGCAACGCGCTCTGCGCTCCGATCCTCAAATTCGTGCCCGAGGGCAACATCGAAGAGCCGTCGGGCCACATGCGGTACCCGGGGACCATCAGCCTGCGGGAGGAGACGTTCCAGGCCGTGCTCGACGACATCGCGAGCAGCCTGCAAGCGCATGGATTCGAGCACATCATCTTCATCGGTGACAGTGGGGGGAACCAAGGCGGCATGAGAGCGGTCGCGGAGCGGCTGAACGAGCGGTGGACCGACGCGCACGCTCACTACATCCCCGAGTTCTACGACAACAACGGCGTGGTCGAGTACATGGAGAAGGAGCTGGGGATCGTTGAGGGTGAGAGCGATGGTTTCCACGATTTTTACTGGATCACGGCGCTGCAAATGGTGACCGACCCGGCCACGGTTCGCTACGACCAACGCGTCGCCAAGGGTTTGGCATCGATCAACAGCGTCAGCATCATGCCAAAGGAAAAGACAGTCGACGTCGGTCGCAGCCTGATGCGGTGGCGAGTGGATCAGACGGTCAAGGCCATCAAGGCGGCGATCTCGGGATACTAGGGAGGGTTCATGAAAAAAAATCGCGCCGTCGTCGCCGCCGTAGCGCTCGCCGTTGTGACCGGAGTGCTGCCGGCGGCAGCCCAGCGTCCGTTGGGAACCGTGAGTCGTTCGGGACAGACGGTTACCCCAGCCTTTGAAGGTTGGTATCAGAACCCCGACGGCACCTTCAGCATTTCGTTCGGTTACTACAATCGCAATTACGAGGAAGTGTTGGAGATTCCCCTGGGCTCCGACAACTTCATCGAGCCGGCGTCTCTCAACGGACGCCAGCCCACCCACTTTCAACCGCGCCGCCACTGGGGTGTGTTCGCGGTTACGGTGCCGGCCGACTTTGGAAATCGGGAAGTCGTCTGGACGTTAAGAATCCGCGGCCAGACGTTTACGATCCCCGGTAGTCTCCATCGCGATTGGAAAATCGACGCGCTGAAGGGGGAGGTGGGTGCGGGCAACACGCCGCCCGTGCTCAAGTTCGATGGTGACGGACCGGAGGGCAGCGGCCCCGCCGGCATCACCGCAAGTTCGCTTACGGTCTCCGTCGGAAATCCACTAACGTTGACCGTGTGGGCCAAAGATGATGGCCAGGGATCGGGAAGCGTACGACGGGAAGGCGGACGGGCCGCACCGGTTGCTCTGACATGGTTCAAGCATCAAGGGCCCGGCGATGTAACGTTCAGCGAGCCGACAGCGCAGGTTGATATTGCAGGCGGCACGGCAACGACTATAGCAACGTTCAGCGAGCCCGGAGAGTACGTCGTGCGCGTCCGTGCAAACGATGCCTCAGGCGTCTCCGGCGCCGGGCACGCGCAGTGCTGCTGGACGAACGGATTTGTGAAGGTCACCGTCACCAATTGAGTCAGGAGTAGCACGTCATGACCGGGACGAGATTCTACCTACGGATTTGCAGCGGCATAATCGTCGCGCTTCCAGCGTTTGCGGTTCAGGCCGTATCTGCGCAACAGACCGGCGAATTGATCACCTACGCGAAACACGTGGCGCCGATTCTCCAAGAGAAGTGCCAAGTGTGTCATCAGCCGAATTCGGTCGCGCCCATGTCGTTGCTCACCTATGAGGACGCACGACCGTACGCTGAGCTGATGAAGTACAAGGTGGAGAACCGCATCATGCCGCCGTGGCACATCGATAGGACGGTGGGCATCCAGGGGTTCAAGAACGACCGCGGTCTGAATGACGAGCAGATCGAAACTATCGTTCGCTGGGTCGACCAGGGTGCGCAATTCGGTGACGAGCGAGATCTTCCCCCGCCCCGTGAGTTTCCCGATCCCAATCGCTGGCAGCTCTCCGATCAGTTCGGCGAACCCGACCTCATCGTAAAATCCGAGCCGTTCACGCTGTCGGCGGCAACGCAAGACAAGTGGTGGAGGCCGACGGTGGAGACGGGGCTTACGGAACCGCGCTGGGTGCGGGCCATTGAGATCAAGCCGTCGTACCCGGACGGCCGCCGGATCGTGCATCATGTGCTGGCCTTCCTCCTGCAGCAAGAAGAGGGGATAACGCATCTGGCCAGCACGGCGGTTGGGGCCCAACGGAGCGCCGGTTTGTTCATGGAGTGGGCGGTTGGAAAGCGCGGCGAGATCTTCCCACCCGATGCCGGCAAGTTGGTGCTGCCGGGGTCGAGAATCCGGTGGGAAGTGCACATGCACGCTATTGGTGAGGAGGTGAAGGACAACCAGGTGGAACTCGGCATGTGGTTCTATCCGAACGGTTACGTCCCGGAGCACCGCACGGTTTTGAGAATGTTCGACGGGCGGGGCCGGAACGGTCTCGACATTCAGCCCGGTGAAGTGACGGTCACGCAACAGTTCCACGTGCTGCCCGCACCTGCCCGGCTGGAAAACTTCCAACCGCACATGCACATGCGCGGCAAGGCGATGTCGCTCGAGGCGATTTATCCCGACGGCCGCCAGGAGCTGATCAACTCGGTCAACAACTTCCAGTGGAACTGGCACATCAACTACGTCTATGAGGAAGACGTCGCGCCGCTTTTCCCCAAAGGGACCACCCTCGTGATCACCGCGTGGCACGACAACACGAAGGAGAATCCCAACAATCCCGACTACCGGCAGTGGGTCGGATGGGGTGACCGCACGGTAGACGAGATGGCGCACCTGTGGGTGGACGTGACCTACCTCGAGGAGGAGGAATACGAACGGTTGGTGGCCGAGCGGAAGGCGAAGGAGGAGACGCAGGAGGGGAAT
>CAYLZR010000294.1:0-3090 GCA_964388145.1 uncultured Gemmatimonadaceae bacterium | reverse complement strand
CGAGCGGCAAATGATCCCCATCCTGATCGAGGCCGCCGACGCGATGGACGAAATTTTCTGGCAGCAGGCGTGGGGTGACCGCGACTCGTTGCTCGAAAGTCTCGACGACCCGGTACAGCGGAAGTTGGTGGAGATCAACTATGGGCCGTGGGACCGGTTGAACGGCGACGAGCCCATCGTGGCAGGCGTTGGCGAGAAGCCGCTCGGGGCGGGTTTCTATCCCGCCGATGCCACGAGGGAGGAGTTGGAGGCGGCCTTCGAGTCGGCCGCGGATGGCGAAGCGCTGCGCAGCTTGTACACGCTCGTCGGCCGCAACGAGCTTGGGTTCATGCCCATCCCGTATCACGAAGCATTTCCCGAACCCACGCAACGGGCGGCGGCCAAGCTCCGCGAAGCGGCCGTGCTGGCGGAGGATCCCGGATTGCGCCATTACCTCGAGTTGCGGGCCGAGGCGCTTCTCACCGACGACTATCGAGCGAGTGATCTCGCATGGATGGACATGAAGGACAACACCATCGAAGTCGTCATCGGTCCCATCGAGACATATGAAGATCTCTTGTTTGGTGCGAAGGCCTCGCACGAGGCATACGTGCTGATCAAAGATCGGGAGTGGAGTCAGCGGCTCTCCCGCTATGCAACACTGCTGCCTGGGTTGCAGCGCGGCCTCCCGGTTGCGGACGAGTACAAACGCGAAACGCCCGGCACCGACGCCGAATTGAACGCGTACGACGCGATCTACTACGCCGGCGAAGCGAACGCCGGTTCCAAGACGATCGCCATCAACCTTCCCAACGACGAGACCGTGCAGTTGGAAAAGGGTACCCGACGCTTGCAGTTGAAGAACGCCATGCGGGCCAAGTTCGACAGCATACTCGTGCCCATAGGTGACGTCCTCATCGCCGAGGACCAACGTCAGCACATCACGTTCGACGCCTTTTTCAGCAACACCATGTTCCACGAGGTGGCGCACGGTTTGGGTATCAAGAACACCATCACGGGGCGGGGGACCGTCCGCGAGGCGTTGCGCGAGCACGCCTCCGCCATGGAAGAGGGCAAGGCCGACGTTCTCGGCCTCTACATGGTCTCACGTCTGTTCGAAGACGGCGAGATTACGGAGGGGCACATCCGCGACAATTACGTGACGTTCGTCGCCAGCATCTTCCGGTCGGTCCGATTCGGCGCCACCAGTGCGCACGGTCGGGCGAACATGGTACGGTTCAACTTCTTCCAGCGGAACGGGGCCTTCACGCGCGACGATGTGACCGGAACGTACCGGGTGGACTTCGACCGGATGGCCGAAGCAATAGCTGCACTGTCGGAGGTGATTCTCACCCTCCAGGGCGATGGCAATTACGAGGACGCGGGCGAGATCCTTTCCGAGCAGGGAGTGATTTTGGATCAGCTTCAGAGAGACCTCGACCGACTCACCGAGGCGGGGATTCCCGTGGACATCGTGTTCGAGCAGGGAATGGCGGTGCTTCGATAGGTTTCAGGTTTCAGGTTCCAGGGTTCAGGTTTCAGGTTGATGGGGCGGCGCACAGGCCATGGGCTCACTTGTTTGCGCACCACCCGAGACTGACACCCTAGAACCTGAAACCTGAAACCTGAAACCTAAAAGTTGCCGCGCATCGCCAAAGATGCCGCGGTTTGCAGCGCAATGGGGCGGGCAAGATTTGTGACCCACCGCACAAAAAATCCCCGGGTATAACAAAAGGCCGAGACGAAGGGTGTCTCGGCCTCTTAGTAGATTAAGCAGCGGGCGCAGGGGTCAAACCGCGGTAGGGTTCGAATAGGGTGAACTCAAGTGTTCCACGGGTCCGTCTGCGGCGGCTGCTCGTTGTAAGATCAAGCAAAGCCCGTGCCAATCTAGCCAACGTTGGTGTCGGAGATCACATTAACAGGGAGCAGGGAGCAGGGAGCAGGGAGCAGGAGCAGTTTGACGAGCGCTCTCCGCGCCGAGGCTTTCGCTGCGCACGGTGGCCGCTCGCCTTCTCGGACGGAGAGGTGAAGACGCCCTGGCCATTCAATTGCGCTCGTATCATCTTGTTATCCAGCATCCACTATCACAGCCGAGGACCAACATGCGCAGGAACGTTGTCTCGTACGCTCTAATCGCAATCACGTTCGCTATCGAGTCCGTAGCCCCCGAAGCGGCGCACGCCCAAGCGGTGGCCGCAGCGGAAACGAGCCAGTACGAGAAGATTGTCCGTTCGGCCTATGCCGCCGATGAACCCGGCGCCGCCGTGTTGGTCGCCAAAGGTGACGAGATCGTGTTTTTGGATGCGGCGGGAATGGCGGATTTGGAGTTGGAAGTGGAGCTGGCATCCGACATGGTGTTCGAGATCGGTTCCATCACCAAGCAATTCACCTCCGCGGCGATCATGATGCTGGCGGAAGAGGGGAAGCTCTCCGTCTCGGACCCGATCACTCGACACCTCCCCGACTACCCGTCCTACGGTGATGGCATCACAATCGAGCACCTCTTAACCCATACGTCAGGCATTGTCAGCTACACCGGCATCCCCGGTTACATGCAGACGCAGGTCCAGAAGGACGTTACCGTGGAGGAACTGATCGACGTCTTCAGCGACCTGCCCGTCGAGTTCGCTCCGGGTGAGCGCTTCGCATACAACAACTCTGGCTACATCCTCTTGGGTGCCATCGTCGAGGCCGCGAGCGGCATGCGCTACGAAGAGTTCGTGCGCGAGCGTATCTTCGAGCCGCTCGGCATGAAGCAGTCCTACTACGGCTGCTCGGGCTGCATCATTCCGCAGCGGGTTTCCGGCTATCAGTCCGGCGACGGGGGTTACGCCAACCAACGGTACCTGAGCTTCACGCAGCCATATGCGGCCGGTTCCCTGATGATGACTGTCGAGGATCTGTACCGATGGAACCGGGCCCTGTTCGGCGGGAAGCTAGTGACCCTCGAGTCGCTCGAGATGATGACAACGCCGTTCGTGTTGAACGGCGGCGACACAACCAATTACGCGTACGGTTTGGCACCTAATGATATACGCGGTCACCGAGCGATCCGTCACGGCGGCGGCATCTTCGGCTTCGTCACCGATGCGGTGTACCTGCCCAAAGAGG
>CAYLZR010000293.1:0-3105 GCA_964388145.1 uncultured Gemmatimonadaceae bacterium | reverse complement strand
CGCGAAGGCGTGTACGTCCCAGCCGCGGTGATAGATCTGGACGAACCGCACACCACGCTCGACGAGCCGTCGCGCCATCAGCGCCGCGTTTTGGAACTTGCCGGGCTGCTTCGCTTCTTCGCCCCAGCGCTTGAAGGTGCTTTCCGGCTCACTCGAGAGGTCCGCCATCTCCGGTACCGACGTCTGCATCCGAAAAGCCATTTCGAACTGCTCGATTCGCGCCAGTGTTTCCGGGTTGCCGATCTTCTGATGCCGAATCTGATTCAGCTCGCTGAGGCCGTCAAGCATCTGCCGCCGGACGTCCTTGGAAACACCATCCGGATCCCTGATGTATAGCACGGGGTCTCGGCCTGCGCGGAGCCCCACGCCGGCGTACTGCGAAGAAAGGAACCCCGAGCTCCACAATTTTGCCGAGATCGCCTGCACACCCGACTTGGGGTGGCTCTTCTCCGCGTTCATCACGACGAACGTGGGCAGGTCGCGGTTCATACTACCGAGCCCGTAAGCAATCCACGATCCGATGCACGGCCGCCCGGCCACCTGCCGGCCCGTCTGAATGAACGTTATCGCCGGCTCATGATTGATCGCATCCGTGTTCATCGACCGAATAATGGCGATGTCGTCGGCCATCTTCGCTGTGTAGGGCAACAGCTCGGAAATCCACGCGCCGCTTTGGCCGTGTTGCTTGAATTGAAAGACCGACGGCGCGATCGGGAAGCGCGCCTGCCCGGATGTCATGGTCGTCAGACGCTGCCCCTGACGCACCGATTCCGGAAGATCCTTGTCGTACCAGTCCTTCATCTTGGGCTTGTAATCGAGCAGATCCATCTGCGGCGGCGCACCCATCATGTGGAGGTAGATGCACCGTTTCGCCTTCGGGGCGAAGTGGGGCAAGTGCGGCAAACCGCCAAATGATTCGTCATTTCTGGATGCACCGGAGCTGTTCTCGGTCAAAAGGCTGGCCAAGGCGATTCCGCCGATACCCTTGGCTCCTCGGGCTAAGAACTGCCGTCTGGTTTCCGCCAGGATTGCTTCTTCGTGTGGATGCATTGTAAACCTCCCCGCGCAACAAAGACGCACGCGCTAGGCGCCGTGAAAAATTGGGACTGCTCTGTACCAATCGCGGCACGGGTACCTGCCGAAGACCCCGCGGCTGTGCCACTACTTGTTCAACACCTCGTCCAAATTCATTATTTGACTCGCCAGCATGGTCCACGCTGCCGACTCCGTCACGGGCAGCGCCTCATCGGGCGGCGAGTCGCCGGCAGCAAGAAGCTTCTTTGCCTCTTCGCCATTCGAACTGTAAAAGCCGATGAACCCGTCGTAGGTCCGTTTCGCAATGGCGCGTTCCTTTTCGCCGAAGTCACGTGCAAGAAGACGGGTTGTCACGTAATCCAGCCGCCGGTCG
This sequence comes from uncultured Gemmatimonadaceae bacterium, assembly GCA_964388145.1. Lineage (GTDB taxonomy): Bacteria > Gemmatimonadota > Gemmatimonadetes > Gemmatimonadales > GWC2-71-9 > B3T1B10. The sequence continues at coordinate 1,697 of CAYLZR010000293.1, read as the reverse complement.
AAGTCGTCTCCGGCCTCGCGCATGGCTTTCTGTGCGAGGTAGCGTGACGCTTCGACGAATTGCGTGTCGTTCATCGTGACCAGCGCTTGCAGCGGGGTGTTGGTTCGCTCGCGGCGCACCGTGGTATGCTCCCGTGTGGGCGCATTAAAAATGTCCATCGAGGCCGGCGGCGCGGAGCGCTTCCAGAAGGTATACAGACTACGCCGATAAAGTTTGGCGCCGGAGTCCTGTTTGTAGATACGGGTGTTGCTGGTGGGCATCGCCACTGTTTTCCAGACTCCTTGCGGCTGATAGGGCTTCACACTCGGGCCGCCGATCTTGCGGACCAGCAGGCCGCTCGCCGCCAGGGCGTAATCGCGGATCATTTCACCATCCATGCGGAAGAGCGCCCCGCGCGCGAGCAGCCGATTCTCCGGGTCTTTTTCGAGCTTTTCCGCTGTCGTTTGCGCGGACTGGCGGTAAGTGGAGGACGTTACCAGCGTGCGGAAGAACTGCTTGATGTCCCAGCCCGATTCGCGGAACTCGACCGCCAGCCAATCGAGCAGCTCAGGGTGAGACGGCGGCTCCCCTTGCGAGCCGAAATCGTCGCTGGTCTTTACCAGGCCGGTACCGAAGATCTCCTGCCAGTATCGGTTCACGATCACACGGGCTGTCAGCGGGTTCGCTTCATCGACCAACCACTTAGCCAGCCCCATGCGGTTGCGCGGCCACGACGCAGGCATGGAATGCAATGCCGAGGGTGTGTTTGCCGCAACGCGCTCACGAGGTTGGTCATACATACCGCGGTAAAGAACGTGAGCCTCGGGCTCTTTGTCCGGATTCTCCCGCATCACGTGTGTGATGCCCCCCCGCCGCCGGATCTCCCGCCACTCCCGGTCGATTTCCTGCTTGCGCGCCACGAGCCCGCGGTAATCTTCGTCCTTGACGCTGAGGTAGTAGAGACGCAGCGCTTCCCGCTCCTCGGCGCTTAGTTTTTCGGGTTCCTTATCTCGTGCGCTTCGGAGCGCGGACCACAGCGAAACAACCTTGGCCTCCTGGACCGTGATTTGGCGATTAAAGACTCGAAGATCCGCTATGCCGCCCCCCGAGAAGTAGCGAAATTTTGGCTTGTCCAGGTCTCCCCTGCCCTTCGTGATTCCTCTACCCAAATAGAGAGGCCGGTTGGTTCGGATACTCCCCTCTACTCTCGTGAAAAACTCGCTACCCTGCACCTCAACGACATTCCCGTTCCTGTAGATACGCAGGCCGGCACGCTCGCCGGAGCCGTCGTAGGTCACCACAATGTGCGTCCATACACCTGTAGGCAGCCGCTTCGTGTTGATGGGGGTAATCCTGACCGCGGACGGATTTTTTTGCCCCGCCGGTTTTTCGCCGGTCATCTTAAAGGTGACTTGCCGAGCGCCAACGGTAATCGACCATCCGCGGGAATCGTCGTCGGGATCGTACTGACCGGCAACCACGAAATTCCCCTCGACCTTGGGTTGGTAAACCCACATCGCAATAGAAAAGGGGGTGTCACTGTCAAGCTTCAGGGGAGGAAGCTCGGCCCACGATTCCTTCCCGAACCGCAGCGCCGGCTGGTTTTCGTTCGGCCCTTCATCAACCATAACTCCCTGATGAAGTGCAATTTTCTTCCGCTTTCCCCTTATGTCGACCGCGGGTTCATCGTCCAGGGTAAGCGTCAGCAGCTCCGCGGA
>CAYLZR010000292.1:0-3112 GCA_964388145.1 uncultured Gemmatimonadaceae bacterium | reverse complement strand
GTTGTTGCCTTGCTTCTGTCGTTGTGTGGATTGCCCGTCGTGGCCCAGAGCCCGGCTCTCGATACTATGTCTGTGGGCCGCGGGCGGTACGCCACGATGCAGACGCTGCTCGAGAAAACCATCTTCAAAGTCGATGTACTGACTCTGGATGTCCGGTTCGGATCCGAGACCGCGCATCGGCTGGAGCGGCTCGTCGCCTCTCGCCGGTATTCCGAATCACTGGCCGATTCGATCGCGTCGGTAGCGATCGATGCGAGAGACGTCTGGGCTCGGCTCCGGTTCAAACGGCACGTAAGCCTCGACCAGTTTTTGAATGGCATCCGTGACAACTTGACGCGAGCGCGTCGGGCCGGGATCATCGACTCCGTCAGCTACAGCATGATCTTCCAGGATCTCCCAGTCTGGTACCACTTCCTGGCCGCTGACGGCATATCCAAGGGGGACGAAATGCTGTATCGCATTCGGGGCGACACGTTGCACACGGCATATCGCACCGCCGCCGGGAAGTTCTTGCTGGACCAGACCGATATAGGCCCGGAGCGGCGTCTTTCCGTGCTGGGCGGCTACTTCGCGCCCAAGTCCGAATTCCGAAAAGGTCTCATCAAATCGCTGTTTGGAACGTGAAAACGGCGGTTATCACGCGAACCCACGCGTTGCTGTGATTTCTGCGGCCCCCCCACCGACCATCGCAGACATAGCGCGGCACTACGATGAGATCGACCCGTTCTACCGGGAACTCTGGGGGGAACACTTGCACCATGGGCTCTGGGCCACCGGTGAGGAGGAACCCGAGAAAGCCGTCCTTCAACTGATCGATCTCGTCGTCGACGCGGCGGCGATAGGACCCGAGGATCGAGTGTGCGACGTGGGGTGTGGCTACGGCGCCACCGCACGCGTCCTCGCATCCCGCGTTGGCGCTATCGTCACGGGGGTCACCGTCTCGACCACGCAGCATGCGTACGCGCGTAAAGTCGCCAACGGCGCGAATCCTGATTACCTGCTCGCAGATTGGCTCGATTGCGATTTTCCGTCTGGTCGGTTTGATGTCGTCGTAGCCATTGAAAGCGTCGAGCACATGCGCGACGCGGCGCGATGTATTACGGAAGCCCATCGTGTACTGCGCCCCGGCGGACGGCTCGTGGTGTGCGCGTGGTTGGCTAGCGATCACGCACGTGAGTGGCAGATTCGTCACCTGCTTCAGCCGATCTGCCGGGAGGGGCAACTCGCGGGCCTTCCCACCGTGGCTGACTACGACATATGGTTCCAAGCCGCAAAATTTCAACTCGTAACCATGAGCGACATCACGGCGCAGGTGCGTCGCACCTGGGACATCTGTCTCGCGAGACTCGTCCGCCGGATATTGATTCGTCCTTCGTCCTGGCGGTATTTGCTGGATCCCAGCTTCGAGAGTCGCGTGTTTGCTCTAACCGTGTTACGGATCTGGGTGGCATACCGAACTGGATGCCTGCGCTACGCGGTGTTTGCTGGAACCAAGCCACAACCGTGAGGGCCACACAGATGCGCCTCACGCGTAGAACTGATAAGTTCTCCGAAAGATCTCGGCCTCTCATAGTCGCTCACCTCGGAGGAGGAAATATGCGATCCGCTCGCTTGCACATGCTTGGCGCAATGGTGTTGCTTACCGCTCAGATGGCGTTGCCGGCGGCCCTGACGGCGCAGAGGACGGTCAAGCCGGTGCTCCACGGGCGTCACTGGGTGGCGATTACCGGAAAGCCGCTCGGGGCGACGGCCGGCGCGATCATGTTCCAAAAGGGCGGCAATGCGGTGGACGCGGCCGCCGCCATGCTCGGCGCTACGGCGACGATGTACGATGTGCTGAGTTGGGGTGGGGAAACGCAGGCGCTGATCTTCAATCCCAATACCGGCAAAGTCATCGGCGTCAACGCTCTTGGCGCGGCTCCCACGGGGGCCACACCGGAATTCTTTCGAGAGCTAGGGATGGACCATCCCCCGGCTTACGGTCCCCTCGCCGCGGTCACGCCCGGGACTCCGGGCGGGCTGCTCACGATGTTGGCCGAATTCGGCACCTTGAGCCTCGCCGAGGTGTTGGAGCCCGCCATGCAAATGGCGGAGGGCTACCCCATCGAGGCGCAGACCGCGAACTCCATCGAGAACAACAAAGACCGGATCAAGGAGTGGCGCTACTCCCGCGAGGTTTTTCTTCCGCACCTCGGCGATGCAGAGCGCGAAGCGCCGTATCCAGGCGAGATTTTCCGCCAGCCCGATCTGTTGGCGACGTTGCAGAAGCTGGTCGATGCCGAGCAACAGGCGCTGGCGGGGGGCAAGGCCCGCAAAGAAGCGATTTACGCCGCCTATGATCGTTTCTATCGTGGCGATATCGCCGAAGAATTCGTACGCGGGTCACGGGAAGAGGGCGGCTTGCATACGCTCGAGGATTTGGCGAACTGGCAGGTGTACCTCGAAGAACCCGTGATGACCAGCTACAAGGGCATCGACGTCTACAAGCTCACGAGCTGGGTCCAGGGGCCCGTGTTGCTGCAGGCATTGAACATGTTGGAGAACGTCGATCTCAAGGCGATGGGCTTCAACAGCACCAAGTACATCCACACGCTGTATCAGGTCATGAACCACGCGTTTGCCGATCGAGACTTCTATTACGGCGACCCCTACGTGCTTCCAGAGGAGCCGATCCAGGGTCTGCTTTCGAAGGATTACGCTCGGCACCGTTTCGAGCAGATCAACTGGGAGCGGAACGATCCGAACGTCAGGCCCGGAGATCCCTATCCGTTTGAAGGAAAGCAAAATCCCTATCTCCATCTGCTGGAGAGTTGGAACACGGTTACGCCTACCACGTTGGAGAGTTCGCAGAACGACGACATGTCGTTCGAGGAAGGTTTTTTCGCGGGCACGACATCGATTCAAGCCGCCGACGCGGCCGGTTGGGTCGTTTCGATCACGCCGAGCGGCGGTTGGATTCCGGCCACGTTGGCAGGCCGCACCGGCGTCGGGATGAGTCAACGGATGCAAAGCTTCGTGCTCGACGAGTCGCAGAATCACTTCAATGTGGTTCAGCCCGGAAAACGCCCTCGGGCGACGTTGACACCCAGCATGGCGGTGAAAGACGGCAGGC
>CAYLZR010000291.1:0-3114 GCA_964388145.1 uncultured Gemmatimonadaceae bacterium | reverse complement strand
CACCTGAGCGACAGGACGTTGAGGCGGACTCGTTGACGTTCACTAGAGACGTCGCGCCCATTCTATACCGACACTGTGTGTCGTGTCACCACCCTGCAGGCCCGGCTCCGTTTAGCCTACTTACGTATGAAGATGTAGCGGATCGCGCGGCTGTGATTGCGATGGTCACCGCACAGGGGCAAATGCCGCCGTGGCTTCCGGAGCCACAATCGGCCCGATTTGTCGGCGAACGACGGCTGAGCACCGACGAAATTACTGTCCTGCGGCAATGGGCAGCCAGCGGTGCGGTCGAAGGCGACACGGTTGATTTACCGCAGGCTCCGGATTGGGGCGCCGACTGGTTGCTTGGTGAACCGGACCTGATCGTGACAATGCCCACCTATACGGCACCGGTTGGGGGGCAGGATGTCTATCGCAACCTCGTCGTTCCGATTCCCGTCCCCGCCGTGCGTTATGTCCGCGCGGTGGAACTGCACCCCGGGAATCTCAGAGTCGTCCATCACGCCAGGATGATGGTCGATACGACAAATTCGTCGCGACAATACGATGAGCTGGATGCCGGTGTGGGATTCGACGGGATGGACATCGTCAGTAACGCCGACAATCCGCCCGGGCATTTCGTCGGGTGGACACCCGGCCGAGTCCCTCACATAGGAACGGGCGAGTTGGCCTGGCCTCTACGACCCGGCACCGATCTCGTGCTCCAGTTGCACCTGCGTCCCACGGGAAAGCCGGAAGTCGTTGAGGCCGAGGTAGGATTTCATTTCGCCGCGCGCCCGCCAAGTCAAAGTTCCGCTTTGATCATGCTTGGCTCGTTCGACATCGACATTCCCCCGGGAACGAAGGACTATCTCGTCACCGACACGTACGAGCTGCCGGTCGACGTCGAGGTGCTCGGCGTGTACCCGCACGCGCATTATCTGGGCAAGCAAGTACAGGGCTTGGCAACGCTACCCGACGGATCGGCACAGCGGCTGATTCGCATCGATGACTGGGACTTTAACTGGCAGGACGAGTACCGGTACGAACGGTCGATCCCGTTACCGAAAGGGACGATTCTCTCGATGCAGTGGACCTACGACAACTCGGCGGAGAATCCCCGCAATCCCAATACCCCACCTCGACGCGTCGTGTACGGTTCCCTGTCGTCGGATGAGATGTCCGACCTCGTGATTCAAGTTTTGCCGCGAAACGGGCGTGACCTCGATATGCTCCGTCGCGACCTGCAATGGAAATACGAAGTCAGGGAAAGCACGTACTTGGCACGCCGCGAATATGCCATCGCCAACCAACTGGCGGACCAGGGAAAGCTTGCCGAGGCGATCCAGCACTTTCGTGAGGCGCTCCAGCTCAAGGCCGACGACGCCGACGTCTACATCGGTCTGGCCACCGCCCTGACCTCGCTCGGCGAGTATGAAACAGCGACAACCATCGCGGAGCACGCCGCCAGCTTGACCAATTACGGAGACGCGACCGTCCTCGACGGATTGGCCGCGGTCTATGCGGCATCGGGTCGAACCGAGGAAGCGATCCGCCGCGCCGAGCAGGCGATGGGGTTGGCGCGCGCGGCCGGTAGGGACAGCCTGGCCAATGCCATTCAGCGACGTCTGATCTCCTATCGGAGCCGAGACCCAAACTAGGCTTGTGAGGAGTGAAATCGTACCTTTAATTCCTTATCGAGGCACGAGTTGTCCTGTGTAGGCCAGGAGCTTGATATGAGAGCAATACCAACGAACCGACGAGGCTTTCTAACGGCGGCGATGGCATTCCCGGCGGCCGCGTTGTCGGTTGGGGCACGGGCGCCGCGGAGAGGAGTCGCCCAGGATCCTCAGGACCGGATGGAAGGCTCCCCGATCGGCGACGGACAAAAGTTCGTACCGGTCCGCGGCCGGCTCTTCACGACCCCTTATGACAACGACCCGTTCATCATTGGGGTCGAGGAGCAGGTTCGCTGCACGTGCGGCTGTTTACACACGGTCTACGTATGTCGCATGGTCGATTTCGGCTGCGACTTCTGGCCGCGCCACCACGCGACCATGGTCGAACAAGCCACCGCCGGATGGACCGCCGAGGAGATCATCCGGGCATACGTAACCGAGAACGGCGAAGAGTTTTTGATGATGCGTCCCGAGGGCTTCAACCTCGTGGCTTATATCCTGCCGGGTGCACTCATCGCGGTTGGCGCTACCCTCTTGGCGCGTCATCTGTACCGAGCCCACCGGGTGGCCGCTGCGGGAGCCGTCGGTGGAGAGGTCGACATCGACGTTGGACTGTCCGACGACGAGCGGCGGCTGTTGGAGAACGAGTTGGAGGATCTCGAAACGTAAGACGTCTCACGTCCCGCCACGCCGACGGATCTTCACCAACCACCAGCGTAGCCCGACGAAGAGGAAACGCCAGTCGTGAAAAAACTCCGGGCGGTTTCTCTCGACCAAGTGGCCGGCAAACTGAAAGATCCATCCGACCACGAACAGCGCCGTGGGGACGAGCCAGAAGCCGGACACGAAGATCGCCACCACAAAGAGCGGCAGGGAGACGGCGATCATGGGGATGCCGATGGTGTGGAACAACCGGTTCACGGGATGCTGATGGCTGTGGCCATACTGCTCCAGCCACTCGGCCATGGGCTTGTTGCCTAACATGTGGGCCTCCTCCTACCGCAAGTCTGCACCAATCGTCCGACCACGGCAACTCAGATCCGGCCCCGACCCCCGACCCCCGACTCCTATTCCACCCTCAGCGCCGCCATTGGATCGATCCGCGTGGCCCGGCGCGCAGGGAGATAGTTGGCGATCAGACCGATGGTGATCAGCACCGCCGGCACACCGATGAACGTGACCGGATCGAGGGGGCTGATTCCGACGACCAGACTCGACACCAAGCGGCTAATCCCGAGCGCACCGATCAACCCTACCACGCTGCCGATGAAGATGAGTTTGCCGCCCTGTCCGAGCACCATCATCCGGACGTTACTAGTCTTGGCACCCAACGCCATCCTGATACTGATCTCGCTGGTGCGCTGCGATACGGCGTACGACATGACACCGTAGATCCCGACGCTGGCCATCACCAGTGCGAACAGGGCGAACGTCACGAAGAGCGTGATGAGGGCAT
>CAYLZR010000290.1:0-3153 GCA_964388145.1 uncultured Gemmatimonadaceae bacterium | reverse complement strand
TGAGCAGATAGTACTCGGGGGTGAGAATGCGCTCACGGTTCACGTAGCCGAGCGACAGCATGACGGTGAGGATTGCACCAATTAAGAAGATGGTTGATGAAGCGTAGCGAAAGCCGTCCAACGCAACCATGTGCGCGAGACCGTCGGGCTGGGCGTCCTTCGCCCAGAGCCACCACAAGGCGAGCAGCGTGCTTACCAGCGCGGCCAAAGCCAGTTGCCCAGCAAACCTCTGGTCCTCTTCCCCACTGTGGCGCCATCCGGCCACCAGCATCAGTACCAACGCCCAACCCGTGAGAACGATCTCCGGAAGCATGGCCCAAAACAGCCCGGCCGGCGTCGTAAGATCCACGACCATACCCATTACTCTTGGTCTCCCAACTCGGTTTTCACGACCTCGGGAACTTCAACGCTGGCCTGCTCCGCTGCTTGCCCACGCACCTGATTCACCAAAGCCTGCGCGGACACTTCGACCCGCCGCAGGATGGGCGCCGGATACAATCCGATCCAGAAGATGCACGCGACCAGCGGACCCAGCACCCACAACTCGCGCAGCGACAGATCCGGCATTTTCTCGTTTTCCGGCTTGTCCAATTTGCCAAAGAGAATTCGCTGCAAGGCCACCAGGAGATACATGGCTGCGAAAATGACGCCCGTTGTGGCGATCGCGGTCGCGACCGGAAACTCGCGGAACGAACCAATCAGCACGAGGAACTCACCCACGAAGCCGTTCGTACCCGGCAGACCAATCGAAGACAATGCCACAATGGTCAGCACCGCGGCGAAAGCGGGCACCGTCCTCGCGATCCCACCGAACGCGGCGATCTCACGAGTGTGACGCCTTTCGTACATCATGCCCGCCAAGAAAAACAGCGCCCCTGTCGAGATACCGTGGTTGATCATGATCAGTATCGCGCCCTGCACGCTCTGCAGGGTCAACGCCCATATGCCGAGCATCACGAATCCGAGGTGACTCACCGAGGAGTATGCGACGAGCTTCTTGAAATCGGGTTGTACCAACGCCACCAAAGCACCGTAGATGATTCCGAACACCGCAAGCACCACAACGACAGTGACGATTGTCGGATCCAATGCGACGTGCGGGAAGAACGGCAGGGCGAACCGTAAGAAACCGTAGGTGCCCATCTTCAACAGGATTCCTGCCAGGATTACGGACCCCGCAGTGGGGGCCTCCACGTGGGCATCGGGAAGCCACGTATGAAACGGGAACATCGGAACCTTGATGGCGAACGCCAGGAAGAAAGCGGCGAACAACCAAAATGCCCACTGACCGAGATGCTCCGTGTTTTGCAATAAATGCGAGTAGCTAAACGAGTACACGCCCGTTTCGCGACCGATGACGTAGTACATCACGAGGATCGCCACCAACATCAAGAGGGATCCCAGGAACGTGTACACAAAAAACTTGATTGCTGCGTAGATGCGCCGCGCGCCACCCCACACCCCGATGATGAAATACATCGGGATCAGCATGATCTCCCAGAACACGTAGAACACGAAGAGGTCCAACGCAAGGAACACACCCAACATGCCGGTGGTCAGCACGAGCAAGAGTGCGTAGAACGGTGCCTCGCGTTCCTTCACGTAGTTCCAACTTCCAAGTACAGCGAGCGGCATCGTGAATGTGGTGAGCAGCACCATGAACAACGAGATACCGTCGATGCCGAGATGGTACGCCACACTCCACGGCGTGCTGATCCACTCGTGGTACACTTCGAATTGCATCAGCGGCGTGCCCGGATCGAACGCCCACCAGAGGCCGAGTGACACGACGAACTCGGCCAGCGCAAACCACAGGGCAATCTTCTTCGCTAGGCGTGTGGGGCCGGACATGACCATCATTGCACCCAGCAACGGGATGATCATGAGCGCGTGCAGCACCCAACCGTCGTATCCGATGCTCTCGAGGAATCCGCTCATCCTACCCTCACCCCCTCACCGCGCCCAACAGGAAGAGCGCCCCGACGACGAACAGCACCACGTACGTGGTGAGATTTCCAGTCTGGAATTGCGTACCGAGCCAGCCAAACAGCCGGCTCAGCTTCGCGGCGCCATTGACCGCAGCACCATCGATGGCTCCCTCGTCGACTACCTGCCACAACACTTTGCGCGACACCCAATCCGTCGGTCGCACGATCAGCGCATCGTACAACTCGTCCACGTAATATTTGTTCAGCAACACGCGTTGGACGCCGGTCTCCGCCGGTGCATCTTTGGCGGTCGTGAGTTTCGCCGGCTTCAGCAGGTACCACGCCCCGGCGATGCCCAGCGCAGCGATCACGGTGGCGAGTCCCATCAACAACCACTCGGCCCCCACGGAGAGGTGCGTTTCGATCAGATAGGGAACGGCCCCTTCGGATACCGGTTCCAACCAGTGCTCCAACCATCCTGCTCCAGGCAACACATGCGGCAGATTCAACAGGCCACCGAACAGACTGAGCACAGCCAGCACGACGAGCGGGCCGGTCATGACCCACGGCGCTTCGTGCAGTTGCGCTGCTCCCTCGGCTCCCGTGCGGTTGGATCCGTGGAACGTGTACAGCATCATGCGCGTCATGTAGAACGCGGTCAGTAATGCGGTCGCGGCACCAAGAGCCCAAATGATGTAGAAGAAAACCGAGTCATGGCCCCGGGCGAACGTCTCGGCGAGTATCTGATCCTTGGAGAAAAAACCCGAAAACCCCGGAACACCGGCAATGGCGAGGGTAGCGACCCACATGACGCCTGCCGTCCACGGCATGTACTTTCGCATGCCACCCATGTTGCGCATGTCCTGCGCGTCTTCGCCGCTGTGCGTGTGGTGATACGCGTGGTGCATCACGTGTATCACACTGCCCGCTCCCAAGAACAACAACGCCTTGAAGAAGGCGTGTGTCACCAGATGGAAAATGCCCGCTGCGTATGCGCCGACGCCTACAGCCACAAACATGTAACCGAGCTGAGACACCGTGGAGTACGCGAGGACTTTCTTGATGTCCCACTGTTTGAGCGCGATGGTCGCGGCGAACAAGGCGGTGACGGCGCCCACCAACGCCACGACCGCGCTCGAGACCGGCGCCATCGCGAAGAGCACGTTGGTACGGGCTATTAGGTACACGCCGGCCGTCACCATCGTTGCCGCGTGGATCAGTGCGG
>CAYLZR010000289.1:0-3154 GCA_964388145.1 uncultured Gemmatimonadaceae bacterium | reverse complement strand
CGCTATACGAAAGACAACGAGAGGGCGATCCTCTTCGAGCTTGCCATGAACGAGCTGGTCTTCAGGACCTTCGACGAGTTGCTCCTGCCCGCCGGCCGGCGGCTGGTGGCGCGGCCGAGCCATTCCGTGATCGCGGGGCTGTTGCGTTATCCCGATAGCCCGTGGTGGGACGACCGTCGCACCGCAGATCGTACGGAGACGCGTGACGACGTGTTATCGGCGAGCCTGATGGCGGCGCTGGAATTGACTGGGGAACGGTACGGCGATCCCGACGCTGGGGGCTGGCGTTGGTCCGAGATTCGACACGCACGCGTCAACCATCTCATGGGTCTTCCCGCGTTGTCTCGTCGGAATCTTCCGGTGCAGGGTGGACCGGGCAATTTGAATACGTCCTCGGGCAACGGCAACCACGGTGCGAGTTGGCGCATGGTCGTGGAAATGGCATCCGACCCACGGGCGTGGGCTACATATCCCGGCGGACAGTCCGGAAACCCCGCGAGTCCCTGGTATGCCGACCGAATCGATCAATGGGTGCGCGGTGAGCTGGACGCCGTGCTTTCCCCGCGGGACCAGAGCGATCTCACGTCTGACGACGTTGTCAGTGTGTTGACCCTACGGGGCCCGCAGTAGATGAAGCGACTGATCTTGCAAGTGTTGCTCGTCAGCGGCGCGTTTGCGCTGACGACCGCTGCCATTGGCTGGTTGGCGGTTCCGTTGTTGGCCGTGCTGTGGGGGGGCCTCGCCCGCCGAAAGGAACGCCCCGGGTTGGTGGCGCTCTTGGCGGCGGGTTTGGGTTGGGCCTGGCTTCTCATTTGGAATGCCGCCGTGGGAGAGGCCCGAGAGTTGATGGCTGTTGCCGGAGGCGTCATGGGACTGCCGGGGTCGGGCTTTGCGGCGTTGACACTTGCGTTCCCGATGGTCATGGCGTGGGGAGGCGCGGTGGTAGGTGGCGCCGTGAAGGCGAGGATGTCCCGCAGCAGGCAAGGCGCTGCGGACCCTGCCGACGGCGCCGAGTCACCCATCCGGCCGTTGCTTCGCGGCGAGATAGTCGTGCAGGAGCGCACTTGGCAGGTGCGAGAAGAACGACGTCAGGGACCCCGCCCGCAAATTTTCATTTTGAAAGCCGCCGACGTGCCGCAGAGCGAGATCTACATTCGTCCGTTGCCCGGGCAGGTTATTTCTACTCTTGACGAAGTGCGTTTACTCTGCGTTGATCCGGACACGCGGGTGTTCTTCGATGAGAGCGGCAAGCGATGGGAAGCCCGGATTGTCATCGCGTCCACCGACGCCGGCGAGACACGCCTGATCAAGTTGCTGTCGCATGAGGCGGGCGGACAGGTGTTCGAACAACCGTTTCCTTATACTGATGGGCTCGGCTTGCGGACGGACGACGAGTTACGCGAGCTTGTTGCGGGAGCCACGCGGTCGGATTGATCTGATGCCTCCCGAGCGACCGCGCTTGAACATATGCAGCGTTGAGAAACCAAACTCGAGGAGCATCGCATTGGTGTCATTTTCCAAGAATCACCTTTTCCCCGTCGCCGTGACCTTGGTGGCTATCGGTTGCAGTTCGTCGCAGGGGCGTGCGGTTGATCCCGTACCGGCCGGACCGCCGATCGTTCAGCCGGGTGACGGATACGTCATGTATTATGCGGACAACACAGGCATCCGTCTGCGAAACACTGGTGCACGGATAGATAGTGTGCTGCTTCCCGCAGCGACCGACGTCCAAGCCAAACCGTCACCCGATCGCGACGCGGTCGCCGTATCCTTTCGCCGAGGGGGGTCGGCGCACTTGATACTCGTGGACGCGGCAACCGGCGCCATCTCGAGCGTACACTCTGCTATGGGTAGCGGGTCATACACATTTGCGTGGGCCCGCGCTAGCGATGCACTGGGCGTTGGATATCGGTCGACCGATGGTTCCACCCGAAGTGTGGTACTGATCGCCGACCGCGCGGGCAATGTGCGCAACGTTGGATGCAACGTCTCGAACCGATTCATCGCCTGGCGGGCAAACGGTCAGATCGTCGTTGGAGACGGTGCCAACATGTACACGGTCGATGTTCGCAATTGTGAGACGCTTGCCACGCTGCCGATGAGCGGCAAGACCGACATTACCTACTCACCGGATGGGAGCCGTGTTGCGTTCAAGCGAGACAACTCGCTCTTTGTCGCCAAGTACAACGGAGCCAACGCGCAACAGATCGCGGCAGCCCGCTCTTCGGCCAGCAACTTGCAATGGGCGCCGGATAGCCGAAAGATCGCGTTTGAGATTCAATCACCACGCTATGCCAACATTACCCATGTCGCGGTTTACGACTATGCGACGGGGCACGCGACCTTCAGAGCCGAGCAGCGGCCGCTGGGCGTGCCCGACGATCACAATCCATGTTGGTCTCCCGACGGCACGCGGCTGTCGCTCGATCGATCGTACGCCCGCCGCGGTGAGTCGGGTGAGTACGTGCAGAAACAAAAGGTGATCACACCCGTGCCCGGTGAGGATGAGAACGTGGTGTTGGACGAACTTATTCGCGGTAGGATACCCGCCAGCGAAGGTTGTGCCTGGGTCGACGACCAGCATATCGCCCTTGTGTCCGCGGACGGTCCGAGGATCTTCAATGTGGACACCAAGGTTGCGTACAGTTTGCCCGATAACGTCCAATTGCTGTTTGCGAAAGTTGAAAACTAGTGAGCGGTGAACCTAACGAGATCGAACCGGGGGCCGAGGGTCCCGACTTTGAACTCGACTCCAACACCGGAAGTAAAGTCCGTCTATCGGATTTTCGCAGCAGACACAACGTGTTGGTGTATTTCATGCGCGAGTTTACGTGACAGCAGTGTTTCTCGCACGCCGTCCAGTTGGGACGCCTCAACGACCAAATCGCCGGCCACGGAACCGCAACGCTCGTGATCGGGCCTCGCGGACAGACAGCCGCTAAGCTTGCCGCAGAGAAAATGGAGGCTCCATTCCCCGTGCTCGCCGACCCGGGCCGTCAGGCCTATCGGGCATATGGCTTTACCAAGTCGCTGTGGGTGATTCAGCAGAGCGGGTGGATTCTGCTGGACAAAGAGGGCATTGTGCGGCACGCGCACCGGAGTACGAATCCGCAGAACTCCTTTGACGAAGCCGAGCTGCTGAAGGCTCTAAAGG
>CAYLZR010000288.1:2029-3178 GCA_964388145.1 uncultured Gemmatimonadaceae bacterium | reverse complement strand
GTGATGATGTTCTTCATCGGCCAGGGGAATTGGCTCTTTGCCGCGATTCTCTTCGTACTCGCCAATATTGGCGCCAGCGGAAGCTTCGTGTTCTACGACGCGCTGCTTCCCCACGTTGCTCCCACCGAAGAGCTGGATCGCGTATCGACCGCCGGGTACGCCATGGGCTACATCGGTGGGGGATTGCTGCTCCTCGCGTGTTTCGTGGTGATTTCCAATCCAGGATTGGTTGGGCTTCCTGCGGGGGACGACCTGTCGCCGTCGATGGGTTCGCTGCCGACACGCTTGGCTTTTGTCGCGGTGGCCATTTGGTGGGTAGTGTTCGCAATCCCGCTGTTCCGGCACGTTCCCGAACCGGCGGTCAGAGCGCTGAGTGAAGAAGAACGACGGCAGGGTGCTTTGCGTGCGGCGGCGTCGCGGCTTGGGCGTACGTTCCGGGAGCTACGCCGCTACCGAAATGCGTTCGTGATGTTGCTGGCCTTCCTGATCTACAACGACGGCATCGGCACGATCATCAGGATGGCGGGCATCTACGGCACCGAGATCGGAATCGATCGGGGAGCGCTCATCAGAGCGATCGTTCTCGTTCAGTTCGTCGGCATTCCGTTTGCGTTCTTGTTCGGCGGGCTTGCCGGCTGGATGGGCACCAAGCGCGCGATTTTCCTCGGCCTGACCGTGTACGCCGGGATCTCCATCGTGGGCTATTTCATGACCACGGCCACGCACTTCTACATTCTCGCCATTCTGGTGGGCATGGTGCAGGGCGGCACGCAGGCACTCAGCCGATCCCTGTTCGGCAGCATGATCCCGCGTCATGAGTCGGGCGAGTTCTTTGGTCTCTTTGCCGTGTTCGAGAAGTTCGCGGGAATCCTCGGCCCGGCGGTGTTCAGCATCATGATCGCCACGACCGGATCGAGCCGCAACGCAATCCTCTCGATCATCGTGTTCTTCGTGGTGGGCGGGGCGTTACTGCTTTTGGTGGACGTGGAAGAAGGGCAGAAAACCGCGAGAGAGGCCGAGCGGGCGGTAGAGGGAGGATAGATTTCAGATTGCAGATTGCAGATTGCAGATTGACAATTTCTTGATTAGCGATTTTACGGCTTACGGCTTACGGCTTACGGCTTACGGCTTACGGCTTACGGCTTACGG
>CAYLZR010000288.1:0-1929 GCA_964388145.1 uncultured Gemmatimonadaceae bacterium | reverse complement strand
ACGGCTTACGGCTTACGGCTTACGGCTTACGGCTTACGGCTTACGGCTTACGGCTAACGGCTAACAGCTAACAGCTAACAGCTAACAGCTTAAAACCCTATCGAAAACCCAATCGTCGCCACCGGATAGACCGTGATACGCGAGAGGTCATTCTGGATGCTTAGAGCCTCGGCGTCGAGGTCTAATATGAACGCCGGCGTCGTATTGTCGGATCCGCCGACTGCCGTCAGTGTGAACGCCGGCGTGCCGTGGAACGCGACCCCGAGATCGAGAAAGAACCCGAATTTGCTGCGGGCGGGATTTCCCAGGCCGATTCCCACGTAGGGCGATAGCTCGTTGGTGACGATGGTGCCGGTGAGCGTACCAATCTGGGCGGGACTGTAGATGGTAGTGTTGAGGGTGACGGGAGCGGTGATTTCACCCGCGAGGACGATGTCGTCCGTGGTATAGATGGCACCGCCGCTCACACGAAACGCTCCCCCCAGATAGAGGTCGAGCATCACGGTGAAGGTCGGCGAGGCGAAATCGATCTGATAGGGGATGCCCGACACCGTGTAATCGACGTCGGTTGGGAAGAAGTTAAACCCCGACCGGAGCCCGATGTGGGAGCCAAACGACGTGGCGATGTCGGCCCCGACGCCGAGTGTGCCCACGTGTATCGCGATCCCGGCCTGAGCGTGGACGCGCGACGGCATCAACGCCAACCCGGCCAATATCAAGACGCATGAGATCTTCTTCATTCCGCCATCCTATTCGTGAACCCAGGTGAGATGCCCGAGGCGAATCATCGATCAAGTCAATTTAACAGGGAATCGGCGCCTCGAGCCAGTTCACGGCGCACCAAGATTGTGTGATCTGTGCACGGCTAACAGCTAACAGCTAACTCCCCCCTCCTCCACCGCGTAATCGTCACCGTAAAACTTCGCCGTCGTCCGAGTGTGAAACGTAATGGACTTGATGGGTTCGTACTTGGGATTGGGAATCCCCGGGAGTACCTCGAGCATCTCGTTTTCCCATGTGTAGACCGCCATCGGAATGGAGACGCGCGACATTCCCAGCTGAGAGCGGCTCTGCGGCTTGCTGACGCGGTGTGTCGTCGAGGGGAAAATGTCGTTCGAGATGCGCTGCATGTAGTCGCCGGTGTTGATGAGGATAGACCCCTTGGGCGCCTTGACCCTCACCCATTTTCCGGACTTGCGGTTGAACGCCTGTAGGCCCTCGACCTTGGGTGCGGGCAGAATCGTGAAGAGATCAACGTCTTCGTGTCCCAACAGACGGCCGGCGCCGGACTCGTCGTCTTCCTTGCTCACCGGCGGGTAGTAGTTGAGTCGCAATCCGAAGTTAGTGCCGGTCATCTTCTCGTCGTAATGATGCGGATCTACGCCAAGGTATCGAAACGCGCTCTGGATGAGTGGGGGAATGAGTTTCTCGTGCTGCAACACGATTTGCCGAAAGAACGGCTCGAGTTCGGGAATGGGCCAGTAATCTTCGGCGCGGAACGGCTCGCTGCGCTCTTGTGGGATGTCGAACGCTCGCCGGCAGAACACCCAGCCCTCCACCAGGTCGGGGTGAATGTCGCTGGTTTCCTTTATAGGGAAGTAGCCCTGGCTCACCGATCCGTGCCGCGCGGCCCGAAATCGGTTCTTTTCCTCGAGAGTGGGTTTGGTAAAACACTCGATGACCTTGTCGACGGCCGCGTCGTGCAGCGTCGTGTCGACGCCGTGACCCTCGATGATCGCGAACCCGATGTCTTCCAGCGCCGAGCCGAACTCCTGCGCAAACCGCTCCTTGCCCCCGTCGCCACCGTTGAGAAACTGATCGAGGTCACACGTCTTGATCTGGAAGTTTTCCTCGAACTGATCTTCTTGACCGTCCTCCGCCAGATGATAGGTGTGAGCCTTCTCCACCTGATCGTAGCGGATGTACTCC
>CAYLZR010000287.1:0-3219 GCA_964388145.1 uncultured Gemmatimonadaceae bacterium | reverse complement strand
TCGAACGATTCAAGATTCGCGGATCATCGGGCAAGGTCAATCTCTCGCTCAGCGAGCTACCCGACTTTACGAGCCTGCCCGGCAAGGGGGCGGGGGCTCATCATCGTGGTGCGATCTCAATCAGCCCAAGCGTTGAATACCTCGAGCGCGCATACGACGACGCCAAGTACGGGAGTTACTCACGTCGTCCGTATATGGACATCATCATCCCATCCGTGATCGATCCCGGCATGGCGCCACCCGGAAAACACGTCATGTCCATCTTCGTGCAATACGCTCCATCCGATCTCGAGGGAGGGTGGAACGAGACGAAGCGCGAAGCGTTCGGCGACGCGGTGATCGACACGCTCGCTCAGTATGCGCCAAACCTTCCCGGAGCGATTCTCCACCGACAGGTGCTGACGCCGTGGGACATGGAGTGCACCATCGGTTTGACACAGGGAAACATTTTCCAGGGTGAATTGTCGCTCCACCAACTCTTTTTCCTGCGACCGGCTCCCTCCTGGGCGGACTATCGCACACCGCTGAAGGGGTTTTATCAGTGCGGATCGGGAACCCATCCCGGTGGTGGGATCTCCGGTACGTCCGGCCGACTGGCCGCCTTGAACGTGTTAAAGGATTGGCGGCGATGACAACCGCGTACGACGCCATCGTCATCGGTGCCGGTCACAATGGGCTGGTCACCGCCGCATACCTCGCCAAGGGCGGCCTCAACACGCTGGTGCTCGAGCGACGGGAGATGGTCGGCGGCGCCACGATTACCGAGGAGATACTCCTTGGCTACAGCGTGGACACGGGCGCCCACCGCATCGGGACGATCCACCCGTCGGTCGTGAAGGAACTGAATTTGGCCGAACACGGGTTGAGGTTGATCGAGTCGGACCCGTCGGTGTTCAGCCCGCTTCTCGACGGCCGCCATCTGACGCTGTGGCGGGATACGCAGCGCACGATCGAATCCATACGGCAGTTTTCGAGCGCCGACGCTGACAATTGGGTTCCGTTTACGCAACTGGTTGCCAAGGCGACCTATGTGCTCGAAGCAGCATATCGCACCACGCCTCCCGATCTCGTCGACGGGGGCGTGAGGGATCTTTGGACGATGGTTCGGCTGGGTGGCAAGCTCCGGATGCTGGGTCGGAAGGACATGACCGAGGTCATGCGCATCCTACCCATGTCGGCCAAAGAACTACTCGACGAGTGGTTCGAGACCGACGTTGTCAAAGGGACGCTCGGCGCCACAGCCATCACGGGATTGTTTCAGGGCCCGATGGCACCGGGCACGGCCTACACGTTCTTGCATCATCACATCGGAACGACAAGCGGAGTAATCCGGCCGACCGTCCGCGTGGGTGGTGGTGTCGGCCGCCTTACTGCCGCGCTGGCGGCGGCCGCGACCAAACACGGGGCGGAGGTGCGGACGAACGCTTCGGTAGATCACGTAATCGTCGAAGACGGTCGAGCGACGGGAGTCGTGCTCACGAACGGCGATGAAATCCGTGCGAAAGTGGTCGTATCCAACGCCGATCCGCGTCATACGTTCTCTCAACTCGTCCACCCATCTCACCTCACACCGGAATTCACGAGAAAGATCCGCAACATCAAGTTCAAGGGGGCGTGTGCCAAGGTGCATCTCGTGCTGAGCGAGCTCCCCGAGTTCCCGGGGCTGCCGCAACTCGGCCACCACCTTAACGGTGTTATTTCCATCAGCCCGAGTTTACCGTACCTCGAACGCGCGTTCGACGACGCCAAGTACGGCGGCGTTTCGTCAGCACCATATCTCGAAGCCGTCATTCCATCCGTCACGGACCCGAGCGTGGTCCGGAACGGCAAACACGTCATGTCGGTCTTGGTGCAGTACGCTCCATATCATTTGAAGGACGGCCACTGGAACAAGACGAAGCGCGCTGCCCTCGGTAATAGCGTGATCAAAACGCTTACCCAATACGCTCCCAACGTCAAGTCAGCGGTCACCCACCGTCACGTGCTCACACCGCTGGATCTCGAGGAAAAATTCGGCCTGCCGGAAGGCAACATCTACCACGGCGAGCTGACGATGGACCAGGTGTTCTTCATGCGCCCGGTTCCGGAGTGCGCCCGGTATCGCACACCGATCGGGGGATTGTACCTGTGTGGCGCGGGGACGCATCCGGGCGGAGGGGTGAACGGCGCTTCGGGCTACAACGCGGCCCGGGAGATACTACGCGACGGGAAGAATCGTCGGTAACATTTCTCGCTGTCGAGTTGCGGGCCGGGGTGTCATGGGGTCGGTTGAATAGCCACGGAAAAACTACGGTGACCGGTTACCGGTGACCGGTCACCGGGTGGCAGGTGACCGGGAGCCCACAATAGCCATGGAGCCGGCCGGAACGGGCTCTAACAATTGACTCATGATAATGAGTCTTTTATACTCATACTATGAGTAAGAGGCTTCAGGTGATCTTGGATGACACCGAGTACCGCGAGGTCCAGCGCGCCGCGCGGCGGCAACGGATGACCGTTTCCGCGTGGGTAAGGCAGGCGCTGCGCACCATCCGTCGTCGCCAGCCGTCCGTCGATACAGACAAGAAGTTGGCAGTGGTTCGTGCGGCGTCCCACCACACCCTTCCCGCCTGCGGCATCAACCAGATGCTCGCCGAGATCGAGCGCGGGTATTTGGAGTGAGTTCAGCGCCCGTATTCATCGATTCCAACATCCCCATGTATCTGGTTGGGGCGGCGCACTCGAACAAGACCGACGCACAACGAATGCTGGAACGTCACATCCTCGACGGCGTGCGTTTGGTGACCGATGCCGAGGTGTTACAGGAGATTCTCCACCGCTACGTGGCCATCAAGCGACGCGACGCCATTCAACCGGCCTTCGACGCGCTGACGGGAGTCGTTGACGAGATCTTTCCGATAGAGGCAGCGGATGTCGAGCGCGCCAAGGGAATCGTGTACGGCACCGAGTGCCTGTCGTCGCGCGACGCGCTCCACGTCGCCATAATGGAGCGTCATAAGATCGAGCAGATCATGAGCTTCGATGAGGGGTTTGACGGCTACCCCGGTATCGCGCGCGTTTGTCCGTAACTCGCGTTCGGCTTGATCGGAGTCCAGTCCGACTCTTGCCATCTCTGGCTGCCATCGTGGCAATGCTAGAGTTGGTTTGAGGTGACGGTGTTGGAAGAGTCCCGCCCTAATGAGGGCGGGCTCGGCCAAGAACTGAAGTCCTTAAGGACTC
>CAYLZR010000286.1:0-3252 GCA_964388145.1 uncultured Gemmatimonadaceae bacterium | reverse complement strand
CCACACCACCCGACGGGAAGACGGGATCGATGACGTAGCCGCCCGTCTGCCCGTCTGCCCGCCCTACTTAGCGTATCCCTCCGGTACCGTCTTCGTCCCGTAATCTCTCCGGCGTCTAGCACCAGGCGTGAACTTTCCGTCGGTCACGTTGTTCAGGACCTTCGGTAACAACTTCTTGATCATGCGGTCCCAGCCGTGGTTCATCGAGAAACGCCACCATCTGTTGAGGGCTTCGATTCCGGTCTGGTGCAACGTGAGTCGCGTTCCCCCCTCGTGCGGTTCCAAGGTCCACGTGAGCGTCATGGGCGGATGTTTGCCCTTGGTCTTGTGCATCGACACCCAGGTGTAGACCAGCTTCCTGGGCCGATCGACCTCGAGCACCTCGCACTCGGTGACTCCGGTGAACCCGGTGAGCGGCATCGAGTCCACGTGGAAGTTGAATTTCTTGCCCTCGATGGGTTCGAAGTTGTTGGGCATGAGCCATTCCGCGACGGCGTACTTGTCGGTGAGGGCGATCCACACGTCGTCGGGTGGATGTGGGAAGAAGGCTTCCTTGGTCAAATCCATTGTGACGGTCTCCGCTGCAGGTAGTCGCTGAGCGCTTCGAATTTCTTGTCCCAGAATCGTTCAAAAAAGGCCACCCAATCGGCGACCTCGCGGAGGGGCCGAGGACGGACCCGATAGTACCTCCTCCGGCCCTCGCGACGGTATTGCACCAACCCAGCCCGGCTTAGGATCGCGAGGTGCTGGGAGATCGCCGACTGGGTCGTGTCAAAGGGCCGGGCCAGGTCTGATGCTCCCATCTCACCCTCCCGCAGCATGAGGAGGAGCCTGCGGCGGGTCGGGTCGGCGATGGCGTCAAAGACGGTCGTGTGGGCGGCTATTCGAGACACGGAGTTAATATATTAGCAATCGCTAAATAATAAAGCCCAACGATGGACAGGGAAAATAGATCCGATGGTGGTGATGGGGGTGGAGTAGGGGGCGGAACCGATCAGCCGATACTCACCATGCGGTCGAGCGCCGCCCTGGCGCGGATGCGGATGTCGTCCGGCACGGTAATGACATGCTGGTCGTATAGCAGGGCGTCTCGCAGCCCTTCCAGCGTGATGGTTTTCATGTATTCACACACCGCCGCCGGGTCGGCGGGAATGAACTCTTTGTGCGGCGCCATCTTGTTCATTCGGTGAAGAATCCCGACCTCGGTGGCTACGATGAACGTGGTCGCCGGGCTCGATTCTGCGAACCGGATCATTCCCTCGGTGGACGTGATGTGCACCACACTTGCGTCCACGTCGCCAAGACCGATTTCATAGATGAGTTGGCCGGCACAGCCGCACTCAGGATGCACGAGAACCTGGCTGCCGGGATGCTCGCGCAGTTGGGCGTTTACGGTGCGGGAGTGGATCTCCTTGTGTACGTGGCACTCACCCATCCACACCTCGACCTTGCGATCGGGTCGCAAACGCCGGATGTGCGCGCCGAGGAAGAAGTCCGGCAGAAAGAGGATACCGCGGTCCTCGGGAATCGCGTCGATGATGGCCACGACGTTTCCACTCGTGCAGCAGTAATCGAGTTCGGCTTTCACGTCGGCCGTCGTGTTGACGTATCCCACGGCGATGTAGTCCGGATATTCGGCCTTCCAGCGCCGCACATCCTCCGCAGTGATGCTCGCGGCTAGCGAGCAGCCGGCGCGCAGATCGGGCAGCAGCACCCGGCGCTGCGGGGACAGGATCGCCGCGGTCTCGGCCATGAAGTGCACGCCGCAGAACGCGATCACGTCCGCCTCGGTCTCGGTCGCCTGCCGCGAGAGGCCCAGAGAATCCCCCACGTAATCCGCGATGTCCTGCACCTCGGGGCGCTGGTAGTTATGCGCCAGAATGACCGCATTCCGAGTTCGGGCTAGCTCCCGGATCTCGTCGTGCAGCTCCGCAATGCGGCCGGTGTCGAGGACCCCGTCTTCGAGGACGGGCAGGGACAGTGTCATCAGAGGAATTTAGCCGAAGCTCGGCCCGATTGAAGGGTTTTGGGGTCGTGATCCTCCTCACGCCTCCAGGGGCCACGGTTGCCTATCTTGTCCGCGCGGAAACCGTCCGATGACGGCAGGGGGGTGTTCCGCGATTCGTCGTCGCAGTCCCGGAGGTGTCTCATGACCAGTCCGCAGTCGGTTCGTTGCCCGAAGCACGGGTACTACTACCAGCCCGATCGGGCCCACGGGTGCGTCAAGTGCCTGGAGGGGCCCGCGAACGAGCCGATGGCTGCCAGCGCGCCCTCGAGCAGCCGTTTCTCGCCCATAACCGGGTTCATCTGGCTGCTGGTACTTGGTGGCTTGGGTTGGGGAGGATACCAGTTCTTTGTGTCGATGGGTGAGAAAGGCGGGGAACTGTACGCCGAAATCGTGGAGGTCGAGGGCCGGCTCGATCCGGCGTTGGTCCGGGGTCTGCTTGAGAAGCTGGAAAACTTGGTTTATGCCGAGGAGATCGATCCCTATTCTCAAGGGTCTCGCATCCAGCGGGCCACCATGACGCTATACTCGGCCGTGACCCTTAGAACGTCGCAGCTTCACGCTGCCCACCACGGGCATGCGATCCTCGGGTTCGGCAATATCGCAGCCGTATCGGAGGAGGTGGGGTATTCCACGATCGACATGGACTTTGTGCGGCGGGAGTGGGAGGCGGTTCGGGCCCGGGTTTTCCACGAAGCCGACTGGTTCAAGACTGCCGGGCGCTAGTCCGCGCCCTCCTGCATCCAGGTGCCTTCCTGGATCAGCTCGGTGCAAACGTCGTGTGCGGAACGGCCGGCGGCCTCCGCCGCGAAGTTGACCATCACACGGTGACGTAGCACAGACAACGCGACGTTCTTGAGGTCGTCGAGGTCGGCCATTGGCCGGCTGTCGAGAGCCGCCCGGGCTTTGGCACCGAGTACCATGTATTGCGAAGCGCGCGGGCCAGCCCCCCAATCCACGTACTCTTTGATCAGCGATGGCGCGTTGTCGGAACTCGGCCGTGACATGCGGGCCAAGCGCACGGCGGCGCGAACGATGGTCTTGGGTGCGGGAATCCGGCGCACCAGGTGCTGCATCGAGATGAGCTCCGGTCCGTCGAGCACCGGAGTCACGCTTGGAAGATCCTCACCTGTCGTCTCCTCGACGATCTCCTCCTCTTCATCCGCGCTCGGATACTCAACCCGTAGCTCGAACATGAAGCGATCGAGCTGGGCCTCCGGAAGCGGATACGTTCCCTCCTGCTCGAT
>CAYLZR010000285.1:0-3254 GCA_964388145.1 uncultured Gemmatimonadaceae bacterium | reverse complement strand
GGTGGGTGTGAAGAGAACGCGATATGCGGTGACATGCGGGTTGATCGCGGATTTCGTGGCGGTGATAGCGGGGATTCTGATCGCGTACCTGTTCTTTCACTAAACTGGAGCCATCAGAATGAGCAACTGCGTTGTGAGACCCGTCATGTTCTGCATCGCGCTTGCAGCATCGCCCTCGAGCCTGCGGGCCCAAAGTGACGTGGCCTTTCCACCGGAGATCTACGCGGCGCGGCGCGCCGCGCTGGCGGAAGCGGTCGACGGCGCACCGGTGATCGTTCTCGGCGAGTACTTGATTCGTTCAGGCGGGCAAGGCAAGCAAGACCCGAACTTTTGGTACCTCACCGGTGTCGAGTCGCCGTATGCGATCCTGGTGACCACGGGAGATGAGCGAGGAAGCAGAAGGGAAGTGTTGTTCCTCCCTCAACGCTACCAGTTCGCAGGCGCCCAGTATCCCATGGCCGAGCAACGCTTTCGCGGTGCGGCGTGGAACCAACCCATCCGGCGCCTCGCTCCGGGACGTGACGCGGAGATGGCTACCGGCATCGCCGAGACATACCCCATCGATGAGTTCGCAGAGCGGTTGCCCGACATCGCAGGGGACGCACCGACCGTGTACTTCACATCAGCGGGCGGACGACTGTACGCTCCTCCCGGTTTGGGCCAACCGTTGTCGTACCAACAGCAGATCGAGCAGGCCATCACCGACCTATTGTCCGATAGGGAATGGAAAAACGCTTCGCCCTTCGTTGAACGGTTGCGACTGATCAAGGACCAGCACGAGGTTGCTGCCCTCCGCCGCGCGGCGGCGATCAGCGTTGAGGGGCTCATAGAAGCCATGCGTGCGATCCGCCCTGGCAGCAATGACCTCGAAGTTGCCGGGTTGATGGAGTACGTGTGGAAGCGGGAGGGGTCGCCGCGAAGTTCATTCGGACCGATCGTGAGTTCGGGGCCTGCGGCGGTGAGCTTGTACACGTTGAAATCGGAGAACTACAACTCCCTCAATCGTGTGATGCAAGACGGGGAGCTCGTGTTCATCGATTATGGTGCGGCAGAATTCCAGATGTACACATCGGACATTTGCCGCACGTTCCCGGTCTCCGGTCGATTCACCGACGAACAACGGGAGTATTACGAGATCGTTCTGGAGGCGCAGAAGGCTGCCCTCGCCCGTATCGAGCCGGGGGTGATGATGATCGACGTCATCAGGGCGGCGGCGCAGGTATTCAGAGACCATGGGCTCGAGCAGTTCGAGAACATCGATAGCATGGGCGAAGATCTCGTGTGGGGTATCCTGCCCTCACCCACGTACTGGCTGGCTCAGGGCGGCGCATTCACAGACTACAGCGGGGCCAGAGGGACGGGAGTCAGAGACCTCGGTCACCA
Source organism: uncultured Gemmatimonadaceae bacterium (assembly GCA_964388145.1). Taxonomy (GTDB): domain Bacteria; phylum Gemmatimonadota; class Gemmatimonadetes; order Gemmatimonadales; family GWC2-71-9; genus B3T1B10. The sequence goes on along the minus strand of CAYLZR010000285.1, from coordinate 1,871 downwards.
CATCGGTCTCGAGGCGTTGGACAGCCGCGACTACACGCAGCCCCTCGCTGCCGGGATGGTCTTCACCGTGGAGCCCAAGCTCTACATCCCGGAGAAGGGTATCGCCATCATGATCGAAGACATGATCCTCGTTACCGAGGACGGCTACGAGAATCTCTCCGCCGGGGCGCCCAGGGAGATTGAGGAGATCGAGCTGATCATGGGGCGGGGGCGGGCGCAGTAGCTCTACTGAATCATCCCAACACCACACGATCCGTCCGCGCCACGAAACGTTGGATAGTTCACACCGAGCTGTTCCAAGTATGTGTCGTATCCGGTTGGATCGAAATAAAACTCTCTCATCGCCGGGCGGAACTGTTCCATGATGTCCTTGTTGATTTCTATCGCGGGCTGGTCCTCCGGCCTGATGAGAGGAGTGTAGGTGACGTCTGCCGTTTGCACGTCATTGAAGTAGTCCCACGCCTGCTCCACCAGCTCGGGCCGAAGCAGGAAATCCAACATCGTCATCGCCTGTACCTTGGCACCGGCAGTAGCTCCCTTGTGGGCGATAGGTGTGGCCATGGCAATGGCGTTCGCCCAATGGTGACCCGGTAATCCGGGAATATTCGCCGGGAACCGCAACACCGCGGTCGGCACGTTCCACGAAATGTCACCGATGTCATCCGCGTAACCGGCGGATCGTTGGTCCTCCCGCAGGGCCGGCCCGAGCACCGCAAGCTCGGCCGCAAGCCCGGTTTCCGGCCCGCCGACCTCCCGCTGAACACCTCTTGCGAGAGCGTTGTCCTCTTGGCTCCATGCCGGAAGTCCCACCTGTTGAATGTTGGCGTACATCGTTTCGGCAATGGTCCGGTTGAAATGACCCGGCCACGCCGAACCGAGGATGCGCACCGAAGCGAGTTCGGTCCCCGTCATCATCGCGGCGCCACGCGCAATCGAGTCACCGATCGAAAAGAGGGTTTGGATTTCTTGGTAATTCCGTTCGCGGAAGTAGAACCAGATGGAAGCCTCGGACGGTACCACGTTGGGTTGATCTCCCCCGTCCACCACGACGGAATGGGATCTATGCTGCAATCGCAGATGCTCGCGTCGGAAGTTCCATCCGATCTCCATGAGCTGCACCGCGTCGGCGGCGCTCCTGCCGCGCCACGGCGCACCGCCTGCATGGGCGGCCTGACCCTCAAACGTGAACAATGCCGAAATCAGCCCGGTGCCAGGCGTGATTCCCCAGCCAGTCGAGAGATTGGACCCGACGTGGGCGTACAACACGATATCGACGTCTTCGAACACACCCTCGCGAACGTAGTACGCTTTGGTGGCGACAAGTTCCTCCGCGACTCCGGGCCAGATCTGTATGGTGCCGGGAAGACCCTCACGTTCCATCAATTCCTTCACCGCCAGGGCAGCGGTGATGTTCACCGCCTGACCGGCGTTGTGTCCCTCACCGTGACCGGGCGCACCGGGAACGAGAGGCGCATGGCAGGCAACTCCGGGTTGTTGAGACGCCTTGGGAATGTTGTCGATGTCGGTGCCGACGGAAATCACCGGCTTGCCGGCGCCCCATGTTGCCACCCACGCCGTGGGGATCCCGGCGATCCCCTCTTCGACGGTAAATCCGTTGTCGCGCAACAGATCGACGAGGTACCGCGACGTTTCGAACTCTTGGAAGCCGAGTTCCGCGAAGCTGAAGATCTGATCGACCATCTGTTGGGTGAACTGACGACGCGTCTCGACAGCCTGCGTCACCTGTTCCTTGTACCCTGCGAGGCGGTCAGACTGCGCCGCGGCACCGGCCGGCGCAACGCCAGATAGTACCAGAAAAAACGTGCTAGCGAGAATCACACGAAAACGGCGGGACGACGACATGGAGACGG
>CAYLZR010000284.1:0-3259 GCA_964388145.1 uncultured Gemmatimonadaceae bacterium | reverse complement strand
TCCGGCCGCAGTGCTTTCATCGGGTCAACGCTCGTTGCGCTCCGTGCCGGCGCGAGCGATGCGGCAATCGCCACAAACGTCAAGAGCGCCGCGACGCCGAAGAACGTGACGGGATCCGTAGGCTGAATCTCGAACAGCATTCCGGACAAGAAGCGCGACAACGCTAAGGCTCCTGCACCGCCAATCCCAAGAGCGACAGCCGCGAGCGTGGCGCCTTCCCGTAGTACCATCTTCAGCACCCTTGACTGATCGGCGCCCAGCGTCATCCGGATGCCGAACTCGTTGGTTCGCTGGCTCACGGAGAACGACAGCACGCCGGCGATTCCGACGGTCGCGATGACGAGTGCGAGCGCCGCAAAAACCGTGAACAGCGTCGCATTCAGACGTTGCGGTGCGATGCTCTCCGCCCGACTTTGTTCGAGCGTTTGTACGTTCAGCACCGGACGGTTGGGATCCAGCGCACGCACTTCCTCCAGCACGCGTCCTGCGACGGGCAATGGGTCGCCTAGAGTGCGCACAATCAGGGTAGACTGAGCGAAATTTTGCTCTAGGGCAAGGAAGTAGGTGTGCACGGGCTCACGATCTAAACCCGCCTCTTTGGTGTCCGCCACAACTCCGACGATCGTCGTCCAAGGACCGAGCGCACCGTTGAAACGCACGCCGGCCATACGGCGCCCGATGGGATCTCGATCGACAAAGTAAAACTTGGCCATGGACTCGTTGATGATGGCGACGCGCGGAGCCTCGGCGTGGTCACGCGAATCAAAGGTGCGACCGGCAAGCACCGTCATGCCCACGGTTTTGAAATAATCCGGCCCGATGAACTTTCGCAACGTGGGTGGCATGGGAGGATCGGGCGGCAATTCACGCCCTTCGACGCCAAAGGCCGTTGGGAGCACACGGGGCCGTTGGAGCGGGGCTGCCGAAGCCATCGATGCCGCATCGACTTGGGGAAACTGTGTCACTCGACTGACCAGCGCACGGGAGAACTCAAACTGTTGAGGCTGGCTTTGCAGCGAGAAGTCCGGCATGTCCATGCTCATCACGTTCTCGAGGTCAAAGCCCGGATCGACTTGACTCAGCTTGATGAGGCTTCGCGTCATGAGTCCCGCGCCCACGAGAAGCACGAACGAGATAGCCAGCTGGCTCACGACGAGCGCGCGCTGTGCTCTCCGCCGGCTCAATCCGCCGGTCGCTCGTCCACCGCCCGCAGCATTAAGCGACGCGCCAAGATCCTGCGAAAATGGCAACCTCGGAGCCCAGGCAAACAACATCGCAGCGCCGACCGCAATGATCAGGGTAAACGCAAGTACGAATAGGTCGATGCCGATCTCTCCGGTGCGGTTCGTGAAGCGGGACGCGTAGGACACGAGGAGGTCGAGACCCGTCACGGCGAGCACCAGGCCCAACGTCGCGCCCGCCAGTGACAGGACGAGATTCTCGGCCATGAGCTGTCCTCTGATACGCACCAGCCCGGCGCCGAGCGCGGCCCTGATGGCCAACTCACGTTCCTGACGGATGAGACGCGTGAGCGTCAGATTGGCAACGTTGGCGCACGCGATGACCAACACAAACACGGCGGTACCGAACAGGATCAACAGCATGGGTCGGGCCTGTTGGGTGATGAGGTCGCGCCAGGGTGTGATCACGATCTCGTAACGTTGACGCTCCGGATATGCGTCAGGGTACGTTGCATACAGATTCGCCGCGATGCGCTCGACCTCCGCACGCGCGGCTTCCACGGTTACGCCGGGCCGCAGCTTGGCAAATACATCGGTCATACGATGTGCCCGCTCGTCCTGCATGGAGGCGCTCATGTAATGATCGTTCGACGGGTAGTTGGAATAGAAGTCTTGACCGGAAACACCACTCCCCGCCAGCACACTACGAACTGGTTGTGCCCGCATCGAGGCATAGTGGGACCCCGGCTCGAGCACTCCCACAATCGTCGCCCTCTTTACCGTTAGGTCGAGGGTCTGGCCTATAACCGACGAATCCGAACCGAATACCCGTTGCCAGTATTCGTACGTCAACACGGCCACAGGTTGCGATGAACGGTCGTCGTCCTCCTCCGTAAGCGTTCTCCCGAGGTGCGGCCGAAGCCCTAGCACCTTGAAGTAGTTCGCCGTGACTAATCCGGCCGTCGTGATGTGCGGATCGCCGCGCCCCAGCACGTTGAACGCCCAGTCGCCGAACTCGACGACTTCTTCCAAGCTCGTCGCTTGGGTTCTGTAGTCCGCGACCTCCACAAAAGACAGCGACGTATTGGTTGTTCCGCCGGCAACTGCTACCTGCTGCAAGTACATGATCCTATCCGCATCGGGATACGGCAGCGGACGCAGCAACACGCCATTGATCACGCTGAAGATGGCCGTGTTGGCGCCGATGCCGAGACCGAGCGTCAACACGAATACTGCGGTGTAACCCGGCGTTCGGGCGAGGCTGCGAAGGGCATATCGGAAGTTGTTGCTGACGAACATGCGATTTCGCTCCCGGAGGCTGATCTCGTGTTGCTTGCGTCGCGTCGATAGTTCCCGCCGGTCGGACGGCAGCGGTCGGCGGGAGAATCGCTCGCGCGCTCCGCGGAACATCAGGCTGCCGAACTCGGCCATGGCTCGCCGAGTCATCCCAACGGCACCCGCGCGCTGGTAGCTGCCGGTGACCAGATCCTCGAACGTGGCGATCATGGCCTCATCGTGAGCAGCCCTGAACCAGCTCGGATAAGCGTGCAGACAAACTCGGTGTACCCCCAGCACGAAGCGCAGGAGCCGACGGCGCGCGGACATCATTGCGCTTCCCGCTCAGGTAACAAGCGCCTCTGCTGGGCGGCATCCACCATGCGCGCAAGACGAGCGCCTTCCAATGCCGCCACCTGGCGACCGAGCTCCGTGATGTGGTAGTATTTGCGTCGTTGGTCGGACGCCGCCCTGCGGTCGGGAGTGGACGCGTTCTCGACAAGCCCGACTTCCAACAGCCGCTGGATAGCCGTGTACAGAGCGCCGGATCGGACGCTCAGCTGCCGGTCGGTACGGTCCTCGATGTCCTTGATGATGGCATAGCCGTGCCGGTCTTCCTCGGCCAGAGCCACGAGCGTATGGAACGCGAGGTTCGTGAGCGGAAGAAAGCTCTGGGGGTCCGGTGCTTCCTGGATCATGCTGGCTCCTGGGTGCGAGCGGTCCGACACCTTCCAACCACACTCGACATTATACTGCAATAAATGACTCAAGTTCCACTATAGTATGTTCAGAGGCATACCCCC
>CAYLZR010000283.1:0-3260 GCA_964388145.1 uncultured Gemmatimonadaceae bacterium | reverse complement strand
AAAGAGAGACTTAGGCCCTGGAGGATGTCTCCCGCACCGTAACCGCTGTGCAGGGCCTCGACGTCCAGGAGGGCTTCAGTCATCGGCCTCTCCCAAGTATATGCGCTGGACTTCCCGGTCGCATTCGATTTCGGAAAGCGAGCCCTGTCGGAAAATCCGGCCCTGGTGCAAGACCGTAACCTCCCGGGCGATCTCCCGAACGAAGCCCATGTCGTGCTCGATGACCACGATGGTGAGTCCCCGCGCGTTCAGTTCCTTCAGCAATTCGGCAGTCCGGCTGGTTTCGTCCGGTGTCATCCCTGCGGTAGGCTCGTCCATGAGGACGATGCTAGGCTGGTTGCCAAGCGCCATACACATTTCCAACCAATGTTGTTCACTGTAGCTCAGATTGGAAACCGGCTGGTCCCAGGATTGGATTAGATCGAGGTTTTGCAGCGCCCAGTTTAGGTGGTCGCTGTTCTCGGCTGCGCGGCTGCGGGCGATCGTGATATTTTGACCGAGGGTCAAATTGGTAAAGACCCGGGTTGTCTGGTACTTCATGCTGATGCCGAGGCGCGCCCGTTCAAAAGGTTCGGCGCGGGTTATATCCTGGCCCTTCAATAAAACCTTGCCTGACTGAGGCTTGATAAGCCCAACGATCAGTTTGAAAACCGTCGACTTTCCGGCTCCATTTGGCCCGATAAGGCAATGCAGATCCCCGGCATCCAAGGTCAAATCGATGTCTTCCGCAGCGACAATTCCCCCGAAGGAGCGGGAAAGACCCTGGAGCTCCAATAGGCTCATGGCTTACCTCGATGGCGCATCAACCGGCTTACGCCGCGCGCCAGTGTGATCACGATGCCCTCCGGCGCGAACATCATCCCGAAAAGCAGAAGCGCGCCCATCAGGACAAAGGCGAACTCGCCGCTGTAGACTGCCAGGGCGTCGGAGAGGAATTCGAGCGCGACGGTGGCCAGAACAACGGCGGTCAGGCTGGTCTTGCCGCCGACAGCGACCCACAAGACCGGCAATGTCGCCGCGAGAAGACCAGCCGAGGAGGGCGTGACGTAATTTCCCCAGGAAACGTAGAGTAGACCGCTCACGCCGGCGAGGGTGGCCGCCACGACAAAGACGGCGAGCTGATACTTTCGCACGTCGTAGCCGAGCAGCTCGGTACGCTCAGAATCCTCTCGAATTGCCACGACGACATGACCGAAATGGGAGTTGGCCATGCGCCTCAACGCGATAAATATGACGGCGGAGATAATGACCACGATATAGTAGAGTGGGAAAGTGAAACCGTTGAACTCGAGCGGTCCGACGGTCAGGGACGGGATGTTCGTCATTCCGTTATAGCCGCCGAGCAAAGCCTTCCCGACCTTCCATTCGTAGCCCGCGGTCTGGCCCAGGAAAGTCTCCAGGACCAGGGTGAGGACCAGAGTCAGGATCGGCACGATCCAGCCGCTGACGCGCCCGTAGAAAACGAAATACCCAAACGCAAGCGCCGCGACGGCGGTGATCAGAAGCGCCAGCAGGGCCGCGAGCAGCGTGAGAGTTCCGCCGCCCATGTTGATCGCGATGATTCCGTAGCTGTAAGCGCTAATACCGAAGAAAGCCATCTGACCGAAACTTAAAACGCCGCAATACCCCCAAAGAAACGCAAGCCCGAGCGCCAAAGGCACGTTCAGGAGAAAACTGGTGAAATTCGAGGCGGCGAATGCGGATCCAAAAGCCGGATAGATAAGCAGAGCGGCCAGAACCACCAGGAATCCGCTCCAGTAAATCGGGCCGTTGAAGTGGGTCTGCGGACCATCCAGGCCGAGCCGGCGGGTCAACGAACCGCCAGCCTTTGCCGTGCCCGCCGCCGGAGGCAAATCGGAAGGCTGCCGAATGCTTCTTACTTGGTTCATTGTCTCTTGACCGTGTCCGAATGCCGTCGACGCCGAATGCGGAAGTCCTGCAGGTAAAACGAGAACCCCTCGGGGAGGAAGCGAATCACGATGAGCGCCGCCAACATCAGGCCGATGCGGCCGGCGAATTGGCCGAACTCCGAGGACAGGGGCGTCGAGATAGCCGACAGAAACCCCGCGCTGCTGAGCGCGCCGAGCAGCGGGTTCACGCCGCCGCCGATAACCACGGTGATGAAGGCCGGCGCCATAAAGGTGCTACCGAACAATGGCACCACCGTCATCGTCGGCGCGTAGAGGGCGCCCGTCAATCCGGCGAGTGCGGCCCCGAGGCCGAAGGTGAAGTTATAGATTCGGTCGGTTCGAGTCCCAAGCGCCCGCGCCATATCGGGGTTCTGCATGGTTGCCCGCATCTCCATGCCGAGCCGCGTCCGGTAAAAGAACAGCCAGCCGAAGGCGATCATCCCCAGGGCCGCGAAGGCAAGCACCAGGAGATAGGAGGAATAGGAATAGGCGCCATAGTTGAAGCCACCTAGCGGCATTTCGATCGCGGCCAGATATGGGCCGAGCACAAGAAGCACACCTTGGCTCAGGATGAGGCTTATGCCGAAGGTGGCTACCAAGGCGTTTAGCTTATTTCCATAGAACCGCCGTATGGCAAAGCGCTCCAGCACCATGCCGAAAAGCCCGACGGAAACGGCGGCAAGAGGTATCGTCAGGAGAAATGGCACACCCGCATGATAGGCGAGAGTCGACGTATAGGCGCCGAGCATGATGAACTCACCGTGCGCCAGGTTGATGATATTGATCATCCCCAGCACCACGATAAGCCCCATCGCGGCGAACAGAAGGAAAGCGAGATTAACCAGGAACTGATAGAAAATATTGAACAGTTCGGCATCCATGGGCCCGCTCCGGATGCTTCCGCCTCACGAGGCGAGACATGCCCTCCCCAGAATCGGGGAGGGCATGTCCTGCAAACAGATCCTACTGCAAGTTCTTTTTGAAGTAGGGGTCTTCCTCGGGAGTGTACTGCTTATACTCTGGGTTGCGCACTAAATTCACACCCAGGCGTCGGGTCCACCACGGCTCAATGCTCGGCCACTCCTGGACGAAATTGATGGTGTGATCCTCCTCGCAGCGGGCCATCCGGATGTAGTGGCTCAGGTGATGGGTCGCGGGATCCATGAAGACCCAACCTTCAGGCGCCTCCAGCCCGATACCGGACTCGAGGGCTTCGCTGACGGCGGGCTGATCCGTCGTCCCGGCGATGCGCACGGCGATAGCGTAGAGGTGCGTTGCGATGTACGCGTTCTGCGCCTGCTGCGAGATGTAGGGCTCGTCCGGGAACATGGCGCGCCAGCGCTTCACGAA
>CAYLZR010000282.1:0-3270 GCA_964388145.1 uncultured Gemmatimonadaceae bacterium | reverse complement strand
TTCCTCATCGACCTGGATTCCCTTGCACCCACACACACAGGATTTTCCCATGCCGCGCGCTACGACCGCGGCGTGGCTGGTCATGCCCCCGCGTTCGGTGAGGATGCCCACGGCGGCAACCATGCCGTAAAAGTCGTCGGGGTTCGTCTCGCGGCGCACGAGGATGGTGGGTTCCCCATCGGCGTGTCGCGCGACCGCCGTGTCGGCATCGAAGACCGCCCGACCAACCGCGGCCCCCGGGGACGCCGGCAAGCCCGTGGCCAGAGGATCTATCGATGCGTCGGGGTCGATCGTGGCATGGAGGAGCTGATCCAGCTGGTAAGGATCGATCCGCAACACCGCGTCTCGCTCGGTGATTAGCCCGTCGTGCACCATGTCCACCGCGATCCGGACGGCCGCTTGGGCGGTGCGTTTGGCGGACCGCGTTTGGAGCAGGTAGAGCCGCCCCCTCTCGGCCGTGAATTCCACATCTTGCATGTCACGGAAATGTTCTTCCAAGGTGCTGCACGTCGTGCACAGCTCTTCAAAGACGTGCGGGAGTGTGTCCGCCATGGAGTCGATGGGTTCTGGAGTGTGGATCCCGGCCACCACGTCTTCGCCTTGCGCGTTCACGAGATATTCACCGAACAGGCGCCGCTCTCCTGTCGACGGGTCTCGCGTGAACACCACGCCCGTGGCAGAATCCTTGCCCATGTTGCCGAACACCATGGCGACGATGTTTACGGCAGTCCCGAGATGATGTGGGATCCCGTTGAGGCGTCGGTAGTCTATTGCCCGCCTGGTATCCCAGCTTTGAAAGACGGCTTCGACGGAGCGCCACAGCTGGTCCCATGGATCCTGAGGGAAGGGAACTCCCGCCTCCCGCTCAATAATGTCTTGCATCGTCGTGACGAGGTCCCGGAGATCGCCGACGTCCAGGTCGATTTCCCGGTTGACGTTGCGACGAGATTTGGCATTTTCGATGGCTTCCTCAATTGGGTCCCGGCCGTTTCCTCGACCGATACCCGTCACAACGTCGGCGTACATCTGCACGAAACGCCGGTAGGAATCGTACGCGAATTTGGGGTTGCCGGTCTGCTCCGCCAGCGCAGCGGCTGTTTGATCGTTGAGCCCGAGATTGAGAATCGTATCCATCATTCCAGGCATCGAGACGCTTGCGCCGGAGCGGACGGCGACGAGGAGCGGTGCCGTCGAATCACCGAACCCCCGTCCGGTGGCGGACTCCAGACGGCCCATGGCGTCGTTGACTTCGTTGCGGAGTTCTTCTGGAAGTTTTCGGTCGGCGAGATATGGCGCGCACAGCGACGCGGCGATGGTGAAGCCCGGAGGAACGGGTATGCCCAGCCTCGTCATCTCATGCAGGCTGGCGCCCTTTCCGCCGAGTATGTCCTTCATCTGGGCAGAGCCGTCGGCCTGTCCGTTGGCGAAGAAGTAAATGTTGGGCATGGTGGCGGCGGTGGTTAGTTGTGCGTAGTTACTTGACCGTGGCTGGGACTGGAATCTCGATCGACGGTGCATCCGGTTCGGCGTCCGGCACTGCCGTGGGATAGGCTCCGGAGAAACATGCGTCGCAATACCCGGTACTTTTGCGCTCCACCGCAGCGTGTAATCCTTCGAGGGACAGATAACCGAGTGAGTCTACCCCAAGGTGTTGGCGGATCTGCTCCACCGTATGGGTCGACGCGATCAGCTCGCCGCGTGTGGGAGTGTCAATCCCATAGTAGCACGGCCCGGTAATGGGTGGTGACGATGAGCGGAAATGGATCTCTTTCGCCCCTGCATGGCGAATCATTTTTACCAAACTCTTCGATGTCGTTCCGCGAACCAGTGAATCGTCGACAACGACAACGCTCTTCCCGTCGACGACCTCGCGAACCGGATTGAATTTGATACGAGCCTTCTCGGTCCGCGCTAACTGTCCCGGACTTATGAATGTTCGGCCGACATAGTGATTGCGGATCAAACCATGTTCGAGTTTGATGCCGCTCTGTTCGGAATACCCTAGAGCCATCGCGTTCGACGAGTCGGGAACAGAGAAAACGCAGTCTGCGCCCGGCGCGGGATACTCTTGGGCCAATCGGCGGCCGAGATTCCGGCGAAACCGGTCGATGGATTCTCCGAAAATCTCGCTGTCCGGCCGCGAGAAATAGATCAACTCGAAGATGCAGCGGCGGTGTTGTTTTGGCGGCAGCGGGGGAAGATCCTGTACTTCGTTCCCATCGATACGGAGCCATTCCCCGGGTTGCAATTCGCGCACTCGAGTCGCGCCAACGATGTCGAGCGCACAGGTCTCGGACGCGAGGACGTATCCGTCGTTGAGTTTCCCCAGCACGAGTGGTCGGAACCCACGCGGATCTACGATGCCGTAGAGCGTTTTTCCCACAGTGAGCACGAGGGTGTAGGCGCCCTCCACCCGCTCCAGCGCATCCAGAATTTGGTCCTCGGGCTTGCGGGCCTCCGACCGTGCGATCAGATGGACCAACACCTCCGAATCGGACGACGTTTGGAATATGGATCCCTTGCTGACGAGATCTCGCCTCAGTTCCACAGCGTTGGTCAGGTTGCCGTTATGTGCTAGCGCGAGGGGCCCCGTGTGGTAATCCACGGCGCACGGCTGTGCGTTGGAGATTACCGAGCTGCCGGCAGTGGAGTATCGGGTGTGGCCGATGCCGACGGACCCCGGCATGCTGTCGAGGATGTCGGTGCTGAATATGTCCACAACCAGCCCCATACTGCGATGGGCGTGCGCCACGTTGTCGTCATCGACGGTGATGATTCCTGCTGACTCCTGTCCCCGATGTTGCAGCGCGTAGAGGCCCATGTACACCTGGTGCGCCGCGTCGGGAATGTTGGAAACGCCAAAAACACCACACATGGTCAGGAGCCTCTTGCTTTATTGCACATTGAGTTCATCGAGTGACGATTCCCGCCGCTCTGGAAGAGGCCGGTGTGACTTCACTCCCGAGTTGGGGTTGTGCCCCGTACGCCCCGCAGGATCGCGCCGAACACGTTCTGAAACATGCCGTCATGCTCCCCATCCAACAGCTGTTCGGCCTCTCCGGTGTCAAACCAGACTCCGCTGCACTGCGTGCAGCGGTCGACCTCCAGGCCGTGATATTCCTCGGTCTTGAGGTCGTGCCCGCACTTCGGGCACTTCATGTAATGGGTTTTGCGCTCCGCGTCGGCCTGTTCCCGCTCCGCCTCGGCGCGGCGGGCCTTGAGCAGCTCGGCCTCTCTCAGAGCAAAGAACTCTTCTTCGTTGCGACTGGG
>CAYLZR010000281.1:0-3285 GCA_964388145.1 uncultured Gemmatimonadaceae bacterium | reverse complement strand
AATCCCCGTCCACCGCGATACGATGAATGCAACCTCGTCTTCGGATATCGTAGGCCGGTGCGTCTGGCGCTCCCGTTCCCACTCTTCCTGACGCTTGCGAATCTCCGCCTGCAGCTCGCGCTCCTCGTCACGCAACGACGCGGCCTTCTCGAAATTCTGGTCGCGCACCGCTTCTTCTTTGTCGCGGTTGATACCATCGAGGTCTTCCTTCAACTTCGCGACCTCGGGAGGCGGAACTTGTGCGGCGAGCCGCGCCCGCGCGCCGGCCTCGTCGATGACGTCGATAGCCTTGTCGGGCAAGAACCGATCGGTGATATAGCGCTCGGACAGCTTCGCGGCCTCGTCGAGCGTGAGATCGGGAATGACGATCCGATGGTGATCCTCATACCGCTGGCGGAGGCCCTTGAGAATCTCGATCGTCTCCTCGACCGTGGGCGGCTCGACGATCACCGTCTGGAACCGGCGCTCCAGCGCAGCGTCCTTCTCGATGTATTTGCGGTATTCGTTGAGCGTGGATGCTCCGACGCACTGGAGCTCGCCCCGCGCGAGGGCAGGTTTCAGCATGTTGGACGCGTCGATGGCCCCCTCGGCAGCGCCGGCGCCGACCAGCGTGTGGAGCTCATCAATAAAAAGGATAATGTTCTTGTTCTGAACGATCTCGTTCATGACCGCTTTCAGCCGCTCTTCGAACTGCCCCCGGTATTTCGTACCGGCGATAACGGCGGCCATGTCGAGCGCCAACACCCGGTGGCGACGCAAGGCCTCCGGACCGTTACCCGATGCGATGAGCTGTGCCAACCCCTCCACGATCGCGGTCTTGCCCACGCCCGCCTCACCGATGAGCACGGGGTTGTTCTTCTTGCGGCGAGACAACACTTCGATCACGCGCTCGATTTCCCGCTCCCGTCCGATGGTCGGGTCGAGCTGACCGTCGCCCGCGAGCGCTGTCAGATCGCGGCAGAAGTGGTCGAGTGCCGGGGTCTTGGATTTCTTTTCCGATCGAGGCACCGACTGCGCCTGGCCACCGACTTTCTGACCCGATGGCATGTCACTGCCGAGCAATCGCAGCGTCTCCGCCCGCGCCTGCTCCAAGTTGACGCCTGCATCCGTCAGGACCTGTGCGGCGATCCCCTTTTCCTCTCGGAGGAGTCCGAGGAGCAAGTGCTCGGTGCCCACGTACGAATGGTTGAGCTCGCGAGCCTCGCTCATCGCCAATTCCAACACCTTTTTGGCTCGTGACGTGTAGGGAAGATCCGGACCCGACGACGCCGGGGCTTTCCCCTTCTTGACCGTCTCCTCGATTTTTTGCTGGATTTCATCCAGATCCACGTTGAGGTTGGTCAAGACGGCGGCCGCGACCCCTTCGCCCTCGCGAATCAAGCCGAGCAGGATATGCTCGGTGCCGACGTATTCGTGGTGCAAACGCGCGGCTTCTTCCCGCGCCATTTGCAGGACCTTGCGAACTCGATCAGTAAAGTTGTAACCGTTCATTTGTTAGACCGTCTCGTTGTGGAGCAGCGGCCTCAACGGGCCGCGTCCGCTTCAAGCAATTGCCTCGTATATGTTGCCCGAGCCGTTAATAGCTCCGGGTCGCCGATCTCCCGCCCCTCGCTCACGGCCAAATGGGCCGGTTGAGCGAAAATCAACAGCTTGTTCAATGTGTATACACTGATATCTGAAATCAGGTTCAGGCCGACGCCCAGCCGTACCCCACTCAGCAGATTCATCGTTTCTTCGAAGGACAGGCTGCGGGCGTACTTCAGTAAGCCGTAAGCGCGCCAGACCTTGTCGGCGGTGACCGTGGATGCGTCACGTTGGAGCACGTGTCGGGCCTGCTGCTCGTACTCGACCACCTTGCGCACCATATCCCCGAGGTGGTCGAGCAGCTCGTTCTCAGACTTGCCCAGGGTTGTCTGATTCGAGAGCTGGAAGAAGTTTCCCACGACCTCGCTCCCCTCCCCATAGAGCCCGCGAAACGTGAGCCCAACCTGGGAAAGGCCCTGCAGCACCTTCGCGATCTCCTTCGTCAGCACGAGCCCTGGAAGGTGGATCAGTACGGATGCCCGCAAACCGGTACCAGCGTTGGTCGGGCAGGAAGTAAGGTAACCGAACTCCTCATGGAACGCGAAGCCTAGCTGCCCACCCATTTCGGTGTCGAGACGTTCGAGATCGGCGTACGCCTCGGTGAGGGCAAAGCCCGATTTCAAGCACTGGAGACGCACATGATCCTCTTCATTGACCATCACGCCGACACATCCGTTCGTGAGGAGGGCCGCCCCGGCGCGGGGAGTTCCGTTTGTCTCCAGGCCAGCCAGCTCTCTCGAAATCAGATGCCGCTCGTGGAGCAACTGGCGCTCTGCGGCGTTCAAAAGGTCGACGCGGATAAGGGGCGCATCGTGCAGCTGGTGCGACGCCCGGCTGGCGCGCTCGACTTGCTCCAGTACTGCTCGGTTGTCTTCCGGAGTCGACCGTACGGTAAACCGCTGACCAGCGATATTCCGGGCGAGTCTGACCCGCGTCGAGAGCACGATGTTTCCCTCGGGCCCACTCGCGTCGAGCCACGAGATGCCACCGTCCGGAATGAGGCTGATGTCGAAGGTCATTCCATCACCCGAATGCGGTCTCGCAATTCCGCGGCCAGCTCGAAGTTCTCCGACTCCACCGCGCGCCGGAGTTGGTCCCGCAACTCCCCAATGCCTGGGGCGCGGTCATCCGTCTCAGATTCCGCCGCCACGTATTTTTCGCCGACATGTTGACTGGCGCCGTGCAGCCGGCGCAGCAGGTCCCGCAGATGCCGGCTGAACGTCCGGTAACACTCCGGACAACCCAAACGCCCAGACTCCCGAAAGTCCTGCAAGGTTCCACTGCAGTAGTCGCACTCGGCCGTGTCATCGCCGACCGGTAACTGGCCGGACACGCCCTTCCCCATCGACGCGAGGAAATCCGAGAGCGGAAATTTTGCAACCGTCGCTGCCGTTTGCACGCCCTTCTCCGCCGCACATTGTTCACACAGATGCACGGTCGTGACCGAGTCGTTCACGATCTGCGTCAAGTGGATCGCCGCAGGGCGGTCTTTACACTCGTCACATTGCATTACAAATTTGCCCGCGTTGACGTTTCGGGCTGCAGTTGGCCGTGGGCAAGCACCAGAGTACGATCGGCACGCTCCGACAAGGCACGATTATGTGTAACGATCACCAGCGCGGTCTCCAGATCCCGGGCGAGTTCGAACAGCAAATCGTGCAGCTGGTCGGCGTGTTTCTCGTCGAGGTTGCCACTGGGCTC
>CAYLZR010000280.1:0-3295 GCA_964388145.1 uncultured Gemmatimonadaceae bacterium | reverse complement strand
ACTAGCGCAGCGTTACTCGGTTCGGATGGCCGTCATCGGGTCGACCAGCGTCGCACGGCGGGCTGGAAGATACGATGCAATCAATGCCACACCCGTCAACAACATGGCAACCATCGCGTAGGTCACCGGGTCGGTCGTGCTCACGTTGAAGAGTAAGCTGTCGAGATAGCGCGTGACGAAAAATGCGCCGGCCACGCCCGCCACGATTCCCAAGACCGCGACCCGCATGCCTTGTCCCACGACCATTCGGGATACCTCTCGTCCACTCGCGCCAAGAGCGATCCGGACGCCGATCTCATTCGTGCGCTGGGCTACGCTGTACGACATCACCCCGTAGATGCCGACAGCACCGAGGACCAGCGCGACACCCGCGAATATTCCCATCAGGGTCACGACAAATCGTGGCCGTGCCACCGAGTCCGTCACGACGCTTGCCATCGACTGGAGGTTTACGACCGGGAGCTTGGGGTCGAGGTTGCGGATGGCGGCGCGCAAGACCGGTGCGACCGTGAGGGGGTCCCCCGCCGTCTTTACCGTCAATGCCATGAATCGTGTGTAGAATCTTTGGTGCTCGGTGGCCTGCTCGTTGGAGTAGTAGTAGACGGGGGGCGGATCGTTGCTGAGCCCTTGGTACTTCACGTTGCCGACGATTCCCACGATGTTCATCCATGCACACGAATCACAACCCGAATACCGGATCCGTTTCCCCAAAGGATCTTCACCTGGCCAAAACTTGCGCACCATCGCCTCGTTGATGATCGCGACGGGCTGCGTTCCTGCACGATCGGTTTCATCGAAAAACCGTCCCTGCAGCAACGGTATGCGCATGATCTCGAAGTAACCCGTGCGAGCCGAGACATCGGCGGCATTCAAGGCGACCTCACCCAGTTCGGGAGGAGGGCGACCCTCGATCTGAAAATCCGTTACACCGCGGCCGTGCATGATGGGAAGGCGTGAAATCGCAGAGGCATTCACAACGCCGGGGATGGCCGCGACCTCCCGCAACAAATCGGTGTAGAACGCGGACGCCTGATCGGGATCATAATTGCCCGGCGGCAGTGACAGCTGCGCGACCAACATGTTGCTGGAATCGAACCCCGGATCCTCACCCAAGAGGTTTCGAAAGCTCTTCACCATCAGACCGGCGCTGATGATCAATAGCACGCTGAGTGCGATCTCGGATACGACGAGCAAGCGACGCAGGCGAAGCCGGGCGCCGGTGGCGGTGGCACCGCCGCCCTCCCTGAAGGTGGACTGCAGCTTGGAAGAGGAGGTTTGTAAGGCGGGAATCAGGCCGAACACCAAGCTGGTCGCAAGCGTCAAGACACCCGTGAAGATCAGGACGCGTGCGTCCAACTGGATTTCACCCACGCGTGGTATCGTCCCCGCATCGAGCGCGAGCACCGCTTTCGTCCCGAAAACGGCGAGCAACAGGCCGATGCCACCCCCCAATTCGGAGAGGGTGAGGCTCTCCGTCAGGAGCTGCTGCAAGATTCTGCTGCGACCCGCGCCCAGCGCTTCACGTATCGCAATCTCCTGTCGTCGCTGCTCGCCGACGGCCATCAGAAGATTGGCGACGTTGGCGCAGACGATCAGCAGAACGAAACCCACGGCTCCCAACAGCAACCACAGTGCCGCGCGCACGTTACCCACAACGTCGTCCACGTACGGCTGCACAAAGAGGAAGTGCCCGGTATGAATGTCGGGAAAGTCGGCTTTCCACTGCGCCATCATCGATCCCAATTCGACTTTGGCCCCTTCCAGGGTCTTTCCCGGCGCGAGTCGTGCAACGGCGAATAAGAAATGGCTCTGGCGGTTGTCCCGGCGGGCCTCGTCCAGCTGAAGCGCCGACCAAAGCTGAACATTGGGATTGGGAAAGCCGAAACCAGGTGGCATGACGCCCACGACCTCCCGAGACAGGCCCCCTAGTGTGATGCTCCGTCCGATGATGTGCTCGTCTCCACCAAAGCGACGGTGCCATGCCGAATAGCCCAACACAACGACACCGTCGCTGGTAGGCAAGTCGTCTTCGGCAACCAGTGTTCGACCCAATAGGGCAGGAACGCGCAGCAAGGTGAACAAATTGGACGTAACCCGTGCCGCGGGGATGCGTTCCGGATCGCCATCGCCGTCGACCACGGTGGTGCCGTAACTGTAGTATCCCGCGACCGCCTCCATCGTCTGCGTTGCGTTCTTGTAGTCGACGTATTCGGGCGGCGCGAGGCTGAATTGTGGGAAATCGAACCCGCTTTCGGGAAGGAATCGGCCCCAGACGGACACGAGGTCGTTGGGCTCGGGATAGGGCAGAGGCCGAAGCAACACACCGTTGACCACGCTGAAGATGGCGCTGCTGGCTCCGATGCCGAGCGCCAAGGTCAAGACCACCGTGATCGTGAAGGCCGGACGGCCCCGCAACATTCGAACGGTATATCGTAAGTCGTGCAAGATGTGTCCCACAATCTCTCCCACGTTTTTCATCTGAAACGCACGGTGAGGCCGCGCGTTCTTATCCCGCCGCATGAGCCGCAGCAGCGGACGGACTGTGTACATGCTGACCAGACGGAGGGCTTGTAGTCGATACCACTGGTTGGCCGCGAACCGGGAACGGGACGCTGCCACTTTGGTGAATTCTTCCTGGAGATCACCGAGTACCGATTCGCCGAACCGATCGTGGGGCACGAACATCCGTAACGCGGATTCGGCGAAGCGAGGAGGGTGGGGGCGGGGGCGCATCGAGCGGTTCATCTGGTGTCACCCAACAGCGCTTCGAGGCCCTCGGACAGGTTGTGAAGTGCAACGTGGGAGTGGCGCAGGGAATGCATACCCTCGCCCGTCACCTCGAAGTAGCGACGAGAGCGTCCACCACGCTCTGGCGTCGGGTCGCTCATGCGCGAGGCCAAGAAGCCCTTGGCCTCCAGCCGTTCGAGCGTCGTGTACAACGCACCACGCGCCACGTCGCGGCTCGCGCGCCCTTCGATCTCATCGCGGATGGGCACGGCGTAGGCGGTTTCGCCGAGCCGCAGAATGGCCAGGAGGACCATCTGCTCGAATTCGCCGAGGAATTGCTTGTCGGTCATATGTCTACATTGCAGGTCTAATGAAGTTTGCAACGTAGGCCAAATGGGGCTGCCTGGCAAGAGGCAAATGTTGTGAGATTGTACCGCCCTACCGCCCTACCGCCCGCTGCGAGATGATCTCCTGTTTCTTCTCTTCTTTCTTGGGCCGTTCCCAAGGCGTCCATTCAACCCCGCGGACGTACTTCTGAATCCAGCGAATCTCCTCGACGTCTCGCGTG
>CAYLZR010000279.1:1473-3296 GCA_964388145.1 uncultured Gemmatimonadaceae bacterium | reverse complement strand
ATCGCATGTACCCGACCGGGTCGGGGTGAACCTCTAGTCGCTTGATGGCCCGGTTGACCTTGTGCGCCGTGGCGCCCGTTCCATTGATCGACGGCATGATCAGGGCGATGGCGTTCATTGCGTGATCGCCGTGTATCGTGTCGGTGCCGTCGAGGTGAGTCAATTCCAGTTGCCATCCGGTGGGTCCGCCAAGATCCGTCTTGATTTGCGCCAAGGGCAGGTGGCCACCGAGCACCGTCAGCGTCTCTTCATCGCTGCGGGGCACGCGTGCGACCAGCTTTATCGCTTTGCTACGCTGCGTCATTGCTTCGGCGGCCCGCAAGACACCGAACGCACCGAGGGCCAATCCACCCAGCGGTATGCTGCCAACCGCGAACGCCGCCGCCGCGGTCCCGAGAGCGGACGCGCTAATGACCGTCCGTGTACGCCGCTGACCGAATTGATCGCCGTAACGCCAGGCCGCGAACTCGGGAAGCTGCGGCTTGCCAATCCGTACGAGGTCCAGCCCCTCGTCGAGGTGCGCCAGACCGATATTTTCGGTGCTGAAGCGTTTCCGCGCATCCCGGAACAAACGCTCACAGGTTTCGACGGCCTCCCACCGCGTTTCGATCGGCGTCAGGTTCCAGCGCTCGCAGCGATGGCAAACGACCCACAGGCGTCCCTTGGACGAGTCGAACGCGAGACGCCCGCCGATGGGAAAAGTCTCAACCGCCTCGTTGGCGCCGAGATTTGTTTTGCAATACAGGCACGTTGCGTACACGATGGATTATTCGGTTGCCGGCATCACCTTCATCAATCGTGTCTGCTCGTCAGTCCGTTGGACTTCCATTCAACAACCCCTCCAACGGGTGTTCTTCTGCGCCGTTCTCCGTACAGATCGCGAACGTACGTTCACCTGCGCCATACATGGCCACCCCGGCGTAATCGCCGTTCTTGTCCAATATGAAGAAGCGCAAGTTGAACGCCGGGAGGCCTCGGCTGTTCAACAACCGCTCCTCGACCGTGCTGTGTTGCACGCGTTTCAAGGTTTCCATGCCGGCGTCTTTGGGGCTCATGCCACCCCGCATTTTTTCCACAATCAGGTACGAACACAAATTATACAGATTCGCCTCCCCCCGGCCGGTTGAGCCCGCAGCACCGACATCGTTGTCGACGTATAACCCAGCGCCGAGGATGGGGGAGTCGCCCGCTCGGCCCGGGATCTTCCATGCGAGACCGCTCGTGGTTGTGACGCCGCACAGGTCGCCGTCTGCATTGATCCCGTTGCAGTTGATGGTTCCCCAAAAATGCTCTTCATCAATCAGGCCTTCGCGCACCATCTCGAGGCCGGCCTCGTATCCGCGGCGGCGGCGCTGGGCGGGATCGAGGTAGTGGTTCGGATCGACACGGCGTTTCCACTCCAGCCAGAGGCGCCGGGAGTCTTCCGTATTGAGATCGTCTTCGATGGGAATGCCGAGGCTACGCGCGAAATCCTGTGCGCCTTGTCCAACCAAGAGATGGTGATCCGTGAAATCCATGACGGCTTTCGCCACCACCGACGGCGTACGAACGCCCTCCAGCGCGGCGACGCCGCCCGCCTGCCGTTTGGGTCCGTGCATGCAACACGAATCGAGTTGCACGACGCCACGTTCGTTGGGAAGCCCACCGTAGCCAATCCCCGATTCGGTTGGGTCCAACTCCGGGATGTTGACGCCGGCAATCAACGCGTCCAACACGTCGGATCCCTCGACGATCATCTCAAACGCCTTTTCGACCGCGCTCTGCGGCCCGCCGTTGGTGTACGCGATCCCACTGCGATCGGAAATCACCATCGGACGCGCGCG
>CAYLZR010000279.1:0-1373 GCA_964388145.1 uncultured Gemmatimonadaceae bacterium | reverse complement strand
GCCCACTGCCTACTGCCGACTCCTCACCACCTCCCCACCTTTCATCACGAACCGCACCCTCCGTAGCGCGGAAATGTCACGCGTTGGGTCTCCTTCCACCGCGATGAGATCCGCGAGCAATCCTTCCCGCACGGCCCCGACTTCGTCGTCGATGCCGAAGTAGCGTGCGTTGGCAGACGTGGCGGCCCGCAATGTTTCGATGGTCCCCATTCCATATTCTACCATCAGCTCCAGCTCACGCACGTTGTCGCCGTGGGGATACACCCCAACGTCTCCACCAAAGCAGATCGGAACTCGGTGCTCGAGGGCGAGCTGGAAACTGGCGCGTTTTCGGGCGATGCGTGCCGGTTCCGGATCGACTCCCTTGCGCCAGCCGCCGTATTGCGCAATGGCGTCGCCGGCTCCCAACGTCGGGCAGAGCGCCACGCCCCGATCCGCCATCAAACCGAAGACCTCCGCGTTGCCGCCATCGCCGTGCTCGATCGTCTTCACGCCGGCGCGGACGGCACGCAACATCCCCTCGGTGGTTGCGGCGTGTGCCACCACCGGGCGGCCCGAACTCCCGGCCACTTCCACCACCAGCGCCAGTTCTTCTTCGGTGAAGGTGGGTTGGGCGGTGCCGTTCGGCCCCCAGCGGTAGTCGGCGTAGATCTTGATCCAATCGGCGCCACGGCCGATCTGGTCTCTCGTGACTTTGATCAGATCGTCGTGCCCGTCCGCCGGCTCTGCGCCTTTGGGGAGGGTGAACTCCGGTGCGCCACGTGGGTTGTAGCTGCCGGTGGCGACGATGGCGCGTGTGGTGATGATCAACCGCGGCCCCGGAATGATGCCGAGGTCGATTGCTCTCTTGAGCCCGACGTCCGCGTAGCCGGCACCTTCGGTTCCCAGATCGCGCGCGGTTGTCACGCCTGCCATCAGGGTTGCCCGGGCGTGAACCGTCGCGCGCGCGACTCGTTCGGCCAAGGATTCGTTGAGAACTTGGTCGGTCCACGGTGTTTCGTCATACGGGTGCAAGAGGAGATGTGAGTGTCCTTCGATGAGCCCCGGCAGAAGTGTCAGGCCGGGTAGCGCTATGACGCGGCTTCCGCCTGGAGCGGCAATCTCGTCGGCCGGGCCGGCGGCCTCAATTCGATCCCCCAGAACCAAAACGGCCCATCCATCGTGTAACTCCACACCGTCGAAGACGCGATCCGGTCGGAGTACCGTCGACTGCCATGCGGGGAGTGGGTGCGCGGCGGCAAAGAGGCAGAACAGGGCTGGGTAGCAAATCGAATGAAACGGTCGCGCCATGACCTACCCTCGTATGGTGAAGGAGTCTAATGATGGCGCTGGAAAGAGAGAGAGGCAATTCGGTACAAGTGAGAAGCGGGAGC
>CAYLZR010000278.1:0-3301 GCA_964388145.1 uncultured Gemmatimonadaceae bacterium | reverse complement strand
CCCGTCTGCCCGTCTGCCCGTCTGCCCGTCTGCCCGTCTGCCCGTCTGCCCGCCCCCGTCACTCCTCCCGCAACACCACCATCGGATCAACCCGACTCGCGCGCCTTGCCGGCAGGTACGTGGCAATGAGGGCAACCCCACAGAGCACCGCGGTCACCACGGCATACGTGCGAGCGTCGACCGCTTCCACGCCATAGAGCAAGCTGGCCTGAAATCGCGTAAAGAAGACCGCCCCGACAAGGCCAATGCCGACACCCGCGGCCACGAGTTTCATCGCGTTCGCCAGGAATTGTGCTACGATGTTCCGGGATTCTGCACCGAGGGCGAGGCGCACCCCGATTTCCTGGGCGCGTTGGCCAACGGAGTATGAGACGACACCGTAGATGCCCACCGCCGCGAGTGCCAGCGCCACACCGGCGAACACGCCGAGCAGGATCATGGCGAAGCGCGATCGGGCAACCGATCGTGCGAGTCGCTCACGCATGGTTCGGACGTCGCTCACCACGATGGTGGGATCGATGTCGCGGATGGTCTTTCGCATGCCGGGAAACGCGAGAACGGGGTCACCAGGTGTGCGAACGACAAGGTTCATCTGGGTTGCGAACCAATCCCACGGTATCTGGGCATGCGGCCCGTAGTATGCCGGAAGCGGCTCGGCGTCCAAAGAGTAATGGTTGACGTCTTCGACCACGCCGACGATCTCCAGCCACACGTCTTCACGACTCAGGATGCTCATTCGCTGGCCGATGGGGTCTTCCCCGTTCGGGAAGAAGCGCTGGACGAATGCCTCGTTCACGATCATCACACCCGGTGCGTCCAGGCGGTCGAACGCGTTGAAGATTCTGCCACGCTTCAGCGCGATGCCCATGGTGCGGAAATAGTCGTCGCTGATCACGTGGTAGCCGTAATCGCGCTTTTCCCCTTCGCGTCGCGGCGCTTGCCCCCGTATCTGGACGCTCCACGTCCACTCGTCATCCTCGAGTGGCATAAACATGGTGACGCCCGCACGTGCTACTCCGGGCAGACTTTGAGCCGTAGACACCAACCGGTCGTACAACGCGCTCTGGTCGGTAATGGTGGGGTAGGCTCGCGTCGGAAGCGACACCTTCATTGTGAGGACGCCGCCGGGATCGAATCCCGGGTCAACGCTGGTGAGCCGAGCAAAGGTGCTCATCATGAGACCCGCTGAAATCAACAGTACAAGAGAGAACGCCAACTGCGTAACCAGGAAACCTGCTTGGAGTGCTTGATGACCGCGAGTTCCCGTGGAACCCCTGCCGCCCTCGCGCAAGTAACCCGCCACGTCTCCGCCCGTTGAGTAGACCGCCGGCGCAAGGCCGAACAGAACACCCGTCACAAGCGAGATCACCAGAGCGAAGGCCAACACACGGATGTCCAAACCGATATGTTCGGTGTGCGGCAGAGTTGACGGTGCGACCGCGAGCAACAGCTTAGTCGCAACGCCGGCCACCAACACGCCAAGGACTCCACCGGTAATTGAGAGCACGAGGCTTTCGGTGAGCTTCTGTTGCATGAGGCGCTTGCGCGCCGCGCCCAGGGCGGTCCGGACCGCCACCTCGCGGTGTTCGCCGGCCGAACGGGCCAACATCAGGTTGGCGACGTTCACGGACGCAATGAGTAGCACGAAGGCCACGGCGCCGAGCAACACGAGTAGGGCAGGGCGGATGTCACCAACGACCTCGTCGGTCAACGAAGTGACGTTGACACCCCATCCGGAGAGAAACTGGGGATACGCCTCTCGCAAACCATCGACCACACGGTCCATATCGCGTTGTGCCATGTCGAGGGTGACGCCCGGTTTCATCCGGGCCACGACGCTGGTAGAGTGGGAAAAGCGGTTCTGGAATGCGGCTTCGGTTAGCCGAAGCGGAATCCACAGCCCGAGTTTCTGGTCTTTGAAGTCGAACCCGGCCGGCAAAACGCCCACCACGGGCGCAGTGCCCGAGCCGATTCGCACGTCCTTACCGACAATCGTCGAGTCGCCTGCAAATCTCGTGCGCCAGAAATCATGGCTCAGCAAGACGACGGCACTTTGGCCGGCAAGATCCTCCTCGGGAAGAAAAGTACGTCCGATGGCAGCGTTGACGCCGAGCGTTTTGAAGAAGTCAGCGGAAACGATTCCGGTTAGCACCTGCTCGGGATCACCGTCACCGCGAAAGGTGATCGGATACGTCCGGAGGGCGGCAATGTTCTCAAAAACCCGGTTCTGTTCACGCCAGTCCGCGAAGTTGGCGGCGGTCACCTGATTGTGGTCGTCGAAGAATCCGGGCCGTTGATCTACCTCCCACACCATCGTCAACTGCTCGGGGTTTGGATGGGGGAGCGGGTGAAGCAACACGCCGTTGACCACGCTGAACACGGCGGTCGTCGCGCCAATGGCAAGCACGAGAGTCGTCAACACGGCGGTGGTGTAGCCCGGCCGATGGATCAGTGCGCGGACGGCGTACCGGATATCCTGCCAGATCGAAATCACGAACTCAGGTCCTTTCTTCGAACGGTGTAGTCGCGCGGACTCCTTCTCCTCTCGGCACCTCTCGGCAATCGCCTGGAGATCGCCGAACTGTCTGTGCGCTTTCTCGCGCGCGGCCGCCTCTGTCATGCCTGCCGCAAGGAATTCTTCTACGCGGCCCTCGATGTGCAGCCGTAGCTCGGTCTCGATGTCCGCGCCGGTATCGCGGAGGCGCCGGCGCATGGGTCTCCAGCCCGACCGGGGCGGAGGCGGGGGCGGGGGCGTCATCGGCTCACGCTTCCCGAAGTCCCAACACCTTGCCGACTGCCTCGGTGTGTTCGATCCAGTTCTTCAGCTCGGTGCGTAGGGTTTTCTTACCGGCCGTGGTGATCTCGTAGAACCGCGCGCGGCGCCGTTTCTCGGAGATCTGCCAATCTCCCTCGACCAGGCCCTGCCGCTCCAATCGGTGTAGGGCGGGATAGAGGGCACCCTCTTCCACTCGAACGACGTCCTGCGAGCGTTCGTGGATCACCCGGGCAATCTCCAACCCGTGCAGCGCTCCCTGGGCTTTGAGCGTGGTGAGGATGAGAATCTCCAGCGTACCGTACAGGGCGCCGGCGCCGGCTTTTCGTTCGATGCTTGTCATGGTTGGTTGGATATCCCTTTGACCTAAATGGTTTACATAAACTGTTTACGTAAACTATTTAGGTAAAGTTTCGGCGCTTGCCCCGGCGAGGGATGTCGCTGAAAGGCCTTGGTCGCACGGGTCGAACCGGGACGGTTCTGGGACAGTCGTCACGTAACTCCCTCTATCACAATCACTTGTGAACG
>CAYLZR010000277.1:0-3308 GCA_964388145.1 uncultured Gemmatimonadaceae bacterium | reverse complement strand
GCACCGTGCTGATCGAGCCGGCGGTCATGGCGCGATACTCGCCCACCGGTCACCTCCTCTACGTCAACGACGGCGCGCTGTTCGCCATCCGCTTCGACGCCAGGCGGCTTCGTACCGAGGGGAGCGCCATTCCCCTCCTCACGGACGTGGCGGCGATTCCGAGCGATGCGACGGCCGGGTTCGCCGTAGCCTCGAACGGCACGCTCGTGGTCGTTCGGGCGTCCGAATGGGACGCGCAACAGGAAGTCGTCTGGGTCGACCGTGCCGGAGAAGAAACGCCGACCCTCGTCGACCCCGGCGATTACGAAGACCTGCGTCTTGCCCCTGACGAGCGGCGCTTTGTCGTCACCAATACCACTGAAGACGACCGCCAGATTTGGGTTTACGACTTTGCGCGCCGGGCGATGACCCAGTTGACGCGCTCGGGCATGTCTGCGTTGAGGCCGGCCTGGACCGCGGACAGCCGGGAGGTGGTATTCACGAACGAGACGCCGTCGTACGACATCTACCGGATTCCCGTCGATGGTAGCGCACCGGCAAGGCCGGTGGTCGAAAACGTACACGACAAGTTCCCCGAGTCGGTATCGCCAAACGGAGATGTGTTGGCCTACGAGGACTCGTGGGATGCCAGTACCCACATTCTGCTTATGCAGCTTGACGGCAGCAGTACGCCAACGCCGTTTGCGGACTCGTCCATGTCGACGAGCAGCCCCGCCTTCTCCCCCAATGGACGTTGGCTCGCCTACGTGGGAGAAACCGGGGCGCGCTCGGAGGTATTCGTCCAGGCCGTGGATGGAAGCGGTGCAAGACTACAGGTGTCGGTCCAGGGCGGTACGGCCCCGCGCTGGACCCGCAACGGGCGCGAGATTGTGTATCGGTGGAGTGACCTTCTCTATGCCGTTAGCGTCCGTCCCGAGCGAGGCGAAGTGGGAGCCCCTTCGGTACTATTCCGCGGGCGTTACACATCCCTTGACGCTACCGGGGACGGCAACAGTTTCCTCGCGCTCAAACCAATCGAGCGGCCGGAGGCGTTGCCCCTCCTCGTATGGTTCAACTGGGTCACGGAGTTCGCGGGTCGTTAGATAGTCTGGGCCAAGCGAACGCGGCCGCCCTCGCGCGCTTACCGCCCCGGTACCATGATGTGAGCAGCGCTCGTACCGGCAGCCATGATATACGCGCCACCTGCACTTCGGTTGTCCGGCAAACCGGTGGATTCCGTGGTGGCGCCCGGCACCGAGATGGTGGTGTGGATTCGCGCGCTCGCCCGATCGCGGCCGTCCATGTGGATCCACACGGACCCATACTCGGGCAGCGCCCGTGTGCCGTTCTCTTCGGCGGCGGCCACCATCGCGCGCTCCTCCGCGGCGTCGGCGGTCTCCGCCCGGAACCGCCGGTTTTGCGCGACCCTGTCTAGATTCGCCACACTCGTGCACAGCACCGCAAACGGCCGTCGGTTGCGTTCATCGGACCGGTCGAAGCAGACCAGGCGGTTCGTGCCCTCTTTGAGGGTCTCGTAGGTGTAATCGGCGTTCCATTTGATGACGGCGGCACCTTCAGCAGCCCTGCGGGGCGCCGCGGCCAGCGCGTGTTCGATCGCTTCCGCTGCGGTTTGAGCGTTTGCGCTGGCTTGGATCGACACCACACCGACGACAACCAGGATGATGTGCTTCATCGAGTTCCCTCCCTTCTCCGAATGATGTCCCGTGGTTCACGTGGAGTCGAGGCGCTGCAAACTTGCGGCCCCACGTATCCCGCTTAATCGCCATATTATGGAAAGTAGCTCTTCTGTCCCATCGTCTGACAGACTCCGACGACGAGACCGCTGAGCCAGGCCACCGATGGACATGGCGTTGACTTGGGAGATCTCATGCACAAGTATCCGCCGCTTCTCGTTCTTGGATTCCTTCTCACGTCCTGTGGCACCGACGGGCCAATCGGCCCTCTTCTGAACGATTCCGGCTTCGACGTCTTTGTGACGGAAGTCTCGAATATCAAACCCCTGTTGTTTGGACTGAATGTCACGGTCGACCCGGGAGCCAAGGTCGTCGTCGAGTATTGGACTACCGGCGAACCGCGGCTTCGGGTCGAGAGCGACAGCGGCGTCAATCATGAACTGCTCTTGTCGCGCCTTCTCCCGTTGGCCGGCTACGACTATGAAGTTCAACTGGTGCTCCGCGACACGACGCTCGTTGCCCACAGCGGGAGTTTTGTCACAGACGCGTTACCCACCGATCTCGATGATATCGTGCTCACGTCCACGGGAGAGTCGACTTCGCCGCTGACCATGCTGGAACTCCGTGTTCCCACCTTTCAGGGATTCGCGGCGGTAGACTCGAAAGGACGGGTCGTGTGGTATCACCGGACGTCCGGATCCTCCTGGGGGTGGACCAGGCGCGCGAACGGGAACTTCGTCTTCCTCGACACGGGCGGCGGTCTCAACGAGGTGACGCCGGCCGGTGGGATTGCGGCGACGTTGCCCAGCGCCAATGCCGAGGTGATCCACCACGACGTCATCGCGACGCCACAGAACACGCTCTACTTCATGTCGCGCCACCCGCAGTCGGTGAACGGGACGACCTGGACCGGGGAGATCATCTGGGAGTGGAATCCGGACACCGATGAACTCACGGCGCGGTGGAACGCGTTCGATTTCCTCTCACCGGACACCGACACAACAGCGCGCAGCAGGACAGACGACTGGCTGCACGCGAACAGCCTGCACATTGGGCCGTCCGGCAACGTTCTGCTCTCGAGCCCGTGGCTCAATCAGGTCATCGCGATCACTGGAGATTTCTCCGCGATCGCGTGGCGGCTCGGCGGGAAGAACGCGACGATCACGACCGATGCCGCGAGCGTGTTCGACTTCCAGCACTCCGCCGCGGAGCTTTCGATCGGCCGCGTACTCGTGTTCGACAATCGCGGAGCGGATGACGCCGGCGTGCCATACTCACGCGCCCTCGAACTCGACCTAGACTTCACCAACAATACTGCGACCACGGTCTGGAGCTTCCGAGCGCCGAACGGCAACTACGCTTCGATCATCAGCTCCGCGCGGCGCATGGCCAACGGCAACACGATGGTCGAGTTCGGGCCGAGCGATGGGTGGCGCGGGTCCATTGGCCCCGTCGAGGTCTACGAAGTGCAGCAGGACGGCACCATTGTGTGGAACCTCGTCGTCGATGGTCCCAACCACATGTATCGCGCTACGCCGTTCAACGATATCGCTGGGGAAGTGGTGGTGGGGAATTAGTAAGCTCCAATCCCGCAACAATGAATGTCCACTGCAAGATCATCTGATCCCTCACCGG
>CAYLZR010000276.1:0-3315 GCA_964388145.1 uncultured Gemmatimonadaceae bacterium | reverse complement strand
TCAGGAGGTCCGTTTGCCGGCAGAGAAACGCGGGGATTTGCAAAACGTCGACGACGGTTGCCACGGCGTTCACCTGGCCTGTTTCGTGCACGTCGGTGAGGACACGCAAGCCGGTTTCACTGCGCACACGGGCCAAGAGTTCCAACCCCCGCTGGAGGCCCGGTCCGCGTTCCGCGTCGGGGTTCGACCGATTTGCCTTGTCAAAACTTCCCTTATATAGGACGCGAAGGCCGAGCTTTGCTTGAAGCTCGGCCAAGCTCTCGGCCACGATCAGGTTGAGGTCATCGCTCTCGAGAGCACACGGACCCGCAACCAACACTGGCGGCGGAAGCCAGCTGAAGCTCATGTCACGCCTGGACCTCTGCCTCAACGAAACCACCCTGCTCCGCCGTACGATGTTTCCGCTCCAGGGCTGCTCCGACGAAACTCGCGAACAACGGGTGCGGTCGTGTCGGCCGCGACCGCAACTCGGGATGGAATTGGCATCCCATGAACCACGGGTGGTTGGGAAGCTCGATCAGTTCCACCAGCGCGTTGTCGGGCGAAGTGCCGGTGCACTGCAATCCGTACTCTTCGAGGAGTTCCCGGTACTTGTTATTCACCTCGTACCGATGGCGGTGACGCTCGTTGACCTCGTCTTCCCCGTAAATGCGCGCCGCGCGGGATCCCGAGCGCATCCGGCAAGGGTACGCGCCGAGTCGCATGGTGCCCCCCATGGCTTCCGCATCGAGCACCTCGCGTTGCTCGCTCATGAGCGCGATGACCGGGTTCGTGCACTGCGTCTCGAATTCGCTCGAATTGGTTTCTTCCAAGCCGCAGACATTACGCGCGAACTCGATGATCGCCGTTTGCAGTCCGAGACAAATGCCGAAGAACGGCAAACCGTTTTCGCGCGCCCACCGCACAGCTTCGATCATCCCTTCTACGCCACGCTCGCCAAAACCACCAGGAATCAACAGTGCGTGGAAGCCGTCGAGCGCGTTGTCAGCCTCACCGGATTCAAAACGCGCGCTCGTGATCCATTCCAAGTCGATCCCAACATCGTTCGCGATGCCGCCATGCACCAACGCTTCGCGAATAGACGTATACGAGTCCGTCAGCTCGGTATATTTACCGACGATGGCGATCTTTACCCGTTCAGCGGGTTCCAATACGCGTTTCACCATGGCGCTCCACCGCCGGAGATCGGGTTCCTTCGTCTCCAGTTGGAACCGTCGACATATCTCGCGGTCCAAGCCCTGTGCATGCAGCATCAAGGGCACTTCGTAGATCGTCTCCACCGTTCTACTCTCGACCACGCACCCGAAGTCGACGTTACAGAAGAGGGCGATTTTGTGTTTGATCTCCTCTGACAGCGGGTGGTCACTCCGACAAATCAGGATATCCGGCTGGATTCCGATTTCCATCAGCTCCCGGACCGAGTGCTGCGTCGGTTTGGTCTTCAGCTCGCCGGTCGCCGACATGTACGGCAGCAGCGTCAGGTGAATGAACAGCGCGTTGTCCCGTCCGACTTGTTGGCGGAATTGTCGAATCGCTTCCAAAAACGGCAATGATTCGATGTCACCCACCGTCCCGCCGATTTCGGCGATCACGATGTCGTATTCGGATCCAAGCCGTCTGATGGCGCTCTTTATCTCGTCGGTGATATGTGGAATCACTTGAACGGTGCTGCCCAGATACTCTCCCCGGCGTTCTTTCGTGATCACGTTCAAGTACACACGTCCGGTCGTGACGTTATTCATCTGCGAAAGCGACCGGTCGATGAACCGTTCGTAATGCCCTAGGTCCAGGTCCGTTTCCGCGCCATCGTCTGTCACGTACACTTCGCCGTGTTGAAACGGCGACATCGTGCCGGGATCGACATTGATGTACGGGTCAAACTTCTGGATGGTGACGCTCAATCCACGTTCGACGAGCAAACGGCCGAGCGACGCGGCTGCGATGCCCTTGCCCAATGACGAGACCACACCACCGGTAATGAAAATGTATTTCGTTGCCACTCGCATCCCTTCTAAAGGGTGACTGAGATCAGTGCTCGAGCGCGTTGGAGATCTGCGGGCGTATCGATGCCGCTGGGCGCCAAGGTGTCCAGCGTCGTCACTCCAATGTGCTCGCCATACGAAAGCGGCCGCAATTGTTCCAACCGCTGTTCGATTTCTTCCGGCACCGGTGCCGCCGCCGCCCAGCGTTGCAATGCCGCTGGTCGGTAGGCGTATACACCTATGTGGCGACACACAGACTCCTCCTCTACCTCCGGCATCGGTCGAGCGTTTCGCGAAAACGCCAACGCGCGTCCGGCGGAGTCCACGAACACCTTGACCGTGTTGGGGTCAGCCAACGCGGACGGATCGCGCCGAGCGCCGGCGGTCCCCACCCCCACCCCCACCCCCACCCCCGCCTCGACCTGCGCGATCGCGCCCGATACGGCCTCGGCGGGAATGAACGGCTCGTCCGCTTGGAGATTGACCACTATCTCCGCCTCCTCAAACTCCGGACGCCGCGCAACGGCAGCCACGCGCTCGGTTCCCGACCGAAATTCGCCCGTGAGAACGACATCGACGTCCAGACCGCCCACCGCGTCGGCCACGCGCCGGTCATCGGTCGCTACCACCACTTTTTCTATAAATTCGAAGGCCCTGGCACGCTCCGCCACGAGTCGTATAAGTGGTTGCTTGGCAATGGTTTGGAGGGGCTTGTGTGGTAGCCGACGGGAGCCTAAGCGAGCCGGAATCACACAGAGGATACGCATGGTCAAAGATACAAGGGGACGGAGTCCCTGTCAAAAGCCGTGCCGTCGTCGCACGGAGTGGACACTACGGCATCATAAGTTGTTGTGACAATATAAGTTACAATTTCGAGTTTGGGTTGTAAATAGGCCCGTTTGAGGGGGTCCCGGTCAGGGGAGTGGGAGGGTGATTCGGGCCCCGAAACGCCCCGCGCCCCCCGAAAATGCCCTGACCTCCAATTCCTCGGGAAAATCCCACAACATGGTCGAAACGAACGCCTCGGCCGCGGCCATGAGGTGGTTGAAGGCCAGTAGAATTGCCCAATCCTGAATCTCGGCGCGCTTTGCATCGACCCGCTCGATCGATTCCGGGTCGGCCTCGGACTGGACGCTCTCCAGATACCCCAGCTGATGCCTCGATTTCAGGGTCATGGTAAGGCTGAGCCCCTCGAAAAACACGAAAAAGGCCCCGGTAGCTCGTCGGTGGGCGACGGATTGGCCCCATCCGGGAATCAGCAGCGACCGCAGGGCGGCCCCTACGGGCGAGACCGGGGGCCTCTCACGAAACGGGTCCACTGTGACCGTGTCAC
>CAYLZR010000275.1:0-3316 GCA_964388145.1 uncultured Gemmatimonadaceae bacterium | reverse complement strand
TTCCAACCGTTGACCGGTCCGCCGTGGAAAAACTTCTCCGGTGTCATGACGCCGTTCTGCTTGAAGACCATGCCGTCCTTCATCACAAACTGCACGTTGCGCAACGCGTCGATGTTGTCGAGAGGATTGCCCACGACCGCGATCAGGTCGGCGGCCAGACCCACCTTGATGGGCCCGCGCTCGTTCTCGGTCTCACTCACCAGGTAGCCGTTCGTCGTCATCGCACGCAGGATGTCCGCGGTGGGAATACCCGCGGCCTTCCACGTTGAGATGAACTCGATGGCCACCTCGCCGCGCGTCATGCCGGGGATGTAATAGTCCGCGTCGGTCGAGAAAGTGAGCGGCACGTCGTTCTCATAAGCGTTACGAAGGCCGGCGACCGTCCGCTCGTAGCGGGCCTCACTCGTGTGTCCCACCAACGTGATCGGCGTCTCGGTACCAGCCCGCCAGATTCCCTTCTCCGCCATCCGCTTGTGCATCTCGTCGGTGAGCGCGCCGGCGTGCGCGATGGACCAGATGCCGGCTTCGATGGCCCGGCCGGCGCCGTCGACCGTCTGCACGTGGCCCTCGACCTTGAGGCCAGCCTTCGCCGCTTCGCTGATGAACAGGCGAATCTCGTCAACCGAGTAGCCCCACGGCTTACAGTCCACGCAAATCTTGATGACCGTCGCGCCAAACAGCGCGTTCTGTCGGACCGCTTTGACGATCTCGTCCGGAGTATCGGCGTCGAGGTATTCGGGGTAGACGATGTTTCTGTCGATTGCCATCTCGGGTGTGGGCCAGAATTGACCGCCCATACCGCCGATGATGATACCCGAATTGATGATCGCCGGCCCGGGGATCCACCCCTGCTCGATGGCCATCCGCAGCGCGGTGTCCGCGTAGTTGCCGTTGTTCCCCATGTCGCGGACGATGGTGAAGCCCGACGACAGCATCTGTATGCCGTTGGACGCCGCCTGAATCGCGCGGAGCGGGGTGCTCTCGAGAACGTATGTCAGGTAGTAGATGTTGTTCTCGGGCTCGGCCTTGTACGTCAGCGCCAAATGGTTGTGCGCGTCAACCAAGCCGGGGAGGACCGTGAGGTGCGACAGGTCGATGATCTCCGCGCCTCGGGGAATGGTGACGTCGGCGCCGATCGCCCGGAACCGCCCGTCCTCGATCAGGATGATCTGGTTCGTCGAAAGGGTGCCTGCGTCGGGATCGACGAGACCACCCGCGCGGATCGCGGTGATCTGCGCCGCGGCGGGCGACGCCGTGAGAACCATCAACAGCACGTGGAACGCGTGCGTCCTCGTCATGGTAGCGATGTACATCTGCAGCACTCCTCGCGTGGTTGGATCGCGCGTAGCGACGAGGTATGCCTCGCCGTTGCTCAAAACGCCGGTCATCGCTCGCTAAGCTAAGGGATGGGACAGCGCCGGGCGAGAGCGAGCGATTTCAGATTGCAGATTGCAGATTGCAAAATGCAGATTCACACTGCAAAATTAACGACATGGTCCCCGAACTCATCCTCCTGCTCGTCGTCGTGCTGGTGTGGTTGTCCCCGCAGATCATCGACACCCTCGTCAATCGGTCGCGTCGACACGCTCCTAGGTCATTGAGCGAAAAAGCGGCCGAGCTTCATCAGCGTCTCTGGATCGCCGACCTCCACGCCGACGCCCTGCTGTGGAACCGCAACCTCAACCGCCGGCACCGCCGCGGGCACGTGGATGTGCCGAGACTCATGAGCGGCAATGTCCGCTTTCAGGTGTTCACCGTCGTTTCCAAAGTGCCGTTCGGGGTCAATTTCGAGAAGAACTCTGACAAGTCTGACATGGTTACCGCATTGGCAATCCTCCAGCGGTGGCCCGTGCGCACCTGGTTCAGCTTGAGGGAACGTGCGCTGTATCAAGCCAAGAAGCTCCATCGCTTCGCCGGCGCTTCGGGCGGATCCCTCACAATCATCAAATCGGTTGCCGACCTAGATGGGTTTACGACACCAAAGGACCAGCGCCGCGTCGCCGGACTGCTCGGCATCGAGGGGACTCAGGTTCTCCAAGGTGAGCTTGCCAATGTGGGCGTGATGTTCCATGCGGGTTTTCGGCTCATCGGCCTCACCCATTTCTTTGACACGGACGTGGCAGGCTCGGCTCACGGAGTCCACAAGGGCGGTCTGACACCGTTCGGTCACAAGGTCCTCCAACGCATGGAAGAGCTGGGCATGATCGTGGACCTGGCCCATGCCTCGGCGGCGACGATCGATGATGTGCTCGCGGCGGCAACGAAACCGGTGATTGTTTCGCACACCGGCGTGCAAGGAACACACAAAAGCACTCGGAATCTTTCGGACGGGCAACTGCAAGGCGTCGCTGACAGGGGAGGCCTGATCGGCATTGCCTTTTTCAAGCACGCCATCGGCGGCACCGACACGCCGGCCATCATCGACGCGATCAAGTACACGGCGGACCAAGTCGGCGTGGCGCACGTCGCACTCGGCTCCGACTTCGACGGCGTGGTCGCGACGCCGTTCGATGCCACGGGCATGTCGGAAATCACCGATGGGTTGTTGAAGGCCAACTTCTCGGATCAGGACGTCGCTGCGATCATGGGCGAGAACGTGCGAGGTTTCTTGCCCAAAGTCCTGCCGACCCGACGCTAGGGTTCGATCAGCTTCAACTTGGAGAAGTATCGTCGGGCAAACCCGCGGTCCCGACTCAACAGTACATCTGCCCGGACTTGTGCGTGCGCAGCGACGAGGAAGTCGGCGATCAATCGCGTTCGACGACCACCCTTACTACGGTACACCCGCCAAAGCCGACCGGCGGTTTCCGAGGTCTCCCGATCGAAGGGATCGAACTCGATCCCGGCATCGGTTAGCAGATCCATATCGCCATGGCGTCCGAACACTGCGCGCACCTCAGTCCAGACCACCGGGCACGCAACCACGCGGCCCGCGCTGCGTGCTTTATGCAAGGCGTCGTACGATCGCTCGGCTTCGGGCGACCCTGCCACCAGGACGTCGAGCAACACCGAACTGTCCAACGCCGTGATCATTCCCCGTCCAGCTCCGGGCTCCAACGGGAACCCCTCGCCTGTTCCAGGTAACGATCCACGTCCATCTCTCGTTGCACGCGCCCAAAAAGCGCGCGCAGCGGATCGTGGCGCGCGACCTTTCGGATGAGCAGCCCGTCCTCATGCGCTTCGAACACCACCTCTTGGCCCGGTTTCACGCCGTATTGGGTGCGGAGCGACTTGGGAATGGTGACCTGTCCGCGCTCGCCGACGCGAGATGTTCTTATTTTCTTTTCATATTTCATATATCAAATATATGATTTAA
>CAYLZR010000274.1:0-3320 GCA_964388145.1 uncultured Gemmatimonadaceae bacterium | reverse complement strand
AGTAGGGTGGAGCACAGTGAAAGAGATATTTCTGGTAATCGGCCTTTACGGCGGCAGTGTCGGCTCCGGTCGTCGACGTTTGCGTGCTTGCCATTATGTGTTCTCCTTAACTGCAGGTTTTAGCTGTTAGCTGTTAGCTGTTAGCTGTGAGGTCTTGAGCTCGCAGCACCCAAAACCTATAACCTAAGACCCACCTTACCATCTCGAGATGACAACCCGTTTGTCGGTAAAGAACTCGATGGCGTCATGTCCTTGTGCTTTGAGATCTCCGTAAAACGATCCGCGCGAACCCCCGAAGGGAAAGAACGCCATGGGAGCCGCTACACCGATGTTCACGCCGATCATGCTGATGCCGGCGTGGTAGCGGAACTCTCGCGCGGTGCGGCCGCTGCTCGTGAAGATGGACGTCGCGTTCCCGTACCGATTGGTGTGCATCATGGCGAGCGCTTCGTCGAGAGATCTTACCTGCGCAAAGCTGGCCACCGGTCCAAAAATCTCTTCACGACCCACCCCCATGTCGCCTTTGACCTCAGCGAACACCGTGGGACCCACCCAGTGTCCGTTTGGATACGCGCTGACGGATGCATCGCGACCGTCCAAGAGGAGTTTAGCACCTTCGGCGGTCCCCGAGTCGATGAAGCCTCGTACTCGCTCGGCGTGCTTGGCTGAGATCACCGGTCCCATGTCGACGTTCGGGTCGAGACCGCTCCCCAGGCGGAGAGCCGACGCCTTGTCGACGACCCGGTCTCGGATCGACGCGTAGGCGTCGTCTATTCCAATCACGACGCTGCCCGCCAAACATCGCTGCCCCGTCGACCCAAAGATAGACGACATCACGGCGTCGGTGACCTGGTCGTAGTCGGCGTCGGGAAAAACCACCATGTGGTTCTTGGCGCCGCCCAACGCCTGTACTCGTTTTCCGGATGCCGCGGCGGTCGCGTAAATGGATCGCGCCACCTGGCTCGAGCCTACGAACGAAATGCCCGCAATGTCGGGGTGTTCCAAGAGTGCGTTCACGACATCGCGGTCGCCGTGCACCACGTTGAGTACGCCCGGCGGGAGGCCCGCCTCGGTCGCAAGATCGACGATCCGCTGGTGGGTGATTGGGTCTTGCTCGGAAGGTTTCAAAACATAGGTGTTGCCCGTCGCGACGGCGTACGGCCAGAACCACAGCGGGATCATGACGGGGAAGTTGTACGGGGTGATGCCGGCGAATACGCCCAAGGGTTGTCGGATAGTCTCGCAGTCCACCCCGGGCGCGACGTCCTCCAGGGTCGAGCCCAACATCAGCGTAGGAATCCCACACGCGTGCTCGACGTTCTCGATGCCCCGTCGGATCTCACCTTTCGATTCGGCGAAGGGCTTGCCGTGCTCGCGCGTAAGGCTCTCGCTCAGATCGTTGAGGTTCTGTTCGAGTAGAGCTTTCAGCCGAAAAAGAACACGTGCCCGATCGACCGCCGGAGTGGCACGCCAGCCCGGAAACGCCGTCTTCGCCGCCCGAACGGCGGCGTCCACGTCCGCCGGGGTCGAAAGCGGCACCCGGCTGAGGATGTCGCGGGTCGTCGGGTCCTCCACGGGGAGAGTATCGGTTCCCGAAGAAGCAACCCAACTTCCCTCGATGTAGTTGGGAATCGGATGACCCAGAGTTTTAGCGGTGGTTGGTGGCATTCTCACTCCTGTCGCATACCTAGAAGTGAAGGGCCAGTTCCTGCCTTGTCAAACGGGTTTCTCAGGAGTTGAGACAGAAAGATGCGACTGGGCAGTGGGCAGTGGGCAGTAGGCAGGGAAGTTTGTCCTTATTGCCCACTACCTACTGCCCACTGCCCACTCCCTACTCTTCTCTCAAAACGTCCATTGGATCGACCAGGCTGGCGCGGCGCGCCGGCACGTAACTGGCCCCGAGTGCGGCCCCGGCCAAAACGACGACGACTACCGCAAGGGTTGTCGGGTCGGAGGGGCTCACTTCAAACAGCAGATGCTGCAACAACCGCGTGCTGAGCAGCGCGCCGAGCAATCCGACGCCGCAACCCAACGCCACGAGTTTCAAGCTACGTAGCATCATCAATTGGATCACGGACTGCTGGTCGGCGCCCATCGCCATGCGGATCCCAATCTCGCGGTTTCGCTGCGTGACGATGAAGGACAACACTCCGTAAATCCCGGCCGCGGCGAGTAGCAGCGCAACGGCTGCGAAGGTTCCGAACAGCCACACGTTGAACCTGGGGCTGGCAACCGAGCTGCCAACGACCTGTGTCAGCGTTTTTACGTCGTAGATCGGGACATCGGCGTCAAACGTGCGAATGGTGTTCCGCGCCGATTCGATAAGCGTTCGTGAATCCCCGGCCGTGCGAACGAACATCCACATCGTTCGCCACGGTGAAAAGGATTGATACTGGTAGTACGTTGCGTACGCCTCTCGGTCCATTCCCTCGTATAAGACGTTTCCCACGACCCCGATCACTTCGCGCCAGTCGTCTTCGGTGGGATTGCTGGTGTGGGTCAGCCTCTTGCCAACAGGGTCCTCGTCACCCCAGAGCTGCCGGGCAAAGGTTTGATTGATGATGAGTCGCTCCGGCCCGTCCTCATCGGTGGCGGCGAAGGTTCTGCCGCTCAAGAGGGACGTCTGAATGACGGCAAAAAAGTCGGCGTTCACTTTGCGTTGTAGAGCAGGGAACGTTTCCCGCTCGCCCGCTCGCCAACTGGCTTCTGAAATGCCCCCGCCGATCGCCGCGCGCCCCGAAAGGGGAAGATCGGAGCCGAGGCCGACGGAACGCACACCCGGGAGCCCACCGATCTGGGCGCTGAGCCGCTCATAAAACCCTGGGACGGCCGCCAATGGATACTTGGACGCCGGCGGCGACACTTGAATGGCGAGAAGGTTGTTCTGGTTGAACCCGGTGTCGACCTGCAGCAGGCGGGAGAAACTCTTCATCACCAGGCCGGCGCTTATCAGCAACACCAACGCCAAAGCGATTTCCGAGACGACGAGTCCGTCGAGGATTCGGCTGCCTTGCCGATTCTGAGTGACCCTCCCCGTTTGCTGCTTTAGCGAGCCACCCGCCGTCGATCGAGCGGCGTGCAGGGCGGGCGCCAATCCGAACGCGAGTCCCGCGAGCACGGAGACACCGAGGGTGAATCCCAGGACGGCCGTATTAACACCAACACCGTCGAGTCGGGGAATGTCGGGTGGGGCGAGTGCAACGAGCGCCTGGACCCCCCAAAAAGCGAGTATGACACCGGCGACACCCGCTATCGTTGCCAAGACGACGCTCTCGACGAGTACCTGCCGTAGGATGCGGGCTCGTCCAGCTCCCAGTGCG
>CAYLZR010000273.1:2016-3334 GCA_964388145.1 uncultured Gemmatimonadaceae bacterium | reverse complement strand
ACCGCTCTCGAACTCCACGTCATCGAGGAACACGGACCCGTTCCGAAGACGGAGCGCTTCCCTACCGAGGTACTGTTCGACTTTGGCGTCCGGCGCCGTGGAGGTCCACGTTCGGCCGCCGAATGCGATCTGCCGCTGCCCGACGATGCCGACGGGAATGCACGACAGAATCAAGACGACAGCTAGTCCACGCATCATCACTCCCCGAGAAAAAGGTTGCTCCAGTAATTTGGAAGTCGGTGATTGAAGGAACAACGTTGCCACGGAAGAGGGAACCTTGGGGTAATTCGGCGGTATATTACGTCATCTGATATATCGTTAGGCGAGTAATAATGGCACAAACACCACAGAAAACGCCCCTTTCTCCTTCAGCATTCCATATCCTGCTGGCGCTGGCGGAAGGCCCACTCCACGGGTACGCGGTCATGCAGCGCTTGATCAACGCCGGAATCAAGGTCGGGCCGGGCACCATCTACGGCGCCCTCCATCGGATGCAGGATGCCGGGTGGGTGGAACAGGCCGGCGCCGAAAAGGCCAGAGGACCCCTGAAGCAACGCCAGAGCTACGGGCTCACCAAAGAAGGCCGTGGGGTGCTGCGGCACGAGGCGAGGCGCGTGGTGCGGGCCGCCGACCTGGTACGCGCCCACGCGGTGCTGGGCGACGAGGGCGATGCGGCATGACGGCTCCCCGGGCTAGGGCCCCTTCGCGCTTGGAGCGGGGCGTATACGGCCTGCTCCTGAGTTTGTATCCGAGATGGTTCCGCGACCTGTACGCTCAGCAGATGCGGGACGATTTCGTCGACTTGTTTCAAGCGACAGCATCACCACGCTGGCTGGTCGGTCGGGCACGGTGTTGGAGCATCGTGTTCCGTGACTTTCTCTTCTCGGTTCCCCGAGAACGCCTGGCCGCGCGCCGTTCGAGACCGCCGTCGCAACAACTGCGATCCCGCAAACGGAGAGATGGAACGATGACGTCGGTGCTCGAAGACCTGCGATATGCCCTTCGGATGCTGCGCAAGCATCCCGGTTTCAGCGTGACCGTGATCGCGACGTTGGCCCTCGGCATTGGCGCCAACATCGCGATGTTCAGCGTGGTAGACGGCGTGCTGCTCTCGTCGCTACCGTACCGCGACGCGGACCGCTTGGTGACGATTTGGAATCGGCATGTGACCACCGACGTGAGCAAGGCCCAGGTGTCGGGTCCGGATTATCTCGACTTTCGGGAGCGCGCCACGTTGTTCGAGGACTTTGTCATGCTGCACAACGCCGTGGACAACTCGATCACCGGTGACGGTCCGGCAGAGCAGGTCGACATGGGT
>CAYLZR010000273.1:0-1916 GCA_964388145.1 uncultured Gemmatimonadaceae bacterium | reverse complement strand
TGCTGATGCCGGAATACGATGCCGGAGCGCCGAATGGCGGCGCGTTGGACGTGATGGACGTGTGGGCTCCCCTGCCGGATCGCGTATTGAGATTGAGCCGGTCTTTGGGAATCTTTCGCGTGATTGGACGCTTTCGTGAAGGGGTGACGTTCCGCCAGGCACAAGAGGAGATGGACGCCGTCGCGGCGGGCCTGCGCGACGAACACCGCATGCACGCCGATCGTGGGATGCAGATCGATCTCGTTCCGATGCACGCCGAGCTCGTCGGGGAGATGAAATCCGTAGTACTGTCGTTGTTCGGCGCCGTGGGGTTCGTTCTGCTGGTCGCGTGCGCGAACGTCGCCAACCTGATTCTCGTGCGGGGTGCGCATCGCACGCGCGAGGTAGCGGTGCGTGCGGCGCTCGGGGCCAATAGGGGTAGGTTGGTGCGGCAACTGCTCACCGAGAATGCCGTGTTGGCCGTAGCGGGCACCGCGCTCGGGTTGCTTCTCGCGACCGTGAGCATTGACGCGATCGTGGCGCTCGCGCCTGCCGGTGTTCCCATGCTCGATGGAATCGGGGTCGACGGCCGTGCGTTGTGGTTCGCCCTCGGTGTTGCGGGCCTTGCGATTCTGCTTTTCGGCTTGGTCCCGGCGTACCGCGCGGCTCAGCCCGACCTCAATGTCCAACTCAGCAGTGGGGCCCGCGGGATCAAAGGATCGGGACACCGACTCCGGAGCGGGATCGCCGTGGCCGAGGTTGCAATTTCGCTCGTGCTGTTGACTGGTAGCGGACTCATGATCCGGAGTTTTATGCAACTCCAAGGAGCGCAACTCGGCTTCGAGCCCACATCCGCCCTCACCGTCAAGGTTGCGTTGCCGCACGGGCAGTACGACGACCCGTCGATACGCGCCAGCTACTGGAACTCGTTGCGTCGTGAAGCCCTTGGTCTACCGGGCGTCGAGCAGGCAGGTCTGGTATGGCCGCTTCCGTTCGCGGGTGTCGGTGGAGAGGTACCGTACGCGGACAACGGTGGAGAGTCCGCCGATTGGGGCCGGTACGTTGCCACCGTGTCATCGGTCTCGCCCGGCTACTTCGAGACAATGGGCGCCAGACTGGTGGACGGACGGTTGTTCACCGAGACCGATCCCACGAGCGGCGAAGACATCGTCAT
The DNA here is from genome assembly GCA_964388145.1 of uncultured Gemmatimonadaceae bacterium. Taxonomy (GTDB): domain Bacteria; phylum Gemmatimonadota; class Gemmatimonadetes; order Gemmatimonadales; family GWC2-71-9; genus B3T1B10. The sequence goes on along the minus strand of CAYLZR010000273.1, from coordinate 763 downwards.
CGTCGATGATATCGTCGCCCAACGGCTCTTCCCGGGTGAGAACGCTATAGGACGCGTGTTGTGGATGCAGAATCGGGGTGGTGACGAAACGAAACGCGCGTTCGAGATCGTCGGCGTCGTCGGCCACATCCGTCATCAGCGCGTGATCGGGCCCGACCGAGAAACGCTTTTTTTCCCCACGGCGGGGAACCGCCGGATGGCGCTCGTCGTCCGAACCGACGGCGATCCTCTCATGGCGCTCGGTGGTCTGCGGCAGATTGCGACGTCGCTCGATCCCAACATACCGCTGTTCGACGCTCGAACGTTCGAAGGATATCTCGGTGATGTAATCGCCCCTACGCGCTTTACGATGACGTTGGCCAGTGCCTTTGCGCTCGTCGCCCTCGTGTTGGCCTCGGTGGGCCTCTACGCCGTGATCTCGTACTCCGTGGCTCAGCGTACGGCCGAGCTTGGCTTACGCATGGCCCTCGGCGCCCACCACGCCTCCATCCTCCGTCTCGTTCTCCGTCACGGTGTCACGGTGGCGGCGATCGGCATCGGGATCGGGTTGGTGGCCTCGATCGCCCTCACCCGTGCGATACGAAGTCTGCTCGTGGGTGTCACACCCACCGATCCGACAACGTTCGTCGGCGTGTCGCTACTCCTCGCAGCGGTCGCCCTGGTCGCGAGTTACGTACCAGCGCGGCGGGCGGCGCGCGTGGATCCGTTGATGGCGCTTAGAAGTGAGTGAGCGGCATTAGCTATTAGCTGTTAGCTATTAGCT
>CAYLZR010000272.1:0-3350 GCA_964388145.1 uncultured Gemmatimonadaceae bacterium | reverse complement strand
CCCTTTGTCACTCAACAGCTGATTCAACGCCGCAATATCCTGTTGACGGAGCGCCGCCATGCGGGCTTCATACTCGACGAGGCTTCGTCGGTAGCGTTGGTGCACTTCGATTTGCTGAACGGTGGGCGGAAAATCAGATCCGCTGATGTATCCGGCCAAACTCGTGACCTTCGCATAGAGCTGCCGCGGCCAGCGCAATCGATCTTGGCCCGCCATTCCCCCGGACATACGGATGTCGGTGAGATTCATCTCGAGATCGATCAACCTGTCGTCGATGGCATCGCCGGCGGACGTGATCTCATCACGGTCGGGGTGATCGCGCACACGGTCTTCCAGATCATAGAGCTGCTCGCGTATCAACTCGATCTCGTTGATGAGATCCACCACCGAATCGGCCATGTCGCGCAATTCCATCACCACGGCGAACTGCTCCGCAATATCGGCCGTCGAGCCCGTGGAGTGCGGGTCTTTCAAGACGGTCAACGTTTGTGTCTGGACCTGGTCACCCACGGTCAGCCGGACGGTGTACTCGCCGGGGGGCGCCAACGGCACCACGCGACCGTTTTCCCCTGCCGGCCGCCAGCCGTCGTCGCCGATCTCGACATGAGAATGCTCGAGCACCTTGGTCCGCATCCGTGGCGTCTCGGATGCCTCATAGCGCAGATCCCACGTCGTGCGATGAATTCCCTCCTCGCCCGGCGTAGGCAGTTCCGTCACGACGTCGCCCTTCCCATCGAGGATGGCCAGGCTAATGTCGCTGTCGGTATTGGGCCCTATGTAGTAATGCAACATAGCTCCGTACGCCGGGTTTCGTCCCGCACCCGGATCGCCGGGTTGGCTGACCGAACCTTCTTTGTTGCGAAACCTATACGCCGGCCGCGGCTGGAATAGGTGAGCATCGCTCGCGAGCACGTCGTCGGTCAATTGCTGCAACGGTGTGATGTCGTCGAGAATCCAAAAGCCACGGCCGTACGTGGCAATCACAAGATCGTTGAAGTGGGGCTGTACCACGAGGTCGTGTACGGGGGCAGGTGGCAGATTGGTCTGAAACGTCAACCAGTGCTCCCCATCGTCGAACGAAACGTAGATTGCGTTTTCCGTTCCCAGATAGAGCATTCCCCGGCGCACCGGGTCTTCGCGAACCACGTGCGCATACGAGAATACGCTTCGGGGGATGTCAGACCCGATCGAACGCCAACGCCGTCCGTAATCAGTGGTCTTGTAAACATACGGATCGAAGTTACCAACTTGATGAAAGTCCACGGTGATATAGGCAGTCCCCGCATCATACCGGGACGGCTCGATGTTGCTCACCGTCCCCCACGGCGGCAGGTCGGGAATGTTCGAAGTCACGTCGGTCCACGTTTGTCCACCATCCCGGGTAATCTGAACCAATCCGTCGTTCGATCCCGCCCAGATCACACCGGCCTCGACCGGCGACTCGGCGATGGCAAACAGCACCGCCGCGTAGGTGGGACCGGCATCGTCGGGCGTTAGCCCTCCCGTCTTCTTCTGCTTGGTTTTGTCGTTCGTCGTGAGATCGGGACTGATCACCGTCCAACTGTGTCCGCCATCGGTGGTTTGATGAACGTGTTGGCTTCCGACATACACCTTTGAGTGGTCGTGCGGCGACACGGCGATAGGAAACGTCCATTGAAAGCGATGACGCAGCGATCCCGCGGGCCAGGACTCCGGGTTGTCGGGCCAGACACTCACATTGCGGGCGTGACCGGTTCGCCGGTCGTAACGTTCGAGGATCCCCTCGTAACATCCCGACCATACGATGTTGTCGTCGACCGGGTCTGGAACGGAGTAACCCGACTCGCACCCGCCAACCGAGTGCCACGCGCCAATGGGTATGCTCCCCCCTGTGAGGCTGTTGCTCGGGCCGCGATGTGACGCTCCGTCTTGACGGTTGCCGTACACGAAATAGGGAGTCTGATTGTCGGTGTAGACGTGGTACATCTGCGCGATCGGGAGCCGGGGCCGCATCCAACTCCGTCCCCTGTTGGTCGAGATGCTGACACCGCCATCGTTCCCGACGATCATGCGGTCGGGGATTTGCGGATCGATCCACATGTCATGATTGTCGCCCCCTGCACCTCCTCGCTCGATCGTCAATCCGCCGTCGAGTGAGATAGTGTGTGCGGTCGACAGAAAATGGATCTCGTTGTGGTTGTCCGGCGCCACCAAGGCCCGTGTGTAATACAGCGGACGTTGCGCCAACGTGTGATCGCCATTGACCATGCGCCACGAGTCGCCGCCGTTGTCCGACCGCCATAACACACCATGGTGATCGCTTAGCTCGTCGAACTCGCGATTTGAGTTCGTCTCGATGAGGGCGTAGATACGATTCGAGTTATCGGACGACATGGTCAACCCAATTTTGCCGAGTGGTGGTTCCGGCAATCCGTTGCCATTCAAGCGCGCCCACGAATCTCCCCCATCCCGCGACATGTAGAGTCCACCTCCCGGTCCTCCGCTTTGCCGACCCCAGGTCCAGATCTGCATCGGCCACATGCCGGCAAAGAGAATCTCCGGGTTGTTGGGATCCATGACCATGTCCGACGCGCCGGTGTTCTCGTCGACGAACAGCACGCGTTCCCAACTCGCGCCGCCGTCGGTGGTGCGGAACACTCCACGTTCCTCTTGTGGAGCGTACAGGTGCCCCATCGCCGCGGCAAACACGACATCGGGGTTGTGCGGGTTGACGATGATCCGCCCTATGCGTCCCGTGTGCTCGAGCCCCAGATGCGCCCAGGTTTTTCCGCCGTCGGTCGTCTTGTAGATGCCATTGCCGATCGACACGTTGGACCGTATGAACGTTTCCCCGGTTCCGACCCATACGACGTTGGGATTCACCGGATCGATCGCGATGGAGCCGATCGATGCCGCCGGCTGGTCGTCGAAGACGGGCTCCCATCCCACCCCGCCGTCGGTTGTCTTGAACACGCCACCCGAAGCAGCGCCGATGTAGTACACGTTCGGATCGCCCGGCACGCCCGCAACCGCGCTCACGCGATTCCCGACCGGCCCGATATGCCGATAAGTGAACTCACTGAAGATCTCCGAATCGATATTCCGGATTGTTTGCGCCTCACCGGTTGACTCCAAGATGCCAAGAAACATCACAGCGACCGTCAGTGAGAACACGGGTCGAACGCCGATTCTATTGAACGATTTGATGCCCATAAAAAGCAATCCGCTGTTGGCTGATAGCTGCGAAAGACCCAGCGCCCGGCCGACCCCCCACCCCACTCTCCCCCCACCCGCCTCGAAGACAATGTCTCGCAGTTTGCCCCCACATCAAAACCCAATACAGACCCCACCCTCCCCCCGCTGCCACCACC
>CAYLZR010000271.1:2022-3351 GCA_964388145.1 uncultured Gemmatimonadaceae bacterium | reverse complement strand
CTGCATTCAGTGCGGTATCTGCATCGACGTCTGCCCGATGGACGTTCTCAAGTTCGACCTGCTGCCTACCAAGAGCGAGCTGCCCGCCGTGATGGAAAAAGTGGAGAAGGCAAAAGCAGCGTAGGGACCTTGCTCACCACGCGTGAATCACGTTCTCTTTTTCGCCAGAGCGCCCCGACCGGGACAGGTCAAGACCCGATTGGCAGCCGACGTCGGCCCCGATGCGGCACTCGAAATTTACCGGACTCTGGGATCGCGTGTGGTGGATCAGATCGCCGGCGTATCGTCGATCACGGTGTGGTATGAACCCGCGGACGCCGAAGAGGAGATGCGTGCGTGGTTAGGAGATCTCCGTTTTGAAGCCCAACCGGACGGTGACCTCGGCGCACGCCTGACTCATGCGTTTGCCGCACACTTTGCAATCCACCCCCGCGAGCCGGCCATGGCAGTGGGGGCGGACGCGCCCGACGTCGACGCCGCCGCGATCGAGAGCGCGGGAAACGCGCTCCGATCGACCGAAGTTGTCTTGGGTCCGGCTGACGACGGAGGATACTACCTCATTGGGTTGGCGCGCCCCCGCCCACTGCCGGAGCTGTTTCGGGCCGTGCCGTGGGGCACGGCAAAGGTGTTGGAGGCGACCTGTGCCGCGTGCGACAAAATGCGCATTACGCCTGCGTTGTTACCGGTGTTGAGAGATGTGGACCGATTGAGTGACTTGAAAGCGCTCGGCCTCTGGCCCCTTGACCACGTCCTCCAGCGGGGCAATATTCGCCGCCTTCCCTGATTTCCCCGAAATCGAGGCCGCCTCCATGGCGTGGAGAGTGATCGACATCGAAGACGAGGTGTGGCACGTGCAGGCTGCCGCTGAGCGTCGGCCGGACGGAACACTCTGGCACCTTACACTCTCCTTCCGTTGTTACCAGGGCGATCGGAAGTCCAACGCTTTTTGGGCCACGTACCCGCTCGAGTCCGGATCGAAAACCTCGCTGTTTGCCCTGGCTGACCGCATTCAGGACGACGAGCTCCGAGAGGTCCTGGCCCAACACACACCATAGGTCCGCCCATGCCTTCAGTCGCGATTAGTTCTGTGCAGGACCTGCGCCGCATCACGGAAGCCGTCGATCAGTTGCGCGGACATTCCGTCCACGAAGTGAGCATTCGCTCAGACTGCCGGCAGTTGCGCATCAAACTCGACGACGGACGAACCCTGCTGGTCACCCTGTTCGTCGATGACGCGGGCGTTCCCCGCCTCGACGTGGACGTGCTGCACGCAGCGGAAAACCGCTCTCTTATCCAGCTCGAGGTCCGGTTCGACACCGGCGCGTAGCC
>CAYLZR010000271.1:0-1922 GCA_964388145.1 uncultured Gemmatimonadaceae bacterium | reverse complement strand
CGGAAAACCGCTCTCTTATCCAGCTCGAGGTCCGGTTCGACACCGGCGCGTAGCCCTCACCCCGGATGTCGGACCGCCCGCCCAATCGTCTCAAGTTCATAAGCCTCGAATTCGAGAACACGTCCGAGGGCCGGCAGGCCAAGGTCATACTGGGGATGCAGCCGGATCTGCTGTTTAGCGGTACCGCCCACTGCTCCGAGGCTGCCGGTGGCGAGCTGAGGTGTGCGGCCCTGGCCACCGTGGACGCCATTCACCGGACGGCCAGCGAATCCGAGCGGATATTAGAACTCATAGGGGCAAGTGCTGTGAAAGCGTTCGATGCCACGGTGGTTATCGTCTCGCTTTGGGCCCGTTTGGGGGGCGGCAAACGCCGATTGGTGGGTTCGTACATAGCAGAGGACGATATAGCCAAGGGGGCTGCCCTAGCCGTCCTGAACGCAACAAATCGGCTTTTGGGTGTAACGATGTTCTCGGGGTGAGTGTGCGCTCCGTCACATGCAGGAAACCCACCGCCGTGTATATTTATTCGATTGTAGAAATCTGTATGAAAGGCACCATCGCGTTGTGAACATGAGACTTACCACTAAGCTGAGCTTGGAACGGACTGCGATCCTCACGGCGTTTGTGTTGTCCGGCTGCGCTGGCCGGTCTGAAATCGCCTCTGTGCCCGAGACGGCTTCCGATTTGGTGGTGGTCACCCAGGGCCTCCAGGTCCTCCCCAGGATGCCCTGGATCGCGTCGGAAGACTCGGCGGCCGATGAGCAAGCGCTCCAGGCCCTCCACGAGCTGGAATTCCGAAGCCTGGGCAGGGACGATGTTCGCGGGGTGGTGCCCGCAGTAGGCCTGCACGATCCGGCCAGTGTCCGCGGTGGCACGGCGAGCGGTCCCGTCTCTTCACTGAACATCGAGGAGTTTGCGGGCCACGACCGTGTGAAATACTACGTGGATTTCTTCTTGGAGCCGTCTCGCGCCCGATTCACCATCTGGTTGGGTCGGCTGGCTCGGTACGACGGGATGATCCGCAACGTCCTGCAGCGGTATAACCTTCCTGAAGACCTGATCTATCTCGCGTTGATCGAGAGCGGCTACTCCAACACCGCCGTGTCCCGCGCCGGCGCGATCGGCATGTGGCAGTTCATCCGGAGCACCGGACTCCAGTATGGCTTGCGCATAGACCGTTGGGTGGATGAGCGGCGGGATCCGTTCAAGGCAACCGACGCCGCAGCTCGCCACCTTTCCGACCTCCAGGACCAATTCAGCTCGTGGTACTTGGCCGCCGCAGCGTACAACGGCGGCGCCACTCGCGTGTCCCGTGGTTTGAGACGACTGAACGAGGACGCGGCATCTGACTCGATCTTCTTCGTGCTGGCGGATAAGCGCTGGATCCGCCGCGAGACGCGCGACTACGTACCCAAGCTGATCGCTGCCACGATGGTGGCGAAGGATCCGGTGCGTTACGGGTTCGACAACATACCGACGTTGGGGCCGCTGGTGTTCGATGAAATCACGGTTGCCGATCAGACCGGTCTGGATGTCATCGCCAGTCTCGCCGACACCACCATTCGCGCCATACGCGAGTTGAATCCGCAATACTATCGGGGTGCCACTCCGCCGGGCGAACAAGTTACCGTGCGCGTTCCCAGGGGGTCGGGTAATCGCGTAGCGCAGGAGTACGCTCAGTTACCCCCGTCCGAGCGCGTGAATTTCCTCGAGCACAGGGTTCGGCGGGGTGAGACGATGGGCGAGATCGCGCAGCGATACGGCGTGGGATTGAGGTCGTTGCAAGCGGCCAACCCAAGAGTTCGGCCGCGGCGGATGCGAATCGGACAGCGGCTCGTCATCCCAATGAGTGGGGCCGCCCGTTCCCGCCGTGCGCGCCCGGTAGCGCGTGCCGCGGTTCCGCCGAGCGGTCGTCACACCGT
>CAYLZR010000270.1:0-3362 GCA_964388145.1 uncultured Gemmatimonadaceae bacterium | reverse complement strand
TGATCGGGATGTCATCGTCGATACGGTAGATCGGCTCTTGGTCCTCAGTGATGAACCCCGTCTCCAACGGTGTCCCGACCTTCTTCCCCTCCACGTTCTTTACCTCTCCCTTCGCGATGCGCTCATTCAACGCTTTGCGCTTGTCCTCCGAAAGCATTTCCATGGGGACCTTCGTTTTGGGACAACAGAGTATCTCCAACAATTCCTGATCGATCATCCTCGTCGCCTCCTACGTTGTTCGGCATGTCTCGTCACACGGGTGCTCGATTGACCCGCACGCGCTACCCCGGCCGTTGCAGCATGGGCCCCAAACGCCGCCCGCCGAGCAGGTGCATGTGTAGATGAAAAACTTCTTGACCACCGTTTTTACGGCAGTTGACGATTAATCGGTACCCGTCAGCGGCAATGCCCTCGTCTTCCGCGAGCTTTGCGGCGGCGATGAACATCCGGCCCAAGGTCTGTTCATCATCCGGAGTCACGTCCGCCGGTGTTGGGATGGCCTTGTTGGGTACGATCAGCACGTGCGTCGGCGCCTGCGGATTCACATCTCGAAACGCGGTGACCAGATCGTCTTGATACACGATATCAGCCGGGATCTCTCGCTTGATAATCTTGCCGAATATCGTGTCTTCGGTCATCCGAATGGCTCTCCTGTGTTTTCGGTCGACCCTCGACCGGAGAGCTCCATTATGATGCGGCGCGCTCAGAGGCGCCAGGAGTCGTGATCCCGCGCGCCGGCGACCATGAGGGGAAAGCCGGCGTACTCAACAAGCCATCAATAATCTATTATCATATCCCCCTCGACCGAAAACGGCACCCCAACGGCCGCCGCGATGAGCCTTTCCGGATGCAGCGTTCCCCATTCGATCACGATCCGGCTGGGCTCGACGAAAAGACTGGAGCGCGAGGCATGGAACGCGACACTCCGCAGCGTCGAGCGATCCGTGACGTCTTGGCCGGCGCCGGACGCCCCATGAGTCCCGAAGAGATCCTCGCAGCAGGCCGGCAATTGGTCAGGGGGCTCGGCATCGCCACCGTGTACCGCAATCTGAAGCTACTCACCGAGAAAAGGTGGTTATCCCCCGTCGCGCTGCCCGGCGAACCAACACGGTACGAGGTGTCCGGCAAGCCGCATCATCACCACTTCGTTTGTCGACAGTGCGACCGCGCGTTTGAGATCGACGATTGCCCCTCAAACTTCGGGATGAAAGTGCCTTCGGGATTTCGTGTCGATAGCCACGAGGTAGTGCTGTACGGTTTGTGCGCCGCGTGTACCAACTGATCCGGCCCAGGAAGGGTGCGATTCGGCACCCGCTGGCCATCGCGAGTGCTGTCCTCATCGCGTCTCCGCATGTCACCCAGGCACAGCAAACCGCTTGGAACGATGCCCGGACGATGGACCTCGTGCGTCGTGCGGTCGAGCGGCGGTCACACCAGTTCGCCGACAGCGGACTCACTGACTACACCGCGGAAGCACGCGGCTATCTCACATTTCTGGGTCAATTCGGTAAGGGGTTTCCCGACCCGCCTCGGGTGGTCAAGGTGGATCAGCTCGCCGTGCAAGTGTACTGGAAGGCCCCGATGCTCAGCAAGCAGCGGTTGATCGGCCAACGCGACACCCTCGTTCTTCCAGCGCAGATCGGTTACTACCGCGATCGATTCGGCATTGTACAAAACAATTTCCCGGATCTCATTCGAATGGGAGACGGGCGCGATGTGCGCGACGTGCCGCACCCACTCTCGCGACGCGGGGTTTCCAACTACGAGTACAGGATCAACGATTCGCTGATCCTCCGGTCTCCGGAACGCGTGCTCAACGTCTACGTAGTGCAAGTGCGACCGCAGGACCAGTCGCAGGCCGGGGTCATCGGTGCCGTGTACCTCGATCGGGACACTGGAGCCGTCGCACGCATGGCCCTCACGTTCACAAGTCACGCATTCTTGGACAAACGCATCGAACGTTTGTCCGTCGTCCTCGAGAATGCCCTCATCGACGAGTTCTGGCTTCCGTCTCACCAAGAGGTCGAGGTGGTTCGCCGCAGCACCTGGCTCAATTTTCCCGCACGCGGCATCATCCGGACGCGTTGGGAAGTGTGTTGCTACGAACTGAACGTAGGACTAGACCCGGACTTGTTTGTCGGAGCGGAGTTTGTTCGCGTGCCCCGAGAGCGCCTCGCGGACTACCCCTTCCAGGGCGGCATCGTGGACTCGCTACCGGAAGACGTGCGATTCGCCACCGACGAAGACGCGCGGCGCGTATTGCGCCAGGCACAGGAACTCGTCGGCGTCGACGCGCTCAGCAGGCAGCTACGTGGGGGCGCGCTGTCGGCAGGACGGATATCCGACTTCGTGCGGGTGAATCGTGTGGAAGGCATTGCGGTCGGCGCGGGAGGGTTGGTGCGCCTCGGGAGTGGCAGCAGTATCGAACTCGTTGGCAGGATCGGTTTGGCGGACGAATCGGTCAAAGGCCGGTTCGCCGTCACCACACGTCCGTCGACACGCACCCGGCTCGAATTGTTCGCCGAAAGAGAACACCGTGACGCGGGCGATCGGGTGGAAACGTCATTGTTGCGCAACAGCATCGGGGCGGGCGCGTTTGGTCGCGACTTCACGAACCCCTATGAGATCCGCGCGGCCGGGGCAACACTCGGCTTCGCGGATGTGGGCGGCGTGCAACTGGAGCTCACCGCGACGTACGAGCGGCAAGAGCGACTCAGTATCAACGCGTCTTCGCTCACTGGCTCATTTGATCCCGTGGTGCCCGCGTGGTCGTTGCGACAAGGAAGATTGTCCGTCGGGATGGTGCGCCCGGCATCAACCGCTTTTTGGGGTATGGACGTCGGCTGGCAAGCCCAATTGCGCGCCGGACTCTACAGCGGGCAAGACACGTCCATCGCATCTTCGCAACCGTACTACGGCCGGTTCTTCTTCGCCGCGAACATGGAACGGCAAATCGGAACGCACCGCTTGCTACTCTCGAGCACGGCGGCCGGTGTAGCCGCCGTACCGGACATCCCGGCCCAGGAGTACGTCTTCCTCGGGGGGCCGTTGAGCGCGCCCGGCTATGGGTATCATGAACTGACCGGAGAATTCGGGGCGACCCAACACGCGGAGTGGCAGTTTCCGGTACCGTTTCCGTCGGTCGGTTTGGGCCGCTTCGGCCGCTCCCCGCCCAATGCCACCCTGGCTCCCTTCGCCCACGTGGCGGTTGTACACCACTCAGCGCCGTTCGCACCCAGCCGCAGCGGCTTCTATCCATCTGTCGGCGTCGCGGCCCATTTCATCTTCGACATCCTCAGAATTCAAACAGCGCGGGGATTACGAGGAGGCCGCTGGACCTTCTCGATCGACGTGCATCGGCA
>CAYLZR010000269.1:0-3369 GCA_964388145.1 uncultured Gemmatimonadaceae bacterium | reverse complement strand
TCGAGATTCAACTCCGTCCGTTCACCCGTGATCTCGACGATGCGTTCGATTCGGCGTGCGGGATCGGCGCTCCACACTCTGAGCGTATACGACCCCGGCGGCACGTCGGTCATCGAGAAGTCGCCGTTGTCCTCGGCGATGGCCATATAGGGCGTGGAAACAATGAGCACGAAGCCCACCATCCCGGGGTGTAGGTCGCACGTGACGGCGTAGCCACCCGTCCGCTCGAACGTGTGGGCGTACGGCGCGCCCATGAGCGTCGGGACGTTGAAGAGGGTCGAGTCGTTTGCCGTCTCGACCAGGCGAACCGTGTGCGGCACGGCCTCGCCGTTGTGGAATTCTACGAGTTGACCCGCCCGGGCAACGAGCAGCCGCGGTACAAAAGCGAGATCGATCTGGTCCATGATTTCCGGTTCATCCGGCACCGGAAGGCCACGGGGCGGTTGTGGTTCGAGCGTAATGACCGCTGGTAGGCCACCCGTTCTGGCGGGCGCCTTCCCGATGACCACGGGGCCCGTCTCCGCCGGTGGCGCGGAGTCTTGGGTTTCGCTCGCGCACCCGGTTACAGCGAGCAAGATTGTGGCGTGAATGAATCTTCTAACGTCGATAACCAATGGACAACACACGTATTGCAGATGACGATGGCATTCAGAGACAACCTAGAATATGACTAGATGCAACCAGGCACAAGCGATTGGAGGCGCGCGCCTGCGCTGATTGCCGATCGATCTCACCGCACCCGCATGAACTCGAGCGTCATAAACAGATGTTCCTCGCGCGCTTGGGTTCTGGTATCTATGAAACGCGTTTCGATACTGAACCGATCGGGTGACTCCATGTTCACGACGAACGCGAATTCCTTGTCGAGGCCCATCGCCTTCATCGTGGGATCGTCGTCGACCCCGTAGAGGGCGATGCGGGGCGGCGTCGCACCGGGCTCGCTCGACGCGGTCACGAAGTAGGTACCGGTGTTGTCGAAGAGCACGATGGTGTACTTCCCGTGCCGCAGGTCGTACCCCAGCATGTGCACCATCTCGCGCACCGGGCCACCATCGACGGTTGTCTCAATTTCCAGAAATCGTCCGTCGAGTCGCAATCGCGCCACGGCGGTGCCGGACCCCCGTGCGACCGAAGCACCGGACTCGGGTTGGGTCAGCGTCACAACCCATTCGCCCTGGTGCGCGGCAAGCAAGGCGTGCGCGCCGCCGAGTTCCGGGTTGGATGGATTCTGTGCAACCAACACGATTGGCGCGATCAAGGACGCAACCGCGGCACCGCACACGGAAGAAAAACGGCGAGGAATCATGAGCTATCTCCAGGTTGAGACGCCGGAAGAACCGACGGTGAGCATGCCCTTCGTCACCCACGAACTGTTCCGCCTTTCATTAATAAATGGCGCCCCGCACCCACGCCATCAACCGCTTCCAACAGGACCGGCCGGTCTCCTGATCCAGATCACACCAACCACCAGGGCGAGGTAGGTGAGTGCCACGGTCGGAGACCCGATGCCGGTTCTGAGATGGGTGAACGTAGCTCCCAGCATCACGGCCCCAATGGCGAGCGCGCCGTAGACTGATGTCCGGGGCACCAGCACCAGCGCGGCTCCCCCCATCTCCAGGACGCCGATGACGGGAACAAACCAGGCCGGGTAACCCCACGCGGCGAACCGAGACACCCAGGCGGTGCTCACAATCACCTTAGGATAGCCCGACGCCAAGAAGGAGAGACCCAACACCACCGCCAGGGCCCACGCCAGCCAGAACAGAAATCGTCGTTTCATCGACATGGCAGCTCCATGTTATTACGAGTCGTAATATACCCTCTGCCGAGCCGAGGGAATAGGTGTTCTGGGGCGACGCCGCACGTTCCGGATCGAGACGCGCCGACTAGGTTTGTCGGATCGAGTCTCCAGAACGCGGGCAAAGGAGTGTGATGACCAGTCTCGACTATCTCTTGATGGGTCTCTTACTTCGACGAGCCCAGACCGGCTACGCGCTCGGCAAGACTATCCAAGGGCTGCCGGCCGGGTCGTTCAGCGGCAGTCCGGGGGCCGTGTACCCGGCGCTCCAGCGCCTTGAGCAGAAGGGGCTGATTCGTTCCCGCGCGACACGCATTGGTAACCGCCGCGGCACGGAGTACGCGCTCAGCGCGAAGGGGCGGCGTGGGTTCGAGGCGTGGGTCAGGCAGCCCGTCACGCCCAAAGAGCTACTCGCGGCGGTGGATCTGGTGTTGGTGCGCTTCTCCTTTCTCCAGGCGGTGGCGACGCCCGGCGGTCAGAGGGGACAGGTACGCGCCCTGCAGAAACAGGTCGCCGATCTGCGGCGTGACCTCCGCACCTTCCGGCATGCGTCCGCCAGTGACGTCGCGAGCGGCCCGGCCGCGGCTCTGGATCTGCTGGACGAGTTGCTGGAGGCCTACGCTCGGTGGGCGCGGAAGACGCTGCGTAGGTGAGGATCGCTCAGGCAAACGCGCGGTGCCCGTAGACGTGCGAACCACGCGCAAGATGGCGTCTCGAACCTAGTTGTGCTACGGTGTCCAACCGACGGAGGAGTCAATACCATGCGAATTCAAACTATTCTACTGGCTAACCTCGTCGTACTGGCCGCCTGCGCTAGCTCGGCTGATGCACCCGAGTGAGCCGGCCGCCGCGAAATGATCGACTCGGTGGAGGTGGTGTGGAACCCCGCGGAGCCGGTGTTGCCCACCGGCCAGGTCACACTTACCCCGCTGTGGGACACGCAACCATCGGAGAGTAATCCGGACTCGATTTGGGAGCGCCCGCGTGAAATCCGGGTTGCTGAGCACGGGGTGTACGTGCTCGACAACATGGCGTCCAAGGTCTACCGCCTCGACCTAGAAGACGGCTCTTGGATCGGATCGATCGGCAAGCAAGGTGGTGGACCGGGTGAAATCGATCGGCCCTTCGGTTTGGTCCCGCTCGACAGTGTTATCGCCATCGGGGACGGCGGGAAGTCGGCGGTGTCGCTGTTCGATCTCGACGGCCGGTTTCTTCGGACCGATGCCATCGAGGGGTTTGGCATAGATCTCTTTCCCTACGGTTCGGACGACCTGGTGGTGTACGCCATGGTGCCGGAAAATCGAAGTTTCGGGCCGACATACCGCCTGGTTGGCGACGACGCACCGGAAAAGAATATCGCCTTTGAGCAACCGCCGGTGACTCCCGAGGAGTATCCCGACCAGGATTGCATGCGCACGAACAAAACCACACATCTCGTCATGCGGCTGCGGTGCATCATTCCACTGTTTGTAGTGCTGGACGAAAGCGGGAACGTTCTGCGCCAGGTCGTCGTCGACGTTCCGCCGCGCGAGGTTTCGGACGAGGAGATCGACCGCATCCTGGAAGATCGG
>CAYLZR010000268.1:0-3373 GCA_964388145.1 uncultured Gemmatimonadaceae bacterium | reverse complement strand
TCTTCGAGGAGTTGAAGGCGAAGGTGGGGAACTAATCTCCACTGTGCCCAAATTGCGGTATTTCAGGCGTCGTAACGCAGGGACCCTTCTCTCGCTTTTCGGCGGGACCAACAAACGCTGCTCTGTACAGTTCGGACGTATGGGACCCAGGAGGCTCAGTTCTCCGACTGTGCAAGTTTCTGTGCAATTTCGGACGCAGAAAGGGTGCGAAACTCACTTTCAAGCTTCGCACCCTTGGCGTATAAACGCCCGTGTTTACGTCAGTTTGGTGAATCTCGCCTGCCCGAGAACCGATACCCCATTCAGGTGCGCTACCGGACTGCGCCACGCCTCGAAAGAAGTCGGACTGTCGTCGGTCGGACAGCCAGATGGCCTAGCCGCCTGACGCCCCAGACCGTATTCTAGGACCGTCGCCAGCGGGGCCAAAAGCAGTGCCTGACCTTCTCGACCGTCTCAAGACCGCCTTAGCCGAACGCTACGCCATCGAGCGGGAAGTGGGCAGCGGTGGCATGGCCACGGTGTGTTAGTCCTTCGGCGGTATGCCAACCAACTTCTCTGGGTTCAACACCATGTGAATCCCCCGGATCTTCCCGTTGACAATCTCGAACGTGACGGTGGTGATGGGCTGGCCGTCCACATATCCCACGAATCCCGGCTCGCCATTCACGTCGTGAATCTCAAAGGCGGAACCCGGAGGTTGTTTTCTCGACGTACCCACCATGAACCGCGCGACGTTGTCCGCACCGAAGATGGGATTCAACGCAGCACGCACGCGCCCACCCCCGTCCGACCACAGTGCGACATCAGCTGCTAGCATGTCCTTGAGACCCTCGAGGTCGCCGGCTTGGGATGCCTGTGCGAACCGCAACATCAGACGGCGCCGTTCCTCGGGGTCCGGTTGGAAGCGCGGGCGGTCTTCGGCCAACCGCTGCTTCGCGCGCCTCAGCAGCTGGCGGCACGCAGCCTCGCTCTTGCCCAAGATGTCCGCGATCTCATGGTGCGCGTAGTCGAACGCTTCGTGAAGCACGAACGCGGCCCGTTCCGGCGGGGTGAGTTGCTCCAACAGTAGCATCATGGCCATCGAGAGCGTGTCCGCCATTTCGACGCTGTCGAACGGCGACCGTCCTTCGTCGGTCAACAGCGGCTCCGGCAACCACGGGCCGACGTACTCCTCCCGCCGAACGCGCGCGGATCGCTTGACGTCGATACAGAGTCGGGACACGAGCGTGGTGAGCCACGCCGCCGGTGAATTGACCTCGGTCCTGTCGGCCGCGTGCCATTTCAGGTAGGCGTCCTGCACCATGTCCTGCGCCTCTGCAAGCGAGCCGAGCATCTGGTAGGCCAGTCGCGTGAGGCGCGGCCGATGCACCTCGAACATGGTTGCGCTGTCTTCCACGGTTATGTGCGTGTCGTCTTGATTTCGACCATCGAACAGCTCATCGAGTAACCCATCACTTTCTTAATCATCGAGAAGATGCGCGATCCCGCAATGGCGAACGCGAGGTCGACGATCCCCTTCCTACCTCCAACCGTCAGCTCGGTCCGCCTCGCGAGGTTCGGCGAAACGTGCCCATCCGTGACCACCGCCTCGGTGAATTCGTACACCGTGGCCAAGTCGTCGGGAAGGGCATCGTCGTCGCGCGCGAGCGTGGCGCGAACGACCCCCAGGTCGGCGCCCTCGTAGAGGCTCTGGTTCACGGCGATCTGGAGACACGGTCCGCAATCTTCCTGTCTGACCGTCACGATCCGCGCGACCGCTCGGGCGTCTAGGCTGAGCACACTGCGGTGTTCGGTCATCGGGAGAATCAGTCCCAGCTTGAGGCTCGCCGAAAGGGACAGGGTCACCATCTCCCTCAAGAAATCCATCGATGCACCGAGCGCCCGTTCCTGTTTGGCGATGGCCGGCTCCAAGAACCACGGAGCCCGGATGCTCGGTGCGTCGGGTGTATGTACGGCTGATGTCATGTCGTCCTCCGGTTGCAGAATCGTTTGGCCGAACGAATCGGCCCTACCAGAGTAGACGAAATGGGTCATGGAAACGTGACACTGACCCGCAACACCCGGATGACTCAGGTAGTCTGGATCGGAACTTAGACAGGCATAACAACAAGGCGGCCGTACGCAACAAAAGCGGCGAGGGCGGCAAGAACCATGGGCGGGACCACCATCGGTGTCTCAGATCGGCGCAGATGCGTGGCCGCAGCACCGAGCATGATCCCGACGAGCCCTATTGCAGCGAGCGGTGTCAGAATCGGGGCGATAGGGTGGCGTACGTTAACCGCGGGGTCGGCGAATGGCCGAGTATCAGCGGCTAGCCGATTGCTACGAGTCCAGTTATGACCGCCTGAACCAGTCTGCACCTATTCATTTGCGCCCTTGCCCGATTGGTCGCTCCACGAACTCAGGCTCATATCGGACAGCGGGTCGGGACGCAACATCGTCTAGCATTGCCCCCGCAATCTGGAACCATTCATGGACGACGGAAGGAGCTATGGACAGCGGCGCGTCGGGGTAGCGTGCTTTGAGGCGGATGCTGGTAAGGGCGTTGAACAGGGACACATACTTCGCGTCCACATTGCCATGCTTGCCTCCATAGCGATTGAATTCTGTCGATATGAGACCATGTCGGTGCTTTCGCAGGAGCTGGGGATATGGATGGATCATCAGATACGACTTTGCGGCTATCTCCACCACAGCAAAGAGATTCTCCACCGCTACGTTAAGGTGTTTTCTGTCGATCGCGCCCTCGGCCGCGGCATAGAACTGACGCGCCACATCGAGACTTAGGTTGATCCGTGCTGAGTTGTATCTAAAGTCGAACAGAAGGTACCAGGCACCTTTGTGAAAGAGGGCGGTCAGGTGACCTGCGTTGGGATGCTCGGTTGTAAGCTGCATCCCCACGATATCGCCGAGGTCCCGAAGGCGAAGCTGTTGCCCCTTCTCAATAGGAAGTGGAGTATTTGCGTCGGGCTTAGCTTGAAGAACCCCCTGGATTTGCTCGTTGAACGCGATGACGGGCGGCGAGTCCGGCTCCATCAGGATTTGTGCTGCCCATAACTTGAAGGGTTTTGGGAACTCCCCTCGTTCCTGTCGGCGCTGGATTTCCGGTTCGAACCAAAGCTCGAACGCGTTGCGGAGAACTGCTAGGGTGAAGTCGGAGTCGTTCACCGGTTTAGACGCGTGGGAGTCAACCATGCCTGAACGGTGAGGTGGCTCGCGAGCGGTGTTCCCCGAACCTCCGAAGCTTCCCTTGGAGTTGTCGGATACCCCTTACCTCGAAACCACTCACTTTGACTCCTCCACAAACGACGTCGCACGCGACTGATTGACCCGATGACTGAGTGCTGGTTGTGGACTGGGGCGTGTCGAGGCC
>CAYLZR010000267.1:0-3379 GCA_964388145.1 uncultured Gemmatimonadaceae bacterium | reverse complement strand
ACCGTCCTGCGAAAATGCCGTTAATGCCTAGAGGCATTATGCCTATATATATGGCCGGCTCTGGGTTCCGGCAAGACGATCCGCCGAAACTGAAACCTGACGGCGATTACAGCGTACATTGTAACCGGAATGGTTATACCCAAACTGGTCTGATCGCCTGTGCCTGGAGTGTCTCAATGACAACCGAGCGATCGGCAGAGTCTTTCCTGCCGCTGAAGCCCCGAATTTTTCTGATGCTGTTGGTGCTGGTCCAAGAGGGGCCCCGCCACGGGTACGGGTTGAAGGAAGAGGTATTGCGTCGCACGGACGGTCGGCTCAACCTGGGACCCGGAACCCTATACCGGACGATTCAGTCCATGCTGCGCGACGGGCTTACGGCTGAGGTGGCTAAATCGCCGGATGCGAAGGTGGGTGACGAGCGGCGACGAAACTATCAGATCACCGCGCTGGGCCGCCACGTCGTGGCCGCCGAGGCGCGGCGGCTGCAGCAGCTATTGGAAGTCGCTCGCGACGAGCACCTGATTTCCTGATCTCGAATGAAGACTGCCGACCGGACGGGTGTGCCGCGCGCGATCGAGTGGAGTCTCCAGCTCTACGCGGTCCTGTTGCGCGCGTATCCGAAACGATTCTTGGCGTCCTGTGGCCGAGAAATGAAGGACGCCTTTGCGGCGGATCTGCAGCGCGCGTTTCGCTACGGACGAGCGTTCGGCGTCGTGCGTCTCTGGTTGCACACGCTGTACGACTTCGTCACGTCGGTGGTGCCGGAGCGTGTGGGTTTTGCTCGACAATCGTCCCGGCGCCCGGCGTCACGTGAACCGAGACATCGCGCGCCGTTGCGGCGCCGGCGGAGGGAGACTCTCGACATGTTTTACGATTTCATGCAAGACCTGAGATACGGGTTCCGCACGCTCGCGCGCACGCCCACATTCACTGCGGTGGCCATCGTCATTCTGGCACTTGGCATCGGTGCCAATGCGACGATGTTCACGATCGTGAATTCGCTCTTCTTCGAGCCTCCGCCGCACGTCGCGGAGCCCGACCGCTTGGTTCGTCTGTATACGACGCACGACCGAACGCAAGCGGGAGCGCTCTCCTATCCGGATTACGCGTACTACCGCAGCAACAACGTCGTGTTCGACGGTGTGTTCGCATACAGTCAGGGACTCGCTCTCACGGCGATCTCGACCGGTGGTTCCACGCAAATCAACGGTTGGCTCGTGTCGCCCGGCTACTTTGACGTCTTGGGTGTTCGGATGGCGATGGGGAGACCGTTCGTTCCGGATGACGGCAGAGTCCCGGGGGGCGAGCCGGTGGCGCTGATCAGCCATAGGTTTTGGCGGCAGTCGTTTGGGGAAGATTCGTCGGTCGTTGGCGCCACGCTGACGCTCAACGGACATCCGTTTACCGTGATTGGCGTTGCGCCCGAAGGGTTTCGGGGTGCCAGTCCTACCGAAATGCCGCCGGAAGTATGGCTTCCCATGACCATGCGATCCGTATTGCTCCCCACGACCATGGATTACTTCAACCGCGTCGAGGGCACGATCCTTTACTGGGTGTCGGCGATGGCAAGGCTAAAACCCGGCGTGTCCATCGAGCAAGCGCAGGCCAATATGGAGGCCCTGGGTCTGTACCTGGCGGAGAGCTTCGTCGAGTGGAACGGGGGCAAGAGTGCCACCGCGGCGACGTAGCGGTTTCATGCTCGCGACCGCGGGAGTCTGGTCACGATGGCGGGGATGCTTGCCGTGGTGGTGGCGATCGTATTGCTCATCGCGAGCGCCAACATCGCGATTCTCTTGCTGGCTCGGGCTTCGGCCCGCGCCAAAGAGATGGGTGTTCGCATCGCGCTCGGTGCAGGGAGGGGGCGCGTGATTCGACAGATGCTGACGGAGAGCCTGCTGCTCGGATTGGGCGGTGGGGTCCTTGGGTTCGTGGTGGCGTTTTGGTCGGCAGGTCTCGCGGCCAACTTGATGCCGTTTACGTTTGCGGTCCAATTCACGCCGGATCTGGGCGTGTTGACTTTCGCTATCGGGCTTGCCGCCGGAACCGCGATGCTCTTTGGATGTATGCCGGCGTTGCAGGCCTCGCGTATGGACGTTGCGTCGGAGGTTCAGCGCGGCCGGTCTCCTGGTCGATCACTCATGCGTAACGCCCTGGTCGTCGGACAGGTCGGGTTGTCAGTTCTCCTCGTGACCGGGGCTGTTCTGTTTGCCCGGAGTCTCAATACGGCGCGAGCAATCGACCTGGGATTTGAAACCGAACGCCGCCTGGTCGTGGGGGTGAATTTCCGTAACCACGGCTATGACAGGAGCCGCGCCATGACGTTCATCGAAGCGGCTCTTCAGCGCATCGCGTCGGTTCCCGGTGTGGAGGCTGTCAGCACCGTGCAGATGCTTCCATTCATGGGAAAGTGGATGAGCGATTTCACAGCCAGTGGTGTAACACCGCCGCAGGGGCGAAACCGTTTCGATGCCGGGTTCAACAGCGTCGGGCCCGACTACTTTGGCACGATGGGCATTCCGTTGGTCGCGGGACGCGAGTTCACGGTGCAAGATGGCGTCGGCGCGCCGGGGGTGGTCATCGTGAATGAAGTAATCGCCGCCACCGTGTGGCCGGGGCAAGACGCCATCGGCAAGCAGGTCCGTGTGTCTGGGGTGGATGGCAC
The DNA here is from genome assembly GCA_964388145.1 of uncultured Gemmatimonadaceae bacterium. GTDB lineage: Bacteria > Gemmatimonadota > Gemmatimonadetes > Gemmatimonadales > GWC2-71-9 > B3T1B10. Next base: position 717 of record CAYLZR010000267.1, on the reverse strand, counting down.
GGTCGTTGGGGTGGCACGCAACGCGACGTACTACAACCTAGGCGAAGAGCCGCGGGCCCAGTTCTACATCCCCACATTGCAGGACGATGGCTTTTCGACCGCTTTCTTGGTTCGGACGGCGGGGCTGCCACTCGCATCGCTGCGATCGGTGCAAAACGAGATCAACACGCTCGATCCGAACCTCGCCGTCTCCAGAACGCTGACCATGGAGGACGCACTGGACAGTGAGATCGGCAGATATCGGGTGAGTGCGACGCTCGTCAGCCTTTTCGGATTCCTGGCATTGCTCCTGGCGACGGTCGGATTGTATGGGGTGCTGTCGTATCTCGTCGTGCAGCGAACACGCGAGATTGGGATCCGGGTTGCTCTCGGCGCTACGCGAGCAAGTGTGGGTGCGACCGTGCTAGCGCGGGGAATGAAACTCGCCGCGGCGGGAATTGTGATCGGCGTTGCCGGTGCGCTCGTGAGCGCAAAATTCGTGACCAGCTTCTTGTACGGCATCAGTCCTCGTGATCCCGTGACGTTTGTCATTGTTCCAATTGTGTTGATGGCTGTCGCGTGCGTAGCCAGTTTTCTCCCGGCTCGCCGAGCGACGCTGGTGGATCCGATGGTAGCACTTCGAAGCGATTAGCGCTGTTGCGTCGGTTCCACTCTTGCGCGGCGGCGGTTCAGGCAGCAGGATTGAGCCTGAACCAACACCGTCGCGCCAACTGGGGG
>CAYLZR010000266.1:0-3380 GCA_964388145.1 uncultured Gemmatimonadaceae bacterium | reverse complement strand
CGCCGCCTATCTGCCGGCCCGCCGCGCGGCCGCGGTGGATCCGATGGAAGCGATGAGGGCGGAGTAGCTGTTAGCTGTTAGCTGTTAGCCGTTAGCCGTGCGCAAACGTTTGCGGCATACGGCTCACGTTGCACGAATTCCGCTGGCTGATCGGTGGCCGAGTCTTATTGACCGTTCAAGTGTAGATAGCGAATGAATCGTTACATCTCGGTCCTCTGTCTCTTGGTGACGATGTACGGTCCGGGCGCGGGGACGGTGCAGGCGTTTCAAGGTGTGGCACTCCCACGACCCGAAGGGCCGTTCGGAGTCGGTACCACCGTGAGGCAGTGGGTCGACTCGACCCGTCTCGAGGGGTTCACGAACGATCCCTACGATCAGCGTCGACTCGACGTGTACGTGTGGTATCCGGCGGCGCTGCGCTCGGCGAGATCTCCGACACCGTATGTTCCGAACATCGACGAGACGGAACTCGTTATGGGAGCGGATTACGCGGCTCACGTCCGCAACGTTCGGACGAATTCTACAATAGAGCCGGCACTGTCGCGGAGACCTGCACTTTTCCCGGTGGTCGTATTTTCGCACGGCCTGGGTTCCCTTCCCATGCACTACACGGTTCTGGCCGAGGAGTTGGCGAGCCAAGGCTATCTAGTGGCCGCCATCAATCACAGCTTTGGCAGCGCGGCTACCGTGCTGCGCAGTCGCGGCGCGCAGCCGCTTCACGAAGACTGGCGTGCTGGCTTCGCGATTTCACCGGAAGCAAACAGGTTTTGGGATGACCAAATCACCGACTGGGCGGCTGACATCGTTTTTGTGGTCAATCGACTGGCGGCCGAGAACGATCGGGCCACGGAATTCTTTGGCAGGAGGCTCGATCTTTCGCGGGTCGTGACGATGGGTCACTCACTTGGCGGATCGGCAGCTCTGCTCGCCGGACAAGTCGATCCGCGCATCAAGGCCGTGGTCAACCTCGACGGCGCGGCTCGGAACATCAACGCCCGCCTTCCGATGCCGGTACCTGTGTTTTGGATGCAGCGGGATCGCTCCATGATGGATAGCGTGTCAGCCGCCCGGAATCTGCGAGCCTCTCGGCGTGTGTTTCGGAACTTCAGGCAACAGCTCGACGCGAATCAAGACACGTTGATGAGCCAGGCACAGCCGGACAGCTATGTGGTTTCGATCCTGCGATTTCACAACAACCATTTTTCCGACCTGCCGGTGGCGTTCGGCGAACCCGAAGGGGTGGTCGGCTTCATGGACGCCCGCCGTGCCGTGGACATCGTGCGCACGTACGTCGTGCGATTCCTAGCTGCCAGAATGGGTCAGGCCGACGTCGAGGAGTTGGAGCTGCTCGGCCGTCGATTTCCCGAAGTGCGGGTTCTGACGGTAAAGAACCGACCATAGTGTGATCCGGATCATGGTTGCACCCTGGTGACGGTGCCATCATTGCCGCATGCCACGAATCAAGACCAACTGGAGCAAGGTGAAACCGGTCGGCTGGGCTCGCGTGTGGCCGGCCGTCAAAGCCGCTGTATCCCGTCGCTTACGAAAAGGCGCGTGGTACCCCGTGCTCCTCGACCAAAAGCCCGCTAAGGTCGTCTTGGACATTGGCGGCCATCCCGCGGTCGTACCTCGTCGGTTGCTCCAGATCCGCAAAGGTGATCCCAAGCCCAAGTATTTTGAGGTGGTGTGCCGGACGCCGAAGGAACTAGCCCGGACCCGGAAGAGCCGTCACGGCTCAGAACCTGTTTACGCGGTGTGCCCGCGCTGCGCTTGCCGGCAGCCACTCCACAGTCGGGCACCAACGGCGCGCTGCCCCAAGTGTCGCTTCGTGGGCAAAGTGGCGTGGTGGGAAATCGTAGGCCTTTTGGATAATCGGTCCTGAACCTCGGTGCTGAGCCGAGGTTTTTTGTATCTGGCTCCTCTTGCGCGTGAGCTAGAGAATCCGCATTGTGAGCGCTAACTTGGCGCGTCATATCATTCCAGACACATACGAGGAGGTCGGACAATGGATTTCGTGGTTTCCGACGGATTCCGCACTGCGATCCACTTAGGGGGACGGATCTTGTTCTCCATGTTTTTCATCGTCCTGGGGGTGATGCACTTCATGAAACTGGATGACATGTCGGCGAGGGCTGCTTCGAAGGGAGTACCGGCCGCGAAGCCGGCGACCATCGTGGGCGGATTGATGATTCTGGTGGGAGGCCTTTTCGTGCTCTTGGGATGGCATCGTTTCATCGGGGCGGGCCTGATTGCGATCTTTTCGCTTTTTTCGGCGACGATCACTCATCAGTTCTGGAAGGAAAGCGACCCGGTGGTCAAGATGAACGAGACCGCGCACTTCATGAAGGATCTCGCGCTCGCGGGCGCGGCGCTCTTGATAGCGTACTACTCTGCGTTTTATTGGCCAGTCACGCTATAGAAGGGCCGCAGCCCGACCACCATCACGCCGGCAGGAAGAAGAACGCCACTGCCAGGATTGCGTAGACCGCAAGCAGTTGGACGCCCTCCATCCAGTGTGTTTCGCCGTCTTGGGAAATCATGGCCATGATTCCCACCGAGGCCGCTATGGCAACGACTTCCATGGTGGTGAACAGCAGATCCATCGGTGTCGGGCCGATGACGTAGCTCAGCAACACGAGCACCGGGGCGACGAAGAGGGCAATCTGTAGTGAGGACCCGACGGCGATATTGAGCGACAGGTCCATCTTGTCCTTGATGGCCACCAGGATGGCGGTGGAGTGTTCGGCGGCGTTGCCGATGATGGCGACGAGAATGACACCGATGAACACCTGGCTCATCCCTGCCGCTTCGCCGACATCTTCCACCGACGAGACCAGCAGCTCGCTCATCACGCCGACAGTCACGGCCGACGCAAACAACACGGAGAGGGACTTCTTCACCGACCAGTGCGCCGCGCTATGGGCGCTGTCGTCGTGCGGCTCCGACGAGCCGACATAGAGATGTGAGTGCGTCTTGAGCGTGAAGAGCAGAGACAGGACGTAGGTGACCAGGAGAATGAGGGCGATGAGGAGGCTCATGCGCTGTTCGCTCTGCGCCGCGGTTTCTCCGGCCACAACGTGAAACATGGCCGGTATGATCAAGGCGATCGTCCCCAACACCAGCATGGTCGTGCCCATCGCGGCCGCCGTCTTGTTGAAGGTTTGCGTGCCGCGCCGCAGGCCTCCGGCCAGAGCCGCCAATCCGAACACGAGTAATAAATTGCCGATGATCGATCCTGTGATAGAGGCTTTCACGAGATCGTACAATCCCGCCCGAAGCGCCATGATCGCGATGATCAGTTCCGCTGCGTTGCCGAAGGTCGCGTTGAGGAGTCCGCCGAGGCCCTCTCCAACGTGCGACGCGAGGTGCTCGGTGGCGCG
>CAYLZR010000265.1:0-3403 GCA_964388145.1 uncultured Gemmatimonadaceae bacterium | reverse complement strand
AATCCGCAGAATGCGATCGTCATCGGAAGCCGGTCGTCCGCGGCCGTCTCGGTTGCTGGTCGCAATGTAGACAGCACCATCCGGTCCGACCAACACATCACGCAGCCGTCCGTATTCCCCTTGGAACAACGCTTCTCGCCCCAACGCGCGACGTCCGTCAGCGGAGAGCGTGATACGCCACAGCGTCGCTCCGCGGAGCGACGTAACCAGGAGGCTTCCCCTCCATCCGGCGATGCGATCCGAGTTGTAAAAGTCGGCGCCCGATATACCAACCGTGGGCGTCCATGCCGACACCGGTTCGACGACGTTGTGACTGTTACAGTAGGCTTGCTCTCCCGAAACATCTCCGTCACAAAAACCGTGCACGGCGGGCCATCCGTGATTGCCTCCCATTTCGACGCGAGTCACCTCGTCATTTGTGTCCGGCCCATGTTCGGCGACGTAGAGCGCGCCGCTTTGAGGGTGAAACACGATGCCCTGCGGGTTTCTGTGTCCGTACGAATACACGTAGGTACCGAACGGATTACCCGGTGCTGGTTGTCCGTCCAAGGTGAGTCGGAGCACCTTCCCAGCCACCGACGACAAATCTTGTGCGAGTTCGCGCCTTCCTGCGTCACCCATTGTCATGTACAGCAGTCCGTCCGGACCGACCGCGAGTCGGGAGCCGTCGTGGTTGCGGGCGCCCGGGATACCGTCCAGCAAAGTTTCCGGGTCTCCGAGACGGGTTCCGTCGAATCGCATGCGCACGAGTCGATTGCGGACGGAGCGACCGCCTCTGTAAGAATGGGCCAGGTATACGTACGGTTGATTCCCGAAGTCCGGGTGGAAGGCCATCCCCATCAGACCGCTTTCGCCCGACTCGAGTACGTCGAGTGTGCCGACCTCCGTAACCACGCGGGTAGCAACATCGACGCGCGAAATCGTTCCCCGGCGTTCTGTTACCCACATGGCGCCGTCGGGACCCCAGGCCAAGTCCCACGGCGTGTCCAGACCTGAAACGAAAGTCTCCACTCGGAGCGGGGGGCTCGGCGGGACTCGTTCTCTCGGTACGAGAGCCAAGAAGGAGAGCAGGGCTAGCAAAAGGATCGGAGTACGGTTCGCCATCATGATCACTCCCGGGTCAGCGGCTTGTGCGTACGATAATGTTCATGTGGTCACGCTCATTGCAAGTACATTGTCGCACGTGACATCTTATGGGGTCACGCCGTCGAAGCACTCACGATGGAAACGAAGGAGGCCCGATGAGGAAGACGCAACTTTGTCTACTGCTGACCGTGGTTATCGCAGTCACGTTGGGTGCGTGTGGGGGAAGCTCGTTCGACATCGTACTCGTCGGCGGCCGGGTAATGGATCCCGCGTCGGGTTTGGATGCGGTCCGCAATGTCGGAATCCGTGACGGTCACATAGAGGCGGTGACCGAAGACCTACTAGAGGGAGAACGTGTGATCGACGTGGAAGGTCTGGTTGTCGCGCCCGGTTTCGTCGACCTGCACCAACACGGCCAGAACGAAGAATCGTACCGGTACAAGGTGCTCGACGGCGTCACGACGAGCCTCGAGTTGGAGGTGGGGACGGGAGATGTCGCCGGGTGGTACGCCGCCCGTGAAGGCGGTCAGATCACAAACTACGGTGCGAGTATCGGGCACATTCCCGTGCGCATGATCGTGATGGGAGACGAGGGAGATTTTCTGCCGAGCGGTCCCGGCGGCAGCCGAGCTGCCACCGACGAAGGCATCGTGGAGATGAGGCGCCGGATCGTAGAGGGGCTGCGACAGGGAGCCGTCGCCGTTGGTTTCGGAATTGCATACACGCCGGCGGCAACCCCTGCCGAACTCGAGACCATGCTTGAGGTCGCGGCGGAGTATGAGGCCCCGGCGCACATTCACGTTCGAGGCGGATTGGCGGGCTTGCGCGAGGCCATTGAAGGTGCCGCCAAGACCGGTGCGTCGCTGCACGTGGTGCACATCAATTCCAGTGGCGGCGCACGGACGTCGGAGTTTCTCGCGCTCATCGAGGAGGCGCGCGCCGCCGGCCAGGATGTGACAACTGAAGCGTATCCTTATGAAGCGGGCGCCACGCGGATCGAGTCTGCGTTGTTCGACGATTGGGAATCTCAGGACGACGCGTACTTCCAACGGCACCAGTGGGCCGCTACGGGTGAACGCCTTACCCGTGAAAGTTTCGCACGTTACAGAGCGGAGGGTGGGCGGGTGTTCATCCACAGCCGCACCGAAGCAATGACGCTCGCGGCCATTGAGAGTCCGCTCACGATGATTGCGAGCGACGGCGGTATCACGAACGGGGCTGGACATCCTCGCAGTTCGGGCACCTACGCCAAGGTGTTGGCCAAGTTTGTGCGAGAGCAGGGAGTCCTGACGCTCATGGAGGCGCTCCGCAAGATGACGATCGAACCGGCGCGCCGGTTGGAAACACGAGTGCCTGCAATGCGGAACAGGGGTCGTATTCGTGTTGGGGCGGATGCTGATATCACGGTGTTCGATCCGGAGACGGTGATCGATCGTTCGACGTACGTGAACGTTCTGATTCCCGCCGAAGGATTCGAGTACGTGATGGTGAACGGCGTCCTGGTCGTGGACGGCGGCGAATTCGTCGAGGGCGTTCGACCAGGGACAGCGATTCGAGCAGAACATTAACGAGAGGAAATACACATGAGAACATTACTCGTCATTCCAATGGTATTTGCGCTGGCCGCGTGCGGGGGAGAGGATGAGGGCTCTACAGCGCCGCTCACCACTGCCGACTTCGCGTCCGAGTTGAACGTCGACCTGAGCGCGATGACGCGAACCGCGTCCGGGTTGTATCTGCAGGATCTCCTGGTTGGGATGGGCGACGAGGCCGTTGCGGGCACCACCGTGAGTGTGCACTATGAGGGTTGGCTTCCCAACGGTACCAAGTTCGATAGTAGCCGCGATCGCAACGACCCGTTCGTTTTTCAACTCGGCGCCGGGCAAGTCATCGGAGGTTGGGACGAGGGTGTTGTGGGGATGCTGGTTGGGGGAATGCGGAAGCTTGTCATTCCGCCACATCTGGCTTATGGCGCAGCAGGCGCGGGTTCTTCGATTCCGGGCAATGCGACTTTAGTGTTCGACATCGAGCTGCTGAGCGTCACGCCGTAGGCAAGCGAGTTCCTTCACATGTTTTGTGCGTTGATGCAGAGAGTTTCCCACGGTTGTGTGTTTTGCGGCGCGGCCGCGGGTGTGGGAGCCTGTGTGTCAGGGGACCGTCCGGCTGTGGAGGCCGCTACGCGAGACAGCGCGGGTATCGCGATTGTCGAGAACGCTGCCGTATCGAGCGCCATCGCGCAGTGGCGTTTCGTCGAGCCACCAATCGTGGAACTCGGTGTATTGGAGGGCCAGCCGGCTCACCAGTTCAATCGAGTGGT
>CAYLZR010000264.1:0-3413 GCA_964388145.1 uncultured Gemmatimonadaceae bacterium | reverse complement strand
AGAGCCAGAACAAGCCCTTTTGTAACGGAGCGCACTGGCACCATCACTTCGACGAACATGCGCCTCCGCCAACAGCTCCCTAACTACCGGATTCGATGGCGGCCGCACGCGCGGCCAGGCGATCGGCCTCGGCGGTGCGTCCCATCTGGCGAAGCAATTCGGCGTAGCTGGTGAGAGTTTCGGCGACGTCGGCAGCGTTCGGTCCGAGCACGCGCTCGCGCAGGTCGAGCGCACGTCGATAGGTTGCCTCCGCTTCAGCAAAGCGTCCCTGCTCGCGCTGCACATCGCCAATGACGTTGAGTGTGTTGGCGATGCTCGGATTGTCGGCGGTAAACGCTTTTTCCTTGATGGCCAGAGCGCGTAACAAGAAGTCTTCAGCCTCGTCGTATCGCTGCAGCGCCCAATATGTTTCGCCGAGGTTGTTGAGAATCCGGCCGGTGTTGGGATGCTCCGGCCCAAGCGTCCGTTCGAATATCTCGCGTGTGCGTTGATAGATCGGTTCCGCTTGCTCGTAGTCGCCTCGCAACCAATAGAGCGCGCCAAGATTGTTGAGCGTGCCGGCGAGATCGGGATGGTTGGGTTCCAACACCTCTTCGCGAATGGCGAGTGCGCGTTTCAACAGAGGTTCGGCTTCTGCGAGCTTTCCCTGCGAGAGCAACATGCCGCCGAGGTTTGACGCCGCCAGCGCGACGCCCGGATGCATTGGTCCCTCACTGCTCTCGTGAATGGCAACCGCCCGTTCGAACAGCGGTTGCGCGTCGTCGTAGCGTCCCTGTGCCCAGCGAAGGGCGGCGAGGGTACTGACGGTTCGAGCCACCTCGAGTTGGTTCGATCCCGGTGTGTTTTCTCGGATGTGAAGTGCGCGCACCAGCAGTGGCTCGGCGTCGTCAAAGTCTCCGACTGCACGGTGTAGGTTCGCGAGCGCGGTGAGGCTCTCGGCCACGTCGAGATCCTCCGATCCCAGCTCACGCTCGCGCAGCGACAACGTCCGCTCGAAGAGCGGCCGAGCCTGATCGAACAGACCGAGCTTCTGATACACGTCGCCGATCGTTGCCATGAGACGAGCCTGTACCAGCGGCTGATCGGTCAAGTCTTCGGTTACGTCGGCCGCACCCCGATCGAGAATCTCCCTTGCGGTAATGGTGTTACCCAGCGCGTCGCCCGGATCGGAAACTTCGAATAGACCGACGAGGAAGTCCGACACCTGCTGCGCCGTCTCAGCCTCGAGCGCCGTTTCGGTCTCCGCTCGCCGGGCGCGAACCATTCCCGCGCTGGCCAAGGCGAGCCCTACCACGAGACTGGCGGCCACCAGCGCTCCTGCGGTCACGCCGACCTTGTTGCGGCGAACGAACTTGCTCAGCCGGTACGTTGCACTCGGAGGCCGCGCGAGGATCGGTTCGTCGTTCAAATGGCGTTGGATGTCCAATGCGAGACTGTTCGCCGTCTCGTAACGGCGTTTTCGATCCTTGTCCATCGCCTTCATGACGATCCAGTCGAGATCGCCGCGTAACTCCCGCTTGAGGGTGGTGGGATCGATGCGTCGCAGCCGCGCGATCGTTTGAATCTCGTGACCGAGTTTCGTGCAATACGCGCTCGGCGTGGGGTGGTTGGTGTCTCGCAAAACCAGTTGAGCGATGAACGCCGGTATTCCCATTTCCGTCGGATCTAATGGCAGCCGTCCCACTAGCAGCTCGTACAGCATGACGCCAAGACTGTAGACGTCGGTTCGCGTGTCGACGTCCAGTTGCGACATCTCGGCCTGTTCGGGGCTCATGTACGCCGGCGTGCCGATCGCCGTGCCGTGCGCCGTCACCAGCGTGCGTTCGGTGAGCTGATAGCCCATGGCTTTGGCCACGCCGAAATCGATCACCTTCGGAGTGGGCACACCGTCCTGTTCCGTCACCAACACGTTGGACGGTTTGATGTCCCGATGGATCACACCCTTGTGGTGTGCGTGTTGAACCGCCTGGCACGCCCTGATGAACAGCTTCAACCTCTCGTCGATCGAGAGTTGACCGGCGTCGCAGTACGCCGTCAGCTTGACGCCGTGGACCAGCTCCATGACGAAATAGGGGCGGGCCGTGTCCGTCTCACCGGCATCGAGAACCTTGGCGATGTTTGGATGGTCCATCACGGCGAGGGCTTGCCGCTCGGCTTCGAAACGCGCCACGACCTCCTTGGTATCCATACCCGCCTTGATGATCTTGAGCGCCACGCGGCGGCGAACCGGCGCCGTCTGCTCGGCCTCGTACACGATTCCCATCCCGCCCTCACCGAGCACCTGGAGGATCTTGAATGGGCCGATACGCTCGGGGTGGCCGGCTCCCGTGATGGGAGACCACCACTCGGAGGTTGACGTGTCGGTCGAGGTCTTATCGTGGTCGGTCATCAGTGTGGTGCGTGGTCAAGAAAAAGCCCCTGTCGCGCATCGGGCGATAACGTCGCGGCACGGTGTCGTAAGATGATGGAATTGCCATAGACCCAACTTGCAACGCAAGAAGGCGTGAGCTATAACATGGACGACGTGGTGGTGTTTGGCTGTGTCGTATTATTGCCGTCCGAGTCGTATTATTGCAGCCCGAAATGAGATTTCTCCTGAAACCCGGAGATCCAGGAATGCATCGATTCTTCCTCGCCGTCGGATTGGTAGGCCTTGCCGGTGTTGGGATGAGCGTGGCCCACGCGCTGCCGTCCCGGTCTCAAACTCAAGCTTCACCAACCAACGTCGACGTGCGGTGCGCGGACGGCCGCGTCGTGGTAACCGTCGACCCGTGGCGTATGGAGGTTCAGCAGGACGGGGTGGGCGAATGGGAATTGAACGCCAACGCCGGATCGACGACCATCGAAATCACCCCCAAGCGGCCGGGACAAAACAACTGGCCGTTCCAGGCCGCGCGGCACACGGGCGGTCGGGGTGCGGCGAATCGTGCGCGGGGAGCCAACATGAGACCGAATCAGGTGGGTCGGCAGTTCGGGTACAACATCACGTTGGAGTGCCAAGATGGAAACGAAACGCACACGGTTGTGATCGATCCGGACATCATTATCACGCCCGGAACTCCGTAACGGTCGTGTGAGTCTCCCGAGCCGAGGATTCTAAGTGATACTCGCCAAGCTGGGTCTCCGCACCAAAGCGCAGCGCGCCTGGGCGATGTACGACTGGGCCAACTCCGCCATGGTCACGATCGTGGTGACCGCCGTGTACCCGATCTTTTTCTCCACATATGCTGCGGCCGGTATCTCCCCCGAGTCCGCCACATTTCGACACTCCGTAGCGACGAGCATTGGATTAGCCATCATCGCCGTCCTGGCTCCCCTACTCGGGGCGATGGCGGATCACACTGCCATGAAGAAACGGATGCTCGGGACGTTCATGGGCATCGGGGTCGCCGCGGTCGTGATGATGTTCTTCA
>CAYLZR010000263.1:0-3415 GCA_964388145.1 uncultured Gemmatimonadaceae bacterium | reverse complement strand
TGGCAAGCCGCTCGACGAGATCCTCTATCAGTGTCGGGAACTGGCCGAGGATGTCGATTATCCGACGGTGCAGCGATGGCGGGAGGTGGGAGGCAAGGTCATCGGACATTTCCAGGTGTATTTTCCGGAGGAGATTGCCCACGCGGCGGGCGCGTTGCCGTTCAAAGTACGTGGCGCGCCCCTGGAAGCCGTACAGGCCGACTCGCACTTTGGGTCGTACCTCTGCTCGATTCTGAAGACTTCGTTGGAAGTCGCCCTGACTGGCCGGATCGAATTCGACATGTTCGTCACGCATCCCATCTGTGATGCGGCCAGAAATCTCGCCGGAGTGTGGGGCCGCAACTTCGGCTTTCCGTGTCAGATCCTGTACCTACCTCAGAACGCCAACTCGAGCCATGCACCGGCGTATCTGCGAGATGAGTACGCGCGCCTGATGCGGTGCATCGAAACGATAACGGGACGTGAAGTTACCGACGACGATCTCCGGCGCTCTCTTGGGGTGTTCAATGAGAATCGTGCGCTCACCAGGGAACTATACGAGATCAAACGTGACACACCTTGGTTGATCTCCGCCGCCGACGCGTATGCTTTGGTGTCGGTTGGGGGAATGATTCCACGCGAAGAACACAACGAGTTGCTCGGCACCGTCCTTCCCTTGATCAAGGAACGATCCGCGAAACGCCAGGACAAGATTCGCGTGGTGTTTGAGGGTGGATTCTGTGAACAGCCTCCCCTTGACTTGATACGAGCGATTGGCCGGTCGTGCTATCTGGTGGACGACGACTTGCTCATCGGCCTGCGATGGATCGTTGACGACGTCTCTCTGGAAGGAGACCCGTTGTTCAACCTCGCTGAGGCGTATCTAGAAAAGTCGAGTTACAGCCCCGTACAGCACGACTTGCGAAAGCCGAAGGAAAAGATGCTGCTCGAGCGCATTCGGCAATCGGGGGCCGATGCCGCCATCGTTACCGCGGCGAAGATGTGCGAGCCCGGCTTGGAGGAACAGGTGGCGTACACTCGCGCCTTGGACGAGCAGAGTATCCCATTCTTCGTCAGCGAGTTCGAGGAGAACATGACGAGCTTCGACCACATGGAAATCCAGCTCGAAACCTTTGTAGAGAACCTCCTCTTCGATTGAGCGAGAGGTACCCACATGAACGAAGCAGCAATGGAAGTCGGACGTGGCAATTCGGAAGGGGCCCGCCTGTTTCGGGTGTGGTTCCAAGGTCTCACAGATGCTGCTGAACAGGACAGGCGCGCGGCCTACGTTTTCGTCATGGGCAGTTTCGCCGAGCTCCTCCGGGTTTTTGACTTCCCCATCGTGTTTCCTGAAATCAACTCGTTACAGACGGCTGTCCGACGGGTTGCTCACGAGTACCTCAACGAAGCTGAAGACTACGGTTATTCGCCTGACATCTGCGGATATGTCAAGGCGGATGTCGCCACCCAGTTGCGAGGTGGCAAGCTGCCAATGGGCCGCATTCCGAAGCCGGCAATCGCGGTCTACACCAATGCGTGCAACACCTATATCAAGTGGGCCGAGATCTGGGAACGCATGTACGGCATCCCAACGTTCACGTTCGATGTGCCCGGCACCCGTGAGGCGGGCGGGCAGTCGTGGCCGGGTGACCGGGATTTCGAGAACGACCGCCGGTACGTCGAGGCGCAGCTCCGTGAGTTGATCACCGTTTGCGAAAACGTGTCGGGCATCAAGTTCGACATCGATCGGCTGCGCGAATCGTTGGGGCACGCCAACACAATGAGCCGCGGTTGGAAGCGAGTACTGGAACTCAATCAAGCGCGACCATCGCTGTTCAATGCGCTGACCGACGGAACGATTTTTCTGGGCGTGAGCAACTGTTATCGGGGAGATCGCGCTGGTGCCAAGTATTTTGAGGACCTCGTAGAGGAAATGGAATACAAAGTGGCCCAGGGCATCGGCACGCTGACTGATGAACAGTACCGTCTCCTTTTCGTCGGCGTCCCATGTTACCCGATTTTCCGCCGCTTCAATGAGTTGTTCACCGACTGGGGCGGTACGTTCGTCAACTCAACCTATTTGTGGTTTGCCTCGGGCGGCACGAACCTCGGGTTTCAGTACGACTTGGCACGTCCAATCGAGAGCTTGGCCGAGGGCATCCTGATCAATGTGCGCGACGCGATGGACAGCATGTTCTTTCAGACACAGCATCTCTTGGACATGGTGGATACGTATTCGGCCGACGGCATCGTGTACCATCCGATCAAGAGCTGCCGTACCGTTTCAACCGGTCTGGCGGACAGCCGCCGGGCCGTGATGGATGCGCGAGACATTCCATGCCTGTTCATCGAGTCGGATCTCATGGATCGGCGGGTCGTGTCGGAAGCGCAACTGAAGAACCGCGTCGACGCCTTCTTCGAAGGACTCGCCACGCGCAGGCAGCAAGCGGCTGTTTCTAGCTAGTGACAAGCGTCCTGGCCAAGGGATGGACAGCGATCGATGCGGTTTGGCGGCGGCGTAGAAGCCGCGAGATCTGTAGCACTCCGTGCTTCGCCGTGTCTTCTGTGTAACACTCGAAACGATATCAGGAGATCTGGATGGCCTATGGCGGTGGCGTAGACGTCGGTTCGACGCAAACGAAGGCCGTGATCATCGACGAGAAGAAGAATATCGTCGGCCGGTCGTTGGCAGACACCGGAGCCAACGTGGTGTTGGCGGCAGAGAATACGTTCGTGGAGGCTCTCCGCGAGGGCGATCTGCGTGAAGAGGAGGTTGAGTACGTCGTGGGGACCGGGTACGGACGCTACAAGGTGACTTTTGGTAATACGCAGGTGACCGAGATCAGCTGCCACGGGCGTGGTGCTGTCCACATGTTTCCAAATACGCGCACCGTCGTCGACATGGGTGGGCAGGATACGAAGGCGATAAGCGTTTCTGCCACAGGGCAGATCGTCGACTTCTGTATGAACGACAAGTGCGCTGCGGGAACGGGACGCTTCTTGGGAGCCGCGTCCAATGCCCTCGACATTCCGCTAACCGAGCTTGGCCCTACCGCCTTGCGGGGCGAGCGACCGGTGAAGATAAGCACCACATGTACGGTGTTTGCCGAGTCTGAGGTGCTGTCGTGGCTCGGGAAGGGGAAAAAGATCGAGGACATACTCCTGGGGGTCCATCAATCGATAGCGGCCCGCTCAACAAGCCTTCTGCGGCGCGTCGGCATTGAGGAGGAGGTCACGTTCACGGGCGGGGTAGCCCTCAACGTCGCGATGATCGAGACCCTGAACGAGCGCATGGGATTGAAGGTGAACGTAAGTGACGAATCGCACTTCATGGGTGCATTGGGGGCCGCGCTGTTTGCGCTGGACCATATCTTCGCCAGCCGGGGGCCGGCACAAGCGACGCGGAAGGCATCATGAGATACACCGCCGGTATCGA
>CAYLZR010000262.1:0-3437 GCA_964388145.1 uncultured Gemmatimonadaceae bacterium | reverse complement strand
CCCCTGAAGCGAGCCTCTCCGACGTGCTCGATGACCACGGGCGGGGTGCCCTCGCCAACCAGCCGGAGGGCTCCATCCACCACGTCTACCCGGAAAGACCCTCGTGGGGCTCGATACTCCCCTGCGAAGGAAGAAAGGACCTCCGGGGCCAGCTTCAGCGGGACCTCTTCAGAAACCGTGAGCTTGCAGATCAGGGCCGTAACGCTCTCGACCCGCATCTCTTCGGGCCGCCGTCCCGAACCTCCATTGGTGTATGGGTAAAGAGCCCGTCGATCGACATTGGCTGTAGCCGCGCCGGCTGAATGACGTGACAGTTGCCACAGGACTCCCCCCAGACTTCGCTGCCGGACTGCTGGGCCTTGGCAGCGGAGGGCAGCAGGACGAGCGCGAGAACGAGTGTCGCACCCGCCGGCCTACTCGCCCGGGGCCACTCGTTCGCCTCAGTTCTTAAAGACATCTTGATGCAGGCTTTGAACACATCTCACCGCGATCTCATTACCCTACCAATTGTAAAGAGCAATATCTCGCGAACAGAGGTGAACAAATGTCTTGGCAAAGAATAGTTGCGGGGGTCGATGCGTCACCGGCAGGTGCGGGGGCGGCTCGGCGTGCATGGAAACTTGCGCAGGTCAGCGGGGCAGAGTTTGATCTGGTGCGCACGACGGTGGATGTATCGGCGGTGCCAGCAACCCTGGAAACCGATATTGACCTTGACGCTTTCATGGACCATGTGACAGCGGCTGCACGCAAAGAAGTGGAAGAAGAGCTGCGCGGCAACGTTCCGCCGGAGGCACTCGATCGACTCGATATCGTCATGGGCAAGCCCGGTTGGACGCTCCCGCAGGAGGTCCGCCGGCGCGACGCCGACCTGCTGGTCTTAGGGGGAAAACATCACAGCCGGTTAGGGCGGTGGCTTGGTGGCAGCCTGGCACACTACGCTGTGTGCAAGGTTGACGTCCCTACATTCGTGACGACAGCGGGGAACCCGACGATTGAGCGCGTGGTGGTAGGCGTCGACCTCTCCGATGCAGCGGCAGCGACCCTCAACACCGGGAAATACGTCGCTGAGCTCTTCGACGCGGAGTTGCGAGTGGTCCACACCATCGAGCCCGCTCCAAGTACATATCCGCTGTACCCATGGGGCCTGGACACGTATCGCCGTTATACGAAGGAGCACTTTCACGACATGATGGACGCCATTGAAGGCAACGGATGGATTCAGCGCGCAATTCGAGAAGGCCCCGCGGCACGAGTCCTCGCCGATGAGGCTGCCGAATGGGACGCAGATCTCCTAGTGGTCGGTTCCCATGGAAAAGGCTTCATCGATCGCATGCTGCTTGGTAGTACGACACAAGAACTTCTCTACCGGCTGCCCACCTCGCTGCTCGTGGTACCAGTCGGAGTTACGTCGAGCAAGACCACGATCGAAGAGCAGGAACAGAAGAACCTGCAACAACTCATCTTAGCATGAACGGAGGCCAGAGCGATGAAAGTCGCCGAATTGATGACTACCGACCTACAAACGATAACCGCCGACGCCACGGTGGCGGATGCAGTCGTCGCATTGGCCGATTGGCACGTGCACGGCCTTCCCGTGCTGGACAAACGTACCGGAGGTTTGATCGGCGTGCTCTCGACCAGCGATGTCCTGGAGTCTGCCGCGGAATGCGCCGGCACTGATGGGTCAACTTTACTGTTTATGGAGAGGTCCGCCGGCGAACTCATGACCTCGCGTCCGGTCATCACCGCCCCGGACGACGATGTCCAAACGGCGGCGCAACAAATGCTGTACCTGGACGTGCATAGACTGTTCGTCGAAGATGAGGGACAACTCGTCGGGGTGATCTCTCAGAGCGACATCGTCGGTGCGACGGCCACGGCGAAGATCTGAAAAGAAAGAGCGCACTGATGCCATTGAATGACAACAAGCCCCGTCACCATTATTTTGATATTCGACATGATCCATCTTCTCCGTTGTGAGGCCGTCAGCCGTCGCAGTCGGCGCGGCGCGGGCCGCGCGATGGTCCGAGACGGCTCCCGAGTACCGCGAATACGGTGAGGGCTACGAACACTAGGGCGGCGAGGAGCGACTTTGGCGCTATCTCGCCAACGGCGTAAGCGATCACCAAGACCGCGACAACCGTGAGCAACCATTCGCCAATGTCCCACGACTGCAATTTCATTGGGTTCCCCTGTGAGTCATTCCTTCCCTGTTTGTTGTCCCAGAACCCCGATTAGAGGGTTGGGGGTGGCGATCGTTGGAGCCACAACGGGACGATAGCCGGTGGGCTGTGAAAGGGGTGGCAAGCCAGGCTAAAAACTTCTTCACGATCTTTCGTCGCCTCCTTCGCCGGGTCACTTTGGTCCCCTAAGCCCTCATTCATGATGTCCTCACGACGAAAAAGGCTGGGCCGTGATACCAATAGGATTGGAGCCCCGCCACACCGAGATACGCGAGACTTTGCAGCTGCTGCGAAGCCAGGAGGAAAGACAAGGACGAACACAACTCCTCGCGCGGGGTCGGTGCCTTCCGGGCGACCGTGTCCGACGGGGGGTGGCAGCGTAACGGGCTCGACATGCTCGTGGTGGGCTTGAGCGCATCGATAGTTGCGTAGGGCGTCTGGGTGTTTAGTAGCACCGCTCGCATGACGCTCCGCCGCCCCCCCTCGTCGCCTTGAACTTGAACGCCCTTGGGGCACTCAGGTGGGAGCCTTCAACGCGCCCCGGCCCGAGGCGCCGACTTGCTACTGGAGGTAACGGGCGATAGTCACCGTAAAACGGGCTCCCTCGCCGAGCTGGCTCGTGACGGAGATGTCGCCTCCCAGCATCACCGCCAGCCGGCGGGACAACGTGAGTCCCAGACCCGTTCCGCCACCGGCCTTCGAGTCGGCGCGCGCAAACGCATCGAAGATGATTGCCTGCTGTTCGGGACTGATTCCTTCTCCGTGATCCACCACCGAAAAGACGAGCTGTGCGTCGTCGGCCGTCATGTGCACGGTGACCGAATCGTCGCCGCTATGCTGGACCGCGTTCCTCAGCAGATTGATCAGGATCTGGCGTACCCGTTTCGCATCCGTGCGGGAACGTGTTGGCTTGGCGCCGACGACCTCAATGGCAACCCCGGCGTCGCGCGCCGACGGCTGCACGGTCGCCACCGCATCCTGCACGATGTCGACAGCATCCGCCTCCGCGATTTCCGGTTCGATCCGGGCGGCGTCGAACCGACTCAGGTCGAGCAGATCGTTGAGCAGCTCGAGCGCGTATTCAGCCGCCTCCACAGTTTCCACAACCGGCCGCGGAGGATCGTCACCGGCTTTTCGCAGTAGCAGCTCCGCCCACCCGTATACGCCGGTCAACGCGTTCCGCAACTCGTGGTTCACCATGGCGTAGAACCGGTTTCGCGTCGCCTGCAGCGCTCGCAGTTGGGAAACGAGCCG